>NZ_JBEZEY010000027.1:0-105072 GCF_040649135.1 Micromonospora sp. NPDC049047
GCATCACCCTCGATGCGGGCCTCGCCGACACCGTCACCTGGTACCGCGACAACCGCACCTGGTGGGAACCCCTCAAGACCACACCCACCGCATGACCCGACTACTCGTCACCGGAGCCGGCGGGATGCTCGGCCGGGACCTGGTCACCGTGCTGAACGCCCGGCCCGACCTCAAGGTGACCGCCGCCGGCCGCGCCGACCTGGACATCACCGACCCCACCGCGGTACGCGCGGCCGTCGCCGAGCACGACATCGTGATCAACACGGCGGCGTGGACAAATGTCGACGGCGCGGAGGCCGACGAGGCGGCGGCCACCGCCGTCAACGGCCACGGCGTGGCGAACCTCGCGTCGGCGTGCGCCACCACCGGCGCCCGGCTCATCCAGTTGTCCACCGACTACGTGCTCGCCGGCGACGCACAGACCCCCTACCCGGAGGACGCCCCCACCGCACCGGTGAACGCCTACGGCCGGGGCAAGCTCGTCGGCGAGCAGGCGGTCGCCCGACTGCTGCCCGACACCGGGTACGTGGTCCGCACCGCCTGGCTCTACGGCGCGCACGGTCCGAACTTCGTGGCCACCATGCTCCGGCTCGCCACCCAGCGGGAGTACATCGACGTGGTCGACGACCAGCACGGCCAGCCCACCTGGTCCTACCGGCTCGCGGAACACCTCGTCACGCTGGCCGACGCCGCCCTCGACGGCCAGGCCGCCCCCGGCGTCTACCACAGCACCTGCGCCGGCCAGACCACCTGGTACGGGCTCGCCCGCGCGGCGTTCACGCTCGCCGGTCTGGACCCTGACCGGATCCGACCCACCACCAGCGACCGGTATCCTCGTCCTGCTCCCCGACCGGCGTACAGTGTGCTAGCACACAGCCGCTGGGCGGCCGCAGGCCTGCCGTCGCTCCCCGACTGGCACGCCACCCTCGTCGACGCATTCGACTCCCCCGCTCCGCCCGCTCCGTGGAAGGTCGCATGAAGCTCACCCTCGTCACCGGCTTGACCGGCCTGATATTGCTGGCCACCATCGTCGAGCTGCTGCGCCGCCGGCAGCTGCGCGAGAAGTACGGCATGCTCTGGCTCGGCGTCCTGGTGATCGTCATCCCCCTGTCGCTCTTCCCACGCCTGCTGGACAACGTCGCCGAGCTGCTCGGCGTCGCCTCCGGCGTCAGCCTCGTGCTCTTCCTCGGCATCATCTTCCTGCTGCTGGTCTGCGTGCACCTCAGCTGGGAGGTCAGCCACCTGGAGGAAGAGACCCGCACCCTGGCCGAAGACTTCGCCCTGCTCCGTACCGAGATCGACGCGGAGCGGGCGGCCCGAGACGAACTGGTGTCCCACGATGGTTAACGGCAAGCGGGTCCTGATCATCATTCCGGCGCTCAACGAGTCCGGCTCGATCGCCGACGTGGTCGGCGAGGTCCGCGGCGAACTGCCCGGCGTCGACGTGATCGTCATCGACGACGGCTCCACCGACCGCACCGCCGCGGTGGCCGCCGCGGCCGGTGCCCGGGTGGCCAAGCTGCCGTACAACCTCGGCGTCGGCGGCGCCATGCGGGTGGGCTACCGGTACGCCCGCGACCACGACTACGACGTCGCCATCCAGATCGACGCGGACGGCCAGCACGACCCCCGGTACGTGCCGAAGCTCGTCGACCTGCTCGACGAGACCGACCTGGTGATCGGCGCCCGGTTCGCCGGCGAGGGTGACTACAACGTCCGCGGCCCCCGCCGCTGGGCCATGGTCATGCTCTCCGGTGTGCTGTCGCGCGTCGCCCACACCAAGCTCACCGACACCACCTCCGGGTTCCGGGCCGCCAACCGTCGGGTGAT
Organism: Micromonospora sp. NPDC049047; assembly: GCF_040649135.1. Lineage (NCBI taxonomy): Bacteria > Bacillati > Actinomycetota > Actinomycetes > Micromonosporales > Micromonosporaceae > Micromonospora > Micromonospora sp. NPDC049047. The sequence goes on from NZ_JBEZEY010000027.1 coordinate 1,831, forward strand.
CGACATGTTCGCCACCTGGTACCCGGTGGAATACCTGGGCGACACCGTGGAGACGCTCGTGCACACCGCCCGACGCGGCTACACCATCCGCCAGGTGCCCGTGGCGATGCGCAAGCGGATGGCCGGCACCCCCAGCCACTCCCCCGCCAAGGCCATGATCTACCTCGGCCGCGCCTTCGCCGTCCTCACGTTGGCGCTCATTCGCCGGTGATCCGCCGGCTCCTGAGCCTGGTCCCACCGGGCACCGTCGCCGTCGGCGCCGGCCTGGCCCTGCTGGGGCTCGCCTCGTACGTCCACCTGGCGGTCGCCGGGCACAGCCTCACCGTCGCGGACTACGGCTCCCTGTCCGTGCTCTGGACGATCGTCTTCACGCTCGGCATCGGTCTGTTCATGCCGGTCGAGCAGGAGGTCGCCCGCCTCGTCGCCGGCCGGCACAGTCAGGGCGACACCCCCGGGCCCGTGCTGGCCCGGGGGGCCGTCCTGGCCCTCGGTCTGCTCGTCGCCATCGTCGCGCTGATCATCGCCCTCCGAGGTCCGCTCGCCGACCGGTTCTTCGCCGGTGACGACACCATGGTCGCCGTCCTCATCGGGTCGCTCGCGGCGCTCGCCGTCGCGCACACCACCCGCGGCGTGCTCTCCGGTCTGCAACTGTTCCCCTGGTACGGCACCCAGCTCGGCGTCGACGGCGGCCTGCGCATCGCCCTCGTCGCCCTGCTCGGCCTGACCGGCGTCACCTCCCCCGTCTGGTTCGGCGCGGTCCTGATCGTCGCGCCGCTGATCGGCGTGGCGGTCACCGCCCCACCGGTCCTGCGGGCCATCGGCGGCGGCGTGCCCGTCGCCTGGGCCTCGTTCCTGCGCGGCCTCGGCCTGCTCATCACGTCCAGCCTGCTGTCCCAGGTCGTCGTCAACATCGGCGTGATCAACGTCAAGGTGCTGGACCCGTCCGACGTGGCCACCGCCGGCGCCCTGCTCTCCGCGCTGGTGCTGGTCCGGATCCCGCTGTTCGTCTTCGCGTCGCTGCAGGCGTCCCTGCTCCCGGGCCTGGCCACCTCCGCCACCACCGGCGACCGCGCCGCCTTCAACGGCCTGCTGCGCCGGGCCCTGGGCGTCGTCACCGCGCTCGGCCTCACCGGCGCCGTGCTCGCCGTCCTGCTCGGCCCGTGGCTGGTGCAGACCCTGTTCGACGCGCCCGACGTCCTGGGCCACGGCGACTTCGCCTGGCTGGCGGCAGCCACCCTCGCCTACCTCTGGGCCATGGTCCTCGGCCAGGCGCTGCTTGCGCTCGACCGGCACCGGGCACAGGCCGTCGCCTGGGCCGTCGGTGTTGCCGCGCTGGTGGTCGCTACCCTCGCCCCGGTCGCGACCGCACTGCGGGTCGAGCTCGGCTACGCCATCGGCTCCGTGGTGGTCGCCGCCACCATGGCCGCCCTGCTACGCGGCACCCGCACCGCAGGCTCGGCCCTCGACCCGTCGTCGAGCCGCGAGGCCGTGACGCCGGGAGTCGCCGCAGGGGCGTGACCCCGGCGCGCTCCGGCGCACCGTGGTCACGCCCACCTACGGCGGCGAGCCGTACGTTTCTGGACGTCGCCCGCACCGGCTGAGCACTCCCATCGCGCGGTTTCGTCTCCCGTGGCCACGCCTGCCCGGGGAGCTGCCGGGCTCCCGTGTGCGCCGGGCGGTCGCGCAGCCTTCCGATAGTGACGCAGAGCACCGCATCAGACTGGGGAACGGATACCCCCGGGGGTATGTTGGTCCCATCAGCGAGCGACATACCCCCGGGGGTATCTGACGAGGGCGGTGGGCACACGTGGAGATGAGTCCGATCATGCTGAAGGACGCGCTGACCCGACTGAAGCGCGCGCAGGGGCAGCTCGGGGCCGTGATCGCCATGATCGAGAACGGTGACGACTGCAAGCAGGTCCTCACCCAGTTGGCCGCCGTGTCCAGCGCCGTCGACCGCGCGGGCTTCAAGATCATCGCAACCGGCCTACGAGAGTGCCAGGCGGCTCGTGGGCGCGGCGAGGAGCCGCCGATGAGCGAGGAAGAGCTCGAGAAGCTGTTCCTGGCCCTCTCCTGACCTACCGGAGATCATCGCCCGCGCCGGGGTGACTGCCCCGTGCATTCCCGGTCCCCCGGGTATCCGCCAGCGGACCGCACCGGCGGGGTGAAAGAGCCGCACCGGCACGGCGAGGTGGGGCGCAACGCCCCGCCATCTCGCCGCCGGCGGGAACGTACGACCGACACAGCCGCCGCCCGTACGCCCGTTCTGGTGACGGTGTGCCACCGCGGCGGCTGGCCGCCATGCGCCCACCACCTCGGACAGGCACGGGTGCCGGCTTGCCGGTCTCCCGAGACCGGGCTCGGGCCAACAGCCGACCGCCTACCTACCACCGCAACCGAACGAGGAGACTGAGCAGTGACTGACGTGAGTGTGGAGGTCGTACAGACCTCGTCCCTGGGCGACCGCAGCTATCTTGCCCACGACGGCGAGGTGGCTATCGTCGTCGACCCACAACGGGACATCGACCGATTCCTGGCGCTGGCCGGCAGTCTCGGCGTACGCATCACCCACGTCGCCGAAACCCACCTGCACAACGACTACGTCTCCGGAGGGCTCGCCCTCGCCCGGCTCACCGGCGCGACGTACCTGGTCGCAGCCGACGACACTGTCGACTTCGAGCGGAGCCCGGTCACCGACGGTGACGCGATCACCGTGTCGACGCGGATGCGGCTGCGGGTCGTAGCCACCCCCGGGCACACCTTCCACCACCTGTCCTACGTCCTCGACAGCGAGCACGGCCCGGTCGGCGTGTTCACCGGTGGCTCCCTGCTGTTCGGCACCACCGGCCGCACCGACCTGCTGGGCAAGCAGCACGCCCACACCCTCGCCGAACACCAGTACGCCTCCGTGCACCGCCTCGCCGACCTCCTGCCCGACGGCACCGAGGTGTGGCCCACCCACGGCTTCGGCAGCTTCTGCTCGGCCACACAGTCCGACGCCCCCGAGTCGACGATCGGCCGGGAACGCACCGCCAACCCGGCGCTGCGTTTGGAGGCCGACGACTTCGTCCAGCAGACCCTCGCCGGGTTGGACGCCTACCCGGCCTACTACGCGCACATGGGCGCCCGTAACACCGCCGGCGCCGACCTGATCGACCTCACCCCGGTCGCCGTCGCCGACCCGGCCGCGTTGGCTCAGCGGATCGCCGACGGGGAGTGGGTGGTCGACCTGCGCTCGCGCAAGGCATTCGCGCACCGGCACCTCACCGGCACCCTGAGCTTCGGCCTCGACGGCCCGATGTCGACCTGGCTGGGCTGGATGGCCCCGTGGGGCACCCCGATCACCCTGCTCGGCGACAGCGCGCAGCAGGTCGCCGACGCGCAGCGGGAACTGGCCCGCATCGGCATCGACCGGCCCGCCGCCGCGGCCACCGGCAGCCCCGAGCAGTGGGCCGCCGGTGACGACACCCGGCTGACCGCCCTCACCACGGCGACCTTCGCCGACCTCGCCGCAGCCCGCGCGGGCACCCCGCCACACGCCCTGCCCGCCGCCGACGTGGTGCTCGACGTCCGGATGACCAACGAGTGGCGTACCGGGCACATCGACGGCGCGGTCCACATCCCCCTGCCCGACCTGCCGCACCGCCTCACCGACGTGCCGACCGGCACGGTGTGGGTGCACTGCGGCTCCGGCTACCGGGCCGCCGCCGCCAGCAGCCTGCTGCAACGCGCCGGTCGCCAGGTCGTGCACCTCGACGACGCCTACACCGACGCCGGCCTGCCCATCGTTCCCGGTAACTGAAACGTCCCCGCACCACCGAACAGGAGCACCCACACCACATGACCACACCCACCAGCACCCCGGCCAGCGTCGACGTCTCCGCGCTGCACGACCTGCTCGGCACCGACCAGGCGCCCCGGCTGATCGACGTGCGCACCCCCGCCGAGTTCGAGGGCGCGCACATCCCGGGCTCGTACAACGTGCCCCTGGACCTGCTGCGCGAGCACCGCGACGAACTGCGCGCCCACCTCGACGAGCGGATCGTGCTCGTCTGCCGCTCCGGGCAACGCGCCGCCCAGGCCGAGCAGGCCCTCGCCGGCGCCGGCCTGCCGAACGTGCGAGTGCTCACCGGCGGCATCACCGCCTGGCAGGCCGCGCGCGCTCCGATCACCACCGGCAGGCCCCGCTGGGACCTCGAGCGGCAGGTCCGCCTCGTCGCCGGCAGCATCGTCCTGGTCGCCGTACTCGTCAGCACCCTGATCGAACCGGTCAAGTGGGCCGCCGCGTTCGTCGGCGCCGGCCTCACCGTCGCCGCGCTCACCAACACCTGCGCCATGGGCATGATGCTGGCCAAACTGCCCTACAACCGCGGTCCCCGCACCAGTGTCGAGCAGATCGTCGGCGCCCTCACCACGGACCAGCGGTAGCGCGATGCCCTGTCGCTACGGCACACGCTCCCGGCCGGTCGGCGCAGGCCGGCCGGGAGGGGGTGACACATGATCGCCGCAGTCGGGTTCGGTGCCCTCATCGGCGTCCTGCTCGGCCTGCTCGGTGGGGGCGGCTCCATCCTGGCCGTACCCGCCCTCGTCTACGGCGCCAGCCTCACCCTCGCCGCCGCCGTGCCCATCTCGCTGCTCGTGGTCGGCATCTCGTCCGCGACCGCCCTGCTCCCCCGGCTGCGAGCCGGCCTCGTCCGATGGCGGCTCGCCGCCATCATCGGCGGCACCGGCGCGGCCGCTACCTTCGCCGGCGCCGCCGTCAACCGGCTCCTCGACCCTCGGGTCGTCCTCGCCGGCTTCGCCGTCCTCATGGTCATCGCCGGTCTACGGATGTTGCGGGACACCGACGACACCGGCGGTGACTGCGCCCTGCCCGACGGCGGCGTCAACTGGCGTGGTTGCCTGCCCAAATCCGTCGCCGCCGGGCTCAGCGTCGGCTTTCTCACCGGCCTGTTCGGCGTCGGCGGCGGCTTCCTCATCATCCCCGCCCTGGTCCTGCTGCTGGGCCTGCGCATGCCGGCCGCCGTCGCCACGTCACTGGCCATCATCGTCATCAACTCCGCAGCCGGGTTCGCCGCCCACGCCGGCGACGCCACCATCGACTACGGCATCGCCGCCGCCTTCACCGCCGCCGCCGTCACCGGCTCACTGGCCGCCGGCCGGATCGCCACCCGGCTACCCACCCACCGACTGCAACGCGCCTTCGCCTGGCTCGTCTTCGCCGTCGCCGCATTCGTCGGCATCCAGGCGATCGTCAACCCCGCCGCGGCCTGACCAGCCGTGCGGTGACGGCCGCCACCGCCGGCCACCCCACGGCAGCCGGCGAGGCGGATGCTACTTGCCGTCGGCCGGCTTGTCCTCCAGGTCGGCGGAGCCCGCCGACGTCGTCGGCTTGTGCGCCTCCGTGGTCGGCTGCGCCGGCGTGTCCGGCCCACCCGCCTCGGCCGGCTGCTCGGCCGCCGCGACATCACCGTCCAGCAGCGCCGTCAGCGCCGCGCCCGTGATCCGGCGGAACGTACGACCCACCCGCTGACGGTCCAGCACCGCCACCTCGAGCTGGTTGGCCGCGATCGTGCGCGCCGCGCCACCCTCACCACCGACGCTGCTCAACGCCTGCACCGCCACCCGGGCCGCCTCACCGAGGGACATGTCCGCGCGGTGCTGCGACTTCAGCACACCGGTGATCGCCTCGGCCTGGCCACCCATCGCCATCCGCCCCGGCTCGTCGTTGACCGAGCCGTCGTACGTCAGCCGGTACAACTCGTCGTCGTCCGCGGTCGCCCCGACCTCCGCCACGCAGATCTCCACCTCGAACGGCTTCGACTGCTCGGTGAAGATCGCACCGAGCGTCTGCGCGAACACGTTGGCCAGGGCCCGTCCGGTGACATCACGCCGGTCGTAGCTGAGCCCGTTCAGGTCGGCCATCCGCACACCGGCCCGGCGCAGATTCTCGAACTCGTTGTACCGACCGACCGCGGCGAACCCGATCCGGTCGTAGATCTCGCTGACCTTGTGCAGGGCGCTGGAGAGGTTCTCCGCGACGAAGAGCACCCCGCCGGTATAGCTGAGGACCACGGCGCTGCGACCCCGAGCGATGCCCTTGCGGGCCAACTCGGAGCGGTCGCGCATGATCTGTTCGGGCGAGGCGTAGAACTGCATGGCCACGGCGGCGGTTCTCCTTACGGCGCGGTGCTGACGACAGCTGACTGGTGGGGGTGGACGGGGCTCAACCGCCCGGGTTCTCCATCCGACCGGCGACCACGCCCTCGGCGATCGCCGCCGTCTCGGCGTCGGTCAACCGGCGGGTGCCCTCGGCGGTGGCGGTCATCACCACCGGATAGATCCGACGGGTCAGATCCGGTCCGCCGGTCGCGGTGTCGTCGTCCGCCGCGTCGTAGAGCGCCTCGACCGCGAGGCGGGTGGCGTCGTCGACGGACAGGCCGGCCCGGAACCGCTTCTTCAGCGCCGACTTCGCGAAGAGCGAGCCGGAGCCGATGGCGTCGTAGCCGGTCTCCTCGTACGGACCACCTGTCACGTCGAAGCTGAAGATCCGACCGGCCCGCGCCGGATCTCCTGCGGCCAGGTCGAAACCGGCGAACAGCGGCACCACGGCCAGGCCCTGCATCGCCGCACCGAGGTTGCCGCGGATCATCGACGCCAACCGGTTGGCCTTGCCGTCGAGCGAGAGCATCGCGCCCTCGATCTTCTCGTAGTGCTCCAGCTCCACCTGGAACAGTCGCATCAGCTCGATCCCGATGCCCGCCGTGCCGGCGATCCCCACCAGGGAGTACGCGTCGGCCGGGTGCACCTTCTCGATGTCGCGCTGGGCGATCAGGTTGCCCATGGTGGCCCGACGGTCGCCGGCCATCACGACGCCACCGGCGGCCGAGATGGCCACGATGGTGGTCGCGTGCGGCGCCAGGTCGGCTGCCATGCCCGGCGGCAACGGCCGCCGGCCGGGCAGCATCTCGGGGGCCACCCGACTCAGGAACGTCGTGAAGGAGGACGTCCCCGCGTTGGTGAACACATCTGGTAGACGCCCGGATGGATCAAAGCCCGCTGCCACGTGGTTCCTCTCAGATACGTGATCGCCCTGGCCAGCCTCATGGGACTGTCACGGAACTGGCCAAGACCACCGTTGCAGTTGAAGCAGAGTATCCCGCGCACCCATCCGGTGCGATGATCGTGGTCCAGATGTTGCGGGTCGGCACCGCCACAGATCGCGCACACCCCGCCCTGCTCGGCCAGGAGCTCCTGAAACTCCTTCTCCCCCACGCCGTACCGCCGCTGCAGGTGGTACTCGCGAGTCCCGCCGTAGAGCCGCTGCGCCGTCTCTTTGCCGCGTGCGTTGTGGCAGGGCTTGCAGTAGCTGTGCCGACCACTGGCCTTGGTCGTGGTGGTGGGGAACTCGTCCAACGACTTGATTTGCTCGCAGTCCGGACACCACTTGAAACCGTCGCCTACCGGCGTCGGCGACTTCTTCTGCGGCGCCATGCCCCGCTTGCGCCGGCTCGCCTCAGACCGACCATTGGCGCACGCCTTGCAGTAGAAGGCGAGGCCGTCCACCCGGCGCCGATCACGGTGGAAGTCGCTGCGGGCCAGCACCCTCTTGCACTGCGGGCATGCCTTACCCAGAGGGTCGATCAAATCGGACATATGCCCCTATTGACCCCCTTTCTGTACATAACCCCTCACGAACTCCTCTGCGTTTTCTTCGAGGACGGAGTCGATCTCGTCGAGGAGGTCGTCGACGTCCTCGGTGATCTCGGCGTGCCGCTCGGCCACCTCGGGGTTGGCCTCGGTGGTGACGTCCTCGATTTCCTCGCCCTGACGGGACTTGCCGGACTGCGACTGGCCGCCGCTGTCATGAGTGGCCACTGCTGCCTCCTCCACGATCGTCTGCGATGAACTTACCTCGCGCGGGCGACGAAAAGCCCGCCGCGCGCCGGCTTACGGCACGCGACGGGCATAAGGACGTACGTTCAGCCGCCGGTCAACGTCTCCAGCAGATCCTTCGCGCTGGCACAGCGGTCGAACAGTGCTCCGACGTGCGCACGCGTGCCGCGCTCCGGCTCCATCATCGGCACCCGGACGAGCGACTCCCGGCCCACGTCGAAGATCACCGAGTCCCAACTCGCGGCGACGACCTCGGACGCGTACTGGGCCAGGCAGCGACCCCGGAAGTAGGCCCGGGTGTCCTCCGGCGGCTCGGTCATCGCGGTGCGCGTCTCGTCGTCGGTGAGCAGCGTCTTCATCGCCTTTCGGGTGACCAGGCGGTGGTAGAGGCCCTTCTCCGGCCGGACGTCGGAATACTGCAGGTCGACAAGTTGCAGCTTGTGCGAGCCCCAGCCCAGCTTCTCCCGCTCCCGGTAACCCTCCAGCAGCCGCAGTTTCGCCACCCAGTCCAGCTCGTCGGCGCAGAGCATCGGATCGCGGCCGAGCCGGTCCAGCACGCTCTCCCAACGGTCGAGCACATCGACGGTCTGCTCGTCGGCGTCGGTGCCGTAGCGGTCGTCGACAAAGGACCGGGCCCGTTCCAGGTACGCCCACTGCAGGTCGAGTGCGGTCAGCCGGCGACCGTCGCGCAGTCGCATCCGGTGCGTCAGGCCGGGATCGTGACTGACCGCGCGCAGCTCGCTGACCGGGTCCGCGATGCCGAGGTCGGCGCCGAGCGCCTTCTCCTCGATCATGTTGAGGATCAGCGCGGTGGTGCCGACCTTGAGGTAGGTGGAGATCTCGGAGAGGTTGGCGTCGCCGATGATCACATGCAGCCGGCGGTATTTGTCGGCATCGGCGTGCGGCTCGTCGCGGGTGTTGATGATGGGTCGCTTGAGGGTGGTCTCCAGGCCCACCTCGACCTCGAAGAAGTCGGCGCGCTGGGAGATCTGGAAGCCGCTCTGCCCGCCGTCCTGGCCGATGCCGACCCGGCCCGCGCCGCAGACGATCTGACGGGTGACGAAGAACGGCGTCAGGTACGCCACGATGTCGGCGAACGGGGTCTGCCGGCGCATCAGGTAGTTTTCGTGCGCGCCGTAGCTGGCACCCTTGTTGTCGGTGTTGTTCTTGTAGAGGTGGATCGGCTGGCTGCCCGGGATGGTGGCGGCCCGGCGCGACGCCTCGGCCATCACCCGTTCACCGGCCTTGTCCCAGCGCACCACGTCTCTGGGGGTGGTGACCTCCGGGGTGGAGTATTCGGGGTGGGCGTGGTCGACGTAGAGCCGTGCGCCGTTTGTGAGTATCACGTTGGCGAGGCCGAGGTCCTCGTCAGCCAACGCCTCGGCCGGGTCGTAGGCGGCCCCGGAGTAGGTGAAACCGCGGGCGTCGCGCAGCGGCGACTCTTCTTCGTAATCCCAGCGGGCCCGACCACCCCGGTTGAGCTCGGGGCGTGCCCCGTAGGCGTTGACCACCTGTGATGAGGTGACCATCGGGTTGGCTCCGGCCTGCCCGGGCACGGAGATGCCGTACTCGACTTCGGTGCCCATGATCCGACGTACCGTCATGCGACCACTCGCTTCGCTCGCCCCTGCAGCCGGCGTACCCGCCGCTCACACCATCGAGACTAGTCTGCGCGGTGGCCTACTGCGCGGCCCTGCCGGTCGGCGCGGCGCGGCTGACGTGCCGTGGCCGGCCCCCGGGGCACCGCGCCCAGCCGGCTGACCGCGCCGGTCCATCCTGTGGGTTGCGTCGATGGCCTGCTGAGCGCCTTGGTCAATTGTGGGGAGTCGCCGTACGGGTGACGACGACGCCGGAGCCGCGGGGCGCCGACGGGATCGTGGAAACAGTAGCGGTGGGACGCACGCGGCGGCGGCACCGGACGAGTCCGGTGCCGCCGCTGGCGGTCAGAGGTACTGGCCGGTGTTGCTCGCGGTCTCGATGGACCGGCCGGCCTCGGTGCCCTTGCCACCGGAGACGAGCGTGCGGATGTAGACGATCCGCTCGCCCTTCTTGCCGGAGATGCGGGCCCAGTCGTCGGGGTTTGTGGTGTTGGGAAGATCCTCGTTCTCGCGGAACTCGTCGACGCAGGCGTCGAGCAGGTGCTGCAGGCGCAGCCCCTTACGGCCCGAGGTGAGGAACTCCTTGATGGCCATCTTCTTGCTCCGGTCGACGATGTTCTGGATCATCGCGCCGGAGTTGAAGTCCTTGAAGTAGAGGACTTCCTTGTCACCGTTGGCGTAGGTGACTTCGAGGAAGCGGTTCTCCTCGGTTTCGGAGTACATCCTCAGCACCACGGCGTCGATCATCGCCGCGACGGTGGCCTGGGGGTCGGCCCCGTGCTCGGCCAGGTCGTCCGGGTGCAGGGGCAGCCCGGAGAGGATGTACTTGGAGAAGATGTCCTTCGCCGCTTCGGCGTCCGGTCGCTCGATCTTGATTTTCACGTCGAGCCGACCGGGGCGCAGAATCGCCGGGTCGATCATGTCTTCCCGGTTGGAGGCGCCGATGACGATGACGTTCTCCAGCCCCTCCACGCCGTCGATCTCGCTGAGCAGCTGCGGGACGATGGTGTTCTCCACATCGGAGGAGACACCGGAGCCACGGGTCCGGAAGATCGAGTCCATCTCGTCGAAGAACACGATCACCGGGGTGCCCTCACCGGCCTTCTCCCGGGCCCGCTGGAAGATCAACCGGATGTGCCGCTCGGTCTCGCCGACGTACTTGTTGAGCAGCTCAGGACCCTTGATGTTGAGGAAGAAGCTGGTGTGCTTCTCCTTGCCCTGCCGTTCGGCGATCTTCTTGGCCAGCGAGTTGGCCACGGCCTTGGCGATGAGGGTCTTACCGCAGCCGGGCGGCCCGTAGAGCAGGATGCCCTTGGGCGGCCGGAGCTGGTGCTCACGGAACAGGTCCGCGTGCAGGAAGGGCAACTCCACCGCGTCGCGGATCTGCTCGATCTGCGACTGGAGGCCACCGATGTCGCCGTAGTCGACGTCGGGCACCTCCTCCAGGACCAGCTCCTCGACCTCGCTCTTCGGGATCCGCTCGTACGCGTACGCCGAGCGGGGCTCGATCATGAGTGAGTCGCCGGCCCGGATCGCGGAGCCGATGAGGGTCTCCGCGAGGTGCACGATGCGCTCCTCGTCGGAGTGCGAGACCACGAGCGCCCGGTCACCCGGCCCGCCGCCGGGCCCTTCCAGGATCTCCTTGAGCATCACGACCTCGCCGACCCGCTCATAGCCGAACGCGTCGACGATGTTGAGCGCGTCGTTGAGCAGGACCTCCTGGCCACGGCGCAGGTCACCCACGTCAAGTGCGGGTGAGACCGCGACCCGTAGCTTGCGACCGCCGGTGAAGACGTCCACCGAGCCGTCCTCGTGCTTGGCCAGGAAGACGCCGTACCCGCTCGGCGGTTGCGCCAGCCGGTCGATCTCCTCCTTGAGCGTCACGATCTGCGTGCGAGCCTCCTTGAGGGTGCTCACCAGCCGGTCGTTGTTCTCGGTCAGCCGCGCCAACTGTGCCTGGGTGGCCGCCAGCCGCTCTTCGAGCTGCCGGACGTGTCGGGGGCTTTCGGTCAACTTGCGCCGCACCAGAGCGAGTTCCTCCTGAAGGAACGCGACCTGCGTGGAGAGATCGTGGGCTTCCTTCTCCCACCGTGCGGCGCGCGAGTCCGCGTCGTCGCTGCGTGCTGCCACGTCCCACCTCCCCGGGGGGCTTGAACGTTCTGCCCTAACACTAGCCGCTATGAGGCCGATTCGGTCCCACGCAACACCCTCGTCACCGAACCTTGATCGCCAAGGGTGGCCTGACGGGCGGTTACCGGCGTTCGGGTACCGTCGGAGTGTAGGACGGGAGAACATGGGGGGTGCGCCGGTGACCGAGGTCGCGACCGATCAGCTGCAGGTCTGGGTGGACCAGGATCTGTGCACGGGCGATGGGCTCTGCGTGCAGTACGCGCCGGAGGTCTTCGAGTTCGACATCGACGGCCTGGCGTACGTCAAGGGTGCCGACGGTGAGCTGCTGGCGACGCCGGGCAGCCGCGTCGACGTGCCCGCGCACCTGCGGCTCGAGGTGATCGACTCCGCGAAGGAGTGCCCGGGCGACTGCATCCACGTGGTGCGCGGCGACGGTGTCGAGGTCGCCGGTCCGGACGCCGAGGAAGACTGAGCCGGTCGCCGGCCGGGCCACGTGGCCCGGCCGGTCCCGACACCGGGGCACGCCCCAAAGCACGACAGGGGTACGCCTCAGAGCATCGGCCGGCCGACCACCGAGGCGACCAGCCGCGCGAACTCCTCCAGCCGGGCGATCTGCCCGGCCCCGCCGTCGTCGAGGGTCTTGCCGAAGCGCAGCGCGTCGTGCCGTGGCGTACCCACCATCTCCTCGCTCGGCGGCGCCTCGTCGAGTGAGGTCAGCAGCAGGTAGACATCGATGCTGTCGACCCGGATCTCGCCGCTGTCGGCGCGGTTGAGCCGCCGCCGGCAGCCGACCTCGGTGACGGTGGAGACCGGCACCACCCGCAACGACGAGGTCATCGATCCCGGTGGGCCCTCCTCCGGAGGCACGTCCTCGCCGTGCCAGAGGATCAACCGGCTGCCGTCGCAGACGACGACCTCCTGCCACACGCCGTTCACCTCGTTGACGAAGCGTTCCAGCGTGAAGCCGAGCACCGACGCGCCGCGCAGCACGCCGCCGAGCGCCTCCAGGGCGACGTCCGGGTCGCGCAGGTAGGCCCGGGCCGCCGATTCCAGATCCTGGTAGGGCGACCAGTCGGGAAAGACCGCGGGGAGGTCACCGCCGCCGTAGCCCGGTCGGCTCATACCAGCGCCTCCCCCTGCTCGGCGGTGCCGCCGGCCAGCTCGATGGTCACGGCCTGTCCATCTCCCCCGTACCGTTGGGCTGCTCATCCGTCGCCAGGGCGGCGGCCTGTCGGGCCGCCTCCGCCGCGCGCAGGTCCTGGCGGCGCTGCGCGTACGCCTCGGTGCCCTTGCTGGGCTTGCGGCGGCGCGGCGGCGCGGTGACCCCGGGGGCCAGCTTGCGCGCGGACACCAGGAACGCGGTGTGCGCGATCATCCGGTGGTCCGGTCGGACGGCGAGGCCCTCGGCGTGCCAGTCGCGCACCAGGGACTCCCAGGCGCGCGGCTCGGTCCAGCCGCCGCGCTCGCGCAGCGCCTCCACCAGCTCGGACAGCTGCGGCGTGGTGGCGACGTAGCCGATGAACACCCCGCCGGGGACCAACGCCCGCTCGACCATGTCGAGAGTTTCCCAGGGGGTCAGCATGTCCAGGATGATCCGGTCGAAGCCGGTCTCCTGGCACTGGGCGACATCACCGACGTGCAGGTGCCACGACGGGTGCGGCCCGTTGAAGAACGCCTCGACGTTGCGCTTGGCGATCTGGGCGAAGTCGTCGCGCAGCTCGAACGAGTGCAGTTCGCCCTCGGTGCCGACGGCCCGCAACAGGGAGCAGCTCAACGCGCCGGAGCCGGCGCCGGCCTCCAGGACCTTCGCGCCGGGGAAGATGTCACCCATCGCGACGATCTGCGCCGAGTCCTTCGGGTAGATCACCTGAGCGCCGCGGGGCATGGACAGCACATAGTCCGACAGGAGGGGCCGCAGCGCGAGGAACGCGGTGCCGCCACCGGCGGTGGTCACCACGCTGCCGTCGGGGAGCCCGATCAGCGCGTCGTGCGCCAGGATGCCGCGGTGGGTGTGGAACTCCTTGCCGGGCTCCAGCGTCACGGTGTGCATCCGCCCCTTGGGGTCGGTCAGCTGCACCCGGTCGCCGGGCCGGAACGGCCCACGGTGCACGGGTGTCAGCGCCGGGGTGGTGGGGTCGGCTCCGACGGTGGAGGGAGTTGCGGTCACTGTGTCATCTTCCGGTTGGGTTCGAGGAGCTGTGCGAGGTCCGCGATGTGCAGAATGCCGACGACATCTTCGCCTGACGTCACCACGTACTGCGCGCCCGGGTGGGTCTGTACGGCCTCCATCACCCGCTCGCCGTCCCAGCCGATCGCCAACGCGGGAAGGGTGCCCAGGGCGCGGGCTACGGCGTCCACCGCCAGCCATGGTCGGCGGTCGACCGGAACCGCGTCGGCGGCGACCGGGTCGACGAGCGCGACCGGACGGCCGGTGGAGTCGGTGACCAGCAGGGCCGCGGCCGGCTGCCCACCGTCGGCGCGGCGGCGCTGGGCCTCGGCCAGGGGCGTGCCGGTGGTCACCGGCCAGACCGGGCGGGCCAGCCGGGAGAGGTCGATGAGCGGGAACCGGCGGCTGACCCGGGCGGCCCGGATCGCCTGCCCGGCGCCCCGCCAGAGGGTGACGGCGACAAGCAGCATCAGCGGCAGCGCCAGCGGCGCCAGATAGTCGGTCACGGTCAGCAGCCCGACCAGGGCGGCGGTGCCGACGGCGACGACCCGGCCGGCCCAGCCGGCGACCTCGGTGCCGAGGTGCCGGTCCTGGGTCAGCCCCCACACCGCGGCGCGCAGTGCCCGGCCGCCGTCGAGTGGCAGCCCGGGCAGACTGTTGAACAGCGCGACGATGACGTTGCTCACCGCGAGTTGGAAGGCGAGTTGGTGCGCCACCGTCCGCTCGGGCAGGGCGAGGGTGGCGGCGACCGCGACGACTCCGAGCACCGCGGAGACCGCCGGGCCGGCCAGCGAGACAAGCAGGTCGACCCGGGGCGACGGGGCGTCCCGGTCCATCTCGGTGTAGCCGCCGAGCAGCTCCAGGGTGATTCCCCGCACACCGATGCCGTACCGGCGGGCGGTGAGGGCGTGGCCCAGCTCGTGCAGCAGCACCGAGCCGAGCAACGACACCACGAACCCGAAGCCGATCAGGTAGCCGCTGATCTGCGGCAGATCGAGCTGGCGGCGGGCGAATTCGGCGTACAGGACGGCGATGAGCACCGCGAGCAGGACCATCGAGCCGTTGAGGTGCAGCGGCACTCCGAACACCCGGCCGACGTTCAGGCCGGGACGCCGGTCGGGTCGGCGCGGTGGCCGGGGGGTCTGCTCCATCGCCACGATGCTACGGACCGTCGTCGTGCGGGGCGGGCGGCGGTCGGTGTCACACCGGTGCCCTAACCTTTCCCGACATGACGGCGGAACCGGTCACCACCACCCAGCCCACCTCCCCGGCGCAGGCGCCGCCGACGGTGCGGGCCTCGTTGTCGCCGTCGCGGGCGGCGGATTTCAAGACCTGCCCGCTGCTCTACCGGTTCCGCAGCATCGACCGGCTGCCCGAGCGCACCACTATCGAGCAGGCCCGCGGCACGCTCGTGCACGCGGTGCTGGAGCGCCTGTTCGACCTGCCCGCGCCGGGCCGCACGCCGGCGGCGGCCGGCGACCTGGTGGCGCCCCAGTGGGATCGGCTGGTGACCGAGCAGCCGGAGCTGGCCGGGATCTTCGACGGCGCCGAGCCGGCCGGTCCGGTGGAGTTCCTGCGGTCGGCGGCCGGGCTGTTGGAGGGCTACTTCGCGGTGGAGGATCCGACCCGGCTGGAGCCGGCCGAGCGGGAGAGCCTGATCTCGGCGGTGGTCGACGAGGAGCTGCTGATCCGGGGTTATCTCGACCGGCTCGACGTCGCTCCGGACGGCGCGCTGCGGGTGGTCGACTACAAGACCGGTGGCGCGCCGCGGGAGGCGTTCGAGGCGCGGGCGCTGTTCCAGCTCAAGTTCTACGCCCTGGTGTTGTGGCGCACCCGGGGGGTGGTGCCCCGGGTGCTGCGGTTGCTCTACCTGCGCGACGCCGAGGTGTTGGACTACACGCCGGACGCTGACGAGCTGGTCCGCTTCGAGCGCACGGTGGTGGCGCTGTGGCGGGCGATCGAGCAGGCCACCGCCCGGCAGGATTTCCGACCCCGACCGAGCCGGCTCTGTGACTGGTGCAGTCACCAGGCGCTGTGCCCGAGCTTCGGCGGCACCCCGCCGCCGTTCCCGGTCTCGGCGGCGAACGCCGATCCGCTGCGCGACGCCCGGTCCGCGCCGGTGGTGCCCGGCGCCGACGAGTGACCACCTGCGGCGGGCCGTTCGGGCCCGCCGCGGGGGTGGGCCGGTTCCCTACCGCGTCCAGCCGTCTCGGCGCCCGGCTGACCGGCAGCGCCGACGGAGCGGTGCCGCGTCGATCGGTACCGGCACCGGGTCGGCCACTGGCGTGTCCGCTACGCATCGGCCGCCGTACGCGAGGATGAGCGGTGCGGGCACGACGTCGGCGCGACGGGAGACGAGATGACGGATCGGGTGGCCCCGGCGCGGCCGGTGCGGATCCTGCTCGCCGACGACCAGCCGCTGCTGCGCACCGGCTTCCGGATGGTGCTGGGGGCCGAGGGCGACCTGGACGTGGTGGCCGAGGCCGGCGACGGTGTGGAGGCGGTGGAGCTGTCCCGGCGGCTGTTGCCCGACGTCGTGCTGATGGACATCCGGATGCCCCGGATGGACGGGGTGGCCGCGACCCGGGCCATCGTCGAGTCCCGGCTGCCGGTGCGGGTGCTGGTGCTCACCACCTTCGACCTGGACGAGTACGTGGTGGGGGCGCTGCGCGCGGGCGCCAGCGGGTTCCTGGCCAAGGACGTGCCCGCCGAGGAGCTGATCGCGGCGATCCGCACGGTGGCCGGCGGGGACGCGGTGGTCTCGCCGCGGATCCTGCGGCGGCTGTTGGAGCGCTTCGCGGACCTGCTGCCCGATCCGGCGGCGACGCCCGCGCCGGTGCTCGACGCGCTCACCGACCGGGAACGCGAGGTGCTGGTGCAGGTGGCTCGGGGGTTGTCCAACGCCGAGATCGCGGCGGCGCTGTCGGTGAGCGAAACCACTGTGAAGACCCACGTCGGGCGCCTGCTGACGAAGCTGCGCCTGCGCGACCGGGTGCAGGCCGTGGTGCTGGCGTACGAGTCGGGCTTGGTCCGCCCCAGGGCGTAGCGACCGTCCGGCGGCTACCCCACCCGGCGTAGTCGAGGATCCCTCCGCGGAGGGACGGCCTGGTTGCCGTGCTCACCTACCGTGACCGGAGACGGCTCGGCGCGGTTGACCCTCCTGTGATGTGCGGGGCGGATCGGGTTCGGCGCCGTCGCCGGTCGTGGGAAACGGATCGACCGGCCGTCGGATCAGGGGCAACCCTGATCCGACATCGGGGGCCACCCGCAGCGGGAAATCCGTCCCGGGTCCCCCCGTGGGCGGACGGAACGGGCGTGAGCAGCGCCGATGATGGAACAGTCGCGCCGGACCATCGGGGGGCGGCGCGAGCATACGGACAGACGGAAGAGGTAGATGACGTGACCGCGACGGTAGGCCAGCAGGCGCAGGCCGCGGCCCGGGCGAACGACGTGTGGAAGGTGTACGGCAGCGGCGAGGCTCAGGTCATCGCGCTGCGGGGGGTCAGCGCAGAGTTCGAACGTGGCCGGTTCACCGCGATCATGGGGCCGTCCGGTTCGGGCAAGTCGACGCTTATGCACTGCCTGGCCGGGCTGGACTCGGTGACCCGGGGGACGGTGTCGATCGGTGAGACGACGGTCACCGGGCTGGGCGACGCGGGGTTGACGAAGCTGCGCCGCGACAAGGTGGGCTTCATCTTCCAGCAGTTCAACCTGCTGCCCACGCTTACCGCCAAGGAGAACATCCTGCTGCCGTTGTCGATCGCCGGGCGCAAGCCGGACCCGGCCTGGTACGACACGGTGATCTCCACTGTTGGTCTGCGCGACCGGCTGGACCACCGGCCGGCGCAGCTCTCCGGCGGGCAGCAGCAGCGGGTGGCGTGTGCACGGGCCCTGGTCTCCCGCCCAGAGGTGATCTTCGCGGACGAGCCGACCGGCAATCTGGACTCGCGCTCCGGCGCGGAGGTGCTCAACTTCCTGCGGAGCTCGGTCCGCGAGCACGGCCAGACGATCGTGATGGTCACCCACGACCCGACCGCCGCCGCGTACGCCGATCGGGTGGTCTTCCTCGCCGACGGGCAGATCGTCTCGGAGTTGATCGAGCCGACCGCCGAGACGGTGCTGGACACGATGAAGAAGCTGGACACTCCGGCCGAGGTGGGCAACTGATGTTCCGGGCGACACTGAAGAGTCTGCTGGCCCGAAAGGTCCGGCTGATCCTGTCCGGTCTGGCGGTGGTGCTCGGGGTGATGTTCGTCTCCGGTGCCTTCGTGTTGACCGACACGCTTGGCCGTTCGTTCGACTCGGTCTTCGCCGACGGGTTCTCCGAGATCGACGTGAACGTCGCGGCGAAACCGAACGTGGAACTCAGCGAAATGGAGGGCGAGCAGACCTCGGCCCCGCTGCCCGCCGCCGTGGTGGAGCAGGTCAAGCAGGTGTCGGGGGTGGCCTCGGCGACCGGCATCGTCAACGCCGACGGCGCTCGCGTGATCGGCAGCAACGGCAAGGTGATCACCTCGTTCGGCCCGCCGCAGCTTGGCGAGAACTGGATCGGCGAGACCGAGCTGATGCAGTTGCGGGAGGGGCGCGGGCCGCAGGCCGAGGACGAGATCGTGGTCAACAAGTCGTTGGCCACGGCCGCGAAGGTGCAGGTCGGCCAGAAGGTCGGGGTGCTCACCGCGTTCGAGTCGAAGAAGCGGGACTTCACACTGGTCGGGATCATGGGTTACAGCGGTAACCGGGATTCGATCGGCGGGGTCAACGAGGTCTTCTTCACCACGCCGGTGGCGCAGCGGCTGATGCTCCGCGAACCGGACACGTTCAGCAGCATCACAGTGAACGCCGCCGGCGGCGTCTCCGACGAGCGGCTGCGCGACGACGTGGCCCGCGCCCTGGGCCCGGCCTTCGACGTGAAGACCGGTGAGCAGGTGGCCGCGGACGCCTCGGCCGGCCTGAAGGAGGGCCTGTCCTTCTTCAACAAGATCCTGCTCGGCTTCGCCGCGGTGGCGCTGCTTGTCGCCACGTTCCTGATCCTCAACACCTTCTCGATCATCGTGGCCCAGCGCACCCGCGAGTTGGCGTTGATGCGCGCCATCGGGGCCAGCGGGCGGCAGATCATCGGTTCGGTGGTGCTGGAGGCCATCACTGTCGGCCTGATCGCCTCGGTCCTCGGTCTCGCCGCCGGCATCGGTGTGGGGGCGCTGCTGGCCTTCCTGTTCGGCAAGCTCGCCGGTGGCCTGACGCTGGCCGGGATCGGTGTGCCGGCGGCGGCGGTGATCGGGGCGTTCGCCATCGGGCTGCTCATCACTGTGGTCGCGGCGCTGCTGCCGGCGCTGCGGGCGTCGCGGATCCCGCCGATCGCGGCCATGCAGGACGTGGCCACGCCGGACCGGCCGCTGACCAAGGTCACCGTGGCCGGGTCGGTGGTCACCGCCATCGGCGCGGTGCTGCTCTTCCTCGGGCTCAGCGGCAACGCCGGCGGGCAGACGCTTTCCACAATCCTCGGTGGGGTGCTGTTCTCCTTCATCGGCGTGGCGCTGCTGACTCCGCTGATCAGCCGGCCGGTGGTGACCCTGCTCGGCGCGATCTTCTCCTGGTCGGTGCCGGGCAAGCTGGGCCGGCTCAACTCCGGGCGCAACCCGCGCCGCACCGCGATCACCGCCGCGGCGCTGATGGTCGGCGTCGCGCTGATCACCGGCATCACGGTGATCCTCGACTCGGCCAAGAGCAGCATCAGCGCGCTCGCCGAGGACACCATCAAGGCCGAGCTGGTGATCTCCGGTCAGCAGGGCGGTCCGCGTCCGCCGAGCTTCGACCCGGGTGTGCTGGACCAGGCGAAGGCCCTGCCCGGCGTGCAGTTGGTCGACGGCGAGTACGGCGACATGGCGAAGGTCGACGGCCAGAGCACCTGGGTCGCGGCGAGCAGTGACATCGCGTCGCTGCGGCAGATCTTCGGAGCGAAGGCCACCGCCGGCGACATCGACCGGCTCGGTCCGACCCAGATGCTGGCCAGCTCGGACACGGCCACCTCGCGGGGCTGGTCGGTGGGCTCGACGGTCAAGGTGCAACTGCCCCGGGGCGAGGCGCGGACGTACACCGTCAGCGGCATCTACGAGTCGTCCCAGTTGACCAACCCGGTGACGCTGCCGGTGCAGGCCGCGAAGGACTTCACCATCCCGCAGCCCATCCAGGGCTTCATCCAACTCGCCCCCGGTGCCCGGGTCGCCGACGTGCAGCCCCAGGTGGAGACGCTGCTGGCGGACAGCCCCGAGGTGTCGGTGGCCGACCGGGACGCGTTCGTCAAGCAGCAGACCGGTCAGCTCGACGGGCTGCTCACAATGATCAAGATCCTGTTGGGGCTGGCCCTCATCATCGCCGGGCTCGGCATCGTCAACACCTTGGCCCTGTCGGTGTTGGAACGGACCCGCGAGCTGGGTCTGCTGCGGGCGATCGGCCTGCGCCGCGGCCAGACGATGGGCATGATCACCGTGGAGGCGGTGGTGATCTCCGTGTTCGGCGCGCTGCTGGGCGTGGCGGTCGGCACCGGCCTCGGCGCCGCGGTGGTCGAGGCGCTCAAGGACGAGGGCATCACCGACCTGAACCTGCCCTGGGGGCAGATGGTCGCCTTCCTCGTTCTCGCCGCGCTCATCGGCGTGGTGGCCGCGGTGCTGCCGGCCATCCGGGCGGCCCGGATCAACGTGCTGGGCGCCATCGCCCACGACTGATCGGTTGCGGCGACGCCCCCGCTCGGCACGTGCGAGCGGGGGCGTCGGCCGTTCCGGGCGCCATCCGCGGACCGTGCCGGCCGCTCAGCCCGTCGCCGCGGTCCGGTCGGCAAGCAGCGCCGCGAGCAGATCCAGGTCCACGTCGGCCAGGCTCCGCACCTGGTGTACGCCGACAGTGCGCGCGAGCGCCACCTCCGCCGGTACGGCAAGCACCGCCGCGCCGGAGGCGAGCGCGCTGGCCACCCCGGTCGGCGAGTCCTCGATCGCCACGCAACGCTCGATCGGCACGCCCAGCAGCCGGGCGGCGGTCAGGTAGGGCTCGGGGTGCGGTTTGGCCGCGACGACCTCGTCGCCGGCGACCACTGTGTCGAAGTTGTCCCGGCCCAGGGTGTCCAGGGCGATCTCGACAAGCGCCCGGGGGCTGGAGGTGACAAGCGCGCTGGGGATTCCCGCCGCGCGGACCGCGTGTAGCAGCTCGAACGCGCCGGGCCGCCAGGGCAGACCGGTGCGGAACAGCTCCAGGATCCGGGCGTTGATCAACGCCGTGCTGATCTCCGGATCCCGTTCGGGCTGCCCCAGGTCGTCGTGCAGGATGCGCATCGACTCGGCCATGGCGGTGCCGACGATCGACCGACGGGCGTCCTCGGACAGCTCCCCGCCGTACTCACGGGCGAGTTCCTGCAGCGCGACGTCCCACAGCTTCTCGCTGTCGACGAGCGTGCCGTCCATGTCGAAGAGCACGGCGGCGGGGTGGTGGCTGCTCAGCGGATCCTCCAGGGTCGTGTCCGACACCGGCGATCCTGCCAGGCCAGGTCACCGCCGGTGGCCGCGACGGGCACCGGCGTGATCCGGGCAACCCGCTCAGCCCAGGTCGCAGGCCGCAAGTGAGCGCTCGTAGCCCCGGAAGAACGAGTCGGTGCGCTGCTCGGCGGTGCCGTGCGACCCCTCCGCGAACCACGGCTGATCCGGGTCGTCGCCGACGGCCGCCAACCCTTCGCGGAACTCGTCGAGGTCACCTTCGGCCAGGGTCAGGGCCTCGGCGCGCACCGAGTCGCCGAGGTACGCACCGGCCATGCAGTCCGCCTGCAACTCCTGCTGGATGGTGAAGCTGTAGTTGATGCCGAGCCGCACCTGGATGCCGTGGGCGTACTCGTGGCCGAGCAGGTAGAACACGAACGCGTCACCGACCTGGCGGAACGCCGCTACCGACCAGGCGACGTCGTACGCGATGAAGTCGCCCTGCGAGCAGTAGACGGCGTTGTTGCGGGGCAGCGGCTGGCCCCCGCACGACACCTCACCCGCCCGTTGGTAGGGGGTGATCCGCCGGATCGGTTGGAACCGCTGCCCGGACTCCTTGAACTGGGCCGCCCAGTACCGCTCGGCGACGTCCTGTGCGTCGGCGACGTCCTGCTTGAACTCGGCGACGCTTGTGGTGCTGTCGGCCCGGGTGGTGCTCGGCGCCGGAGCTGCCGGCGACCGGTCCCGGGTGGGACTCTCACCCGCCGGCTCGGCCAGCCCGCCGCCGGCGCAGGCGAGCGACACCAGGGCGGCGATCACCAGACCCGCCAACGGGCCTCGGACGTTGTGTCCCGACAGTGCCCCCACTGTGCCTCCCCTGGCGTCGGTCCTGCCCTGACGCAGTACCCCGACGATACGACCGCCACGCACCACTTCCACGCACACCAGCGCCACATGGTTCACCCCGGAACCGCCTCCCTCCCCCGTGATCAAGAGGTCGGCGTCACGACACGCCGGTCGGCATGACGCGAGCCTCTTGATCACCGGGGCGGAGACTGGGGTGGGTGGGTGTCCGGGTGGGGGGTTGGGCTTCGACGTTTCTGGTGGGCGGCACCGGAGGCGGTGCCGGCGACAGGAGGGAACACCCGTGAAGTACATGATTCTGCTGTTCGGCTCGCAACAGGACTACGACGTGCTGTCCGGTCGGGCGACCGACCGGCCGGCCATGTCGGCCGAGCAGGTCGCGGCGATGCACACGCACATGGAGACCGTGCACCAGGCGCTGGCCGAGTCCGGGGAGTTGGTCGACGCGCGCGGCCTGAGTGCGCCGGCACACGCCCGCCGGGTGCAGGTGCGTGCGGGCGCACCCGTGGTCACCGACGGCCCGTACCCGGAGACGCAGGAGGTCCTCGCGGGTTACACGATCGTGGAGTGCGCCAGCTTCGACCGGGCCACCGAGATCGCCGCCGGCCTGGTCGACCCGGACGCGCCCGGCGGTTACGTGGACGTGCGGCCGGTGCTGGACGGCGTCGAGGACCTGGCCGGCTGACAGGTGTCTGAGCTGCCCGTCGAGGACCTGCTGCGCGAACTGGCGCCGCAGGTCCTCGGCGCGCTGGTGCGCCGCTACGGGCACTTCGACACCGCCGAGGACGCCGTGCAGGAGGCACTGATCGCCGCAACGGACCGGTGGCCGCGCGACGGCGTACCGGAGAGTCCCCGTCGCTGGTTGATCACCGTGGCGTCCCGCCGGCTGACCGACCTGCTGCGCCACGAGCAGGCCCGGATGCGGCGGGAGGACAGGGTGGCCCGGTGGGCGCTGCCGGAGCAGTGGCGCGCCCCGGCGGCCGATCAACCGCCGGCGGACGCCGACGACACGCTCATCCTGCTGTTCCTCTGCTGCCATCCGGCCCTCTCACCGGCATCGCAGATCGCGCTCACGCTGCGCGCGGTGGGTGGGCTGAGCACCGCCGAGGTGGCCCGCGCGTTCCTGGTGCCGGAGGCGACGATGACCCGGCGGATCAGCCGGGGAAAGCAGCGGATCCGCGACACCGGGTTGCGGTTCGCGCCGCCCACCGGCGCGGAGCGCGTCGACCAGCTCGCCGCCGTGCTGCACGTGCTTTACCTGATCTTCACCGAGGGGTACGCGCGCACGGCCGGCCCCGGCTTGCTGCGCGCCGACCTGAGCGCCGAGGCGATCCGGCTGGCCCGCCTCATGCACCGGCTGCTACCGGAGGACGCGGAGGTCACCGGCCTGCTCGCGTTGATGCTGCTCACCGACGCCCGCGCTCCGGCCCGGATCGGCCCGCACGGCGAGTTGGTGCCGATGGCCGAGCAGGACCGCGGCCGATGGCGGGCCGAGCAGATCGCCGAGGGGGTCGCGCTGATCACCGCGGCGCTACCGGGCGGGGTGGTCGGGGCGTACCAGGTACAGGCCGCGATCGCCGCCGTGCACGACGAGGCGCCCCGCGCGCAGGACACCGACTGGGCGCAGATCACCGCCCTGTACGAGGTGCTGCTGGGCATCTGCGACAACCCGGTGGTGGCGCTGAACCATGCCGTGGCGGTGGCGATGAGCAGGGGCGCGTCGGCCGGCCTGGCGCTGCTCGCCGGCCTGGCGGGCGACGTCCGCCTCGCCGACGATCCCCGACTCCCGGCCGCCCGCGCCCACCTGTGGGAGATGGTCGGTGAGCGGGATGCGGCACGGGAGGCGTACCGGATGGCGGCGGCGCGCTCGACGAACCTGGCGCAGCAGCGCTACCTGAACGCCCGCGCGGACCGCCTGGCGGCGGGTGACGGATCGCGGTGACGGCGGGGTCAGGGGCTCGCGGCCAGGAAGACGAAGGCGGCGAGCAACACCAGGTGGACGCCGCCCTGGAGGACGTTGGCCCGGCCCGGCACGACGGTGAGCACCGCGGTCACCGCGGTCAGCGCGAGCAGGGCGAGCTGGGTGCCGCCGAGGCCGAGCAGCAGGGGGCCGTCCAGCCAGATCGAGGCGATGGCGATGACCGGGATGGTCAGGCCGATGCTTGCCATCGCGGAACCGAGCGCGAGGTTCAGACTTATCTGTACGCGGTCGCGGCGCGCGGCGCGGGCGGCAGCGAGGGTCTCCGGCAGCAGCACCAGCAGGGCGATGATCACACCGACGAACGCGTGCGGCAGGTTCGCGGCGGCGACGCCGGCCTCGATTGTCGGTGAGACGGTCTTCGCGTCGCCCACCACCGCGATCAACGCCACCAGCAGCAGCCCCAGGCTGATCAGCGCCGCGCGGGTCGTCGGTGGCTTGGCGTGCTCCTCGGCGTCGATCACCTGGCCCTGACTGTCGACCGGCAGGAAGTAGTCGCGGTGCCGGCCGGTCTGCACGAGCACGAACAGCCCGTACAGGGCCAGCGACGCGACGGCGGCGAAGGTGAGTTGGGCCGGGCTGAACTCCGGGCCGGGCCGGGCCGTGGTGAAGGTCGGGATGACCAGACTCAGCGTGGCCAGGGTGACCACGGTGGCCAGCGCACCGCCGGTGCCCTCCGGATTGAACACGGCGACGCGTCGGCGCAGCGCCCCGAGCAGCAACGACAGGCCGAGGATGCCGTTACAGGTGATCATGACAGCGGCGAACACTGTGTCGCGGGCGAGCGACTGGGTCTTCTCCGGGCCGCTGATCATCAGCGTGACGATGAGGGCGACCTCGATCACGGTGACCGCGACGGCGAGCACCAGTGAGCCGTAGGGCTCTCCCACCCGGTGGGCGACCACCTCCGCGTGGTGCACGGCCGCGAGCACCGCGCCGCCGAGCAGCACCGCGACCACCACGATGACGGGCCCGGGCAGACTCCGCCCCCAGGTGACGATCAGCACGAGCACGGCGAGCACGGGTACGGCGACGGTCCAGTCGGTCATCCGGGAGCGAAACAGGGTGGCCATGTCGTACAGCGTGCCAGGCCAGCTGATCATGTGCCCACCATCGACGCAGCCGGGTTCCCCATACCCGTAACCCATGGGTTACGCTTTCGGGGTGGATGAGGTGGCCAGCGCGATCGCGGACCCGGTGCGCCGGCACATCCTGACCATGCTGCGCGACGAACCCCTCTCCGCCGGTGACATCGCCAAACGGTTCGCGATCAGTCGACCCGCGGTCAGCCGCCACCTGCGGGTGCTGCGCGAGAGCGGCCTGCTCCGCGACGAGCTGGTCGGTCGCCAGAGGTTCTACCGCCTCGACCCCGGCCCGCTCGCCCCGCTGGCCGAGTGGCTGGCCGGGCTCGCCGGCGACAACAGGTGGGAGCGGCGCCTCGACGCGCTGGAAACCGAGATCTACCGCACCCGCCGAGAGCGCCGCGCTCGCGGCCCGGTGGAACACCGAAGGGAGCACACGGCATGACGCGCACACCCGCCGGACGCCTGTTTCGCACCGCCACCGGCCACGATCTTGTCCTCACCCGGACCTTCCGCGCCCCGGCGGCGGACGTCTGGGCCAGCCTGACCGAGTCGGAACGCACGGCCCGGTGGTTCGGCCCGTGGGAGGGCGACGCCGCGCCCGGACGGACCATCCGGATCCAGATGGCCTACGAGGAGGGGCAGCCCTGGTGTGAGGTCCACATCGACGCGTGCGAGCCCCAGCGACGCCTCGCCGTATCGATGATGGACAGCTACGGCACCTGGCGGCTGGACCTGGCGCTCACCGAGACCGACGGCACCACCGAACTGCGGTTCGTCCAGCACCTCACAAGCGTGGCGGGCATCGCCGAGGTCGGCGCCGGCTGGGAGTACTACCTGGACCTGCTCGTCGCCTCCCGGGACGGCTCGTCCCGGCCCGAGTTCGACGAGTACCACCCCGCCATGCAGGCCTACTACCAGGGGCTGGCGACCGACTGACCTAGGGGCCGGTCTCGCGGCGCAGCCTGGCGAACTCGGCGGTCAACGCCGGCAGCGGAAAGTGCGCGTTCAGGCCACTGGGGTTGGGCAGCACCCACACCCGCGACGGGCCCAGCCGGTCCGGCTGCGGGCCCAGCCCGGCCTTCGGCCGAACGAAGGCGATCCGGTAGGCGGTCACCCCGAGAATCGCCACCCAGCGCGGTTGGTACCGCTCGGTCTTCACCGCGAGCCCGGTCACCCCGGCCACCAACTCCGCCGAGGTCAACTCGTCGGCGCGGGCGGTGGCCCGGTTGCTGAGGCTGGTGACGCCCAGCCCCTTCCGCAGCAACTCGTCGTGTTCCCACGGCTGCAACTCACGGTCGGTGAAACCGGCGCCGTGCAGGGCCGGCCAGAACCGACTGCCCCGACGAGCGAAGGGCAGCCCCACGGCGGCGGAGTAGAGACCCGGGTTGAAGCCGCAGAACAGCACCCGCAGGCCGGGCCCGATCACGTCGGCCAGGCCCCGGCCAGCCGCCGCCGCCACCTCCTGCGGGGTCGGCCGCCGAAACGGCCCCGGCCGCCGCGCGTCCACCCCACCGATTCTGCCGTACCCGGGGGCGCCGGACCCGGCGCGCGCCGACGATCACCGTTTGACACCCTCATCGGATGCCGACCGACCACCTCGCCACCAGTCGCTACCGGCGGATGCGCTGGAACACCCCGCTGTCCGAGGAGCACGCGGCGCTGCTGCTCCAGCGACTCGAGGTCCACCCCGGGGCGCGCGTACTCGATCTGGGCTGCGGTTGGGGCGAGTTGCTGCTGCGGGCGGTCACCGCCGGAGGCGTCGCCGGCCCGGTCGCGACGAGGGGCGTCGGCGTCGACACCGACGACGCCGTGCTCACCCGGGGGCGGCGGCTGGCCGCGGATCGGTCGCTGAGCCGGCATGTCGCCTTCGTGATGGGGGACGTGGCGGCCTGGCAGGAGCCGGCCGACCGGGTCCTCTGCATCGGCTCGGCGCACGCGTTCGGCGGCACCCGGGCCGCGCTCGACGCGCTCGCCGCCGTGGTACGGCCCGGGGGCAGGCTCCTGTTCGGCGACGCGTACTGGGACCGTCCACCGACCCCGCAGGTCGAACAGATCTTCGGCACGGAGGTCACGGCGCTCCCGGAGTTGGTCGAGGCCGCCCGCGAGCGCGGCTGGCGGGTGCTGCACGTGAGCACCGCCGACCAACGGGAGTGGGACGACTTCGAGTCCACCTGGCTCGCGGGCCGGCAGGAGTGGCTGCTGGCGTACCCGGAGGATCCCCGCGCGGCCGAGGTCCGCGCGGAACTCGACGACCGGTTGCGCGAGTACGTCGGTGGCTACCGGGGCATCCTCGGTCTCGCCTACCTCGTGCTCGGTCGCTGACCGCCCGCGTTGCCGCCGCTGCCCGCCGGCGCCCTCCAGACGGTCGCCCTCGGGACCGCACGACGGCCGCGGGAGCTGGAACGGTCCCCGGCCGAACCGACGGCGCGGCTTCGATCGCTGTCGAATCGTCGCACCTTGCCATCGTCACCGACCCGGAGACGATCGCCGATCTCATCCTCCGGTCGGGCCGGGGCAACCGCGCGCACGGGTCGGCCGGCCGCCCGACGCGCGGCCGGGTAGGTGGGTAAACCAGCAGCGCCGCGCGTTGTCCGGCGCGAACGTCTCGTCCTAGTGGGTGGACCTGCCGCCGACCACGCGACGTGCCGCACCGCCTGCGCCGGCCGCACCGGCGGGCACCCGGGCCGGAGCGGGTGGGCTTGACGAGGGCAAGACATCGGAGGTTTACTGCCTCAGCGATACCAGTCGATACAATCGGACCGTCCACAGTGTCGGCCGGGGTGACCGACTGGCGCAGCGCCCCATCCTCCATCACCCCACCACCCCCGCACCACCTCAGCCGAGCATCGGCGGCCCGGCTTCCGCACCACCGCCACTGCGGCCCCGGCCTGCCCCGTGCACAGCCTGAGGTCGACGCTCAGCAGAGGAGCACGTCCATGCGTTCCCGTCCCCGTTTGTTGGCCTTCGTCATCGGCTTGGCCGTGTTGATGGCCAGCCTGCTAGTCCTTCCCACACCGTCCTCGGCCGCGCCGCTGACCAAGGTCCTGGTGTTCAGCAAGACCGCCGGCTTCCGCCACTCGGCCATCCCCAACGGCATCGCCGCCATCCAGCAGCTGGGCTCGGCCAACGGCTTCAGCGTGACAGCGACCGAGGACGCCAACCAGTTCACCACCTCCAACCTGGCCCAGTACCAGGCGGTGGTCTTCATGTCGACCACCGGCGACGTCCTCAACTCCAGCCAGCAGACGGCCTTCGAGCAGTACATCGCCGCCGGCGGTGGGTACGTCGGCGTGCACGCCGCGGCCGACACCGAGTACAGCTGGCCGTGGTACGGCCAACTGGTCGGGGCGTGGTTCGACTCGCACCCGGCGATCCAGACCGCGACCGTGAAGATCGAGGACCGGAGCAACCCGTCGACCGCGCACCTCGGCGCCACCTGGGTCCGCTCCGACGAGTGGTACAACTACCGCACCAACCCCCGGTCCAGCGCGCGGGTCCTCGCCAGCCTCGACGAGTCGTCCTACAGCGGCGGCAACATGAACGGCGACCACCCGATCACCTGGTGCAAGGCGTTCGGCGGCGGCCGGGCCTGGTACACGGGTCTCGGGCACACCGAGGCGTCGTACACCGACCCGAACTTCACCCGGATGCTGCTCGGTGGCCTGCAGGTCGCCGCGGGTTCGGTGAGCGCCAACTGCTCGCCGGGGACGGACCCGACGACCCCGCCGCCCACGACGGCCCCGCCGACCACCGCCCCGCCGACCACTCCCCCGCCCACGACGGCCCCGCCGACCACCCCGCCGCCGGCCGCCACCGGTTCCACCCTGCGGGCCCGCGCCAACAACCAGTACGTGAGCGCGCCGAACGCCACCACCGCGCTGATCGCCAACAAGAGCTCCGCCGGCACCAGCGAGCGGTTCGAACTGGTAAGCCTCGCCAACGGCAACGTCGCGCTGAAGGCCAAGAGCAACGGGCAGTTCGTCGCGGCGGAGAACGCCGGGGCGTCCGCGCTGATCGCCAACCGGGCCAGCGCCGGCGCGTGGGAGACGTTCCAGCTGATCCGCAACTCCGACGGCACGGTAAGCCTGCGGGCGACGGTGAACAGCCGGTACGTGGCCGCTGACAACGGAGGCGCCTCCCCGCTGATCGCCAACCGGACCGCCATCGGTCAGTGGGAGAAGTTCGACCTCGTCACCAACTGACCGCGCCGCGGTTCGCTCCTCACCACCCTCACCTGGTCGTGGTGCGCCCCCGCGCGCCCGTCCCCCGGTCGTCGAGAAAGGACGATCATGCTCTCGTACCCCCGGCGCTGGTCCCGGGCACTCGTCGCGGCGGTCACCACCGTCGCGAGTGTGGCCCTGGCCGTGGCCGCACCCTCCACCGCCGCCCAGGCGGTGGTGATCCCCGCCAGCGATTACCAACAGATCAAACTCGCCACCGGCTCGGCGGAGCTGGGTGAGGCCATGTCCCTGGCCGTGCTGCCCAACCGTTCGGTGCTGCACACCGCCCGCAACGGCGTGCTGCGGGTGACCGACGTGGCCGGCAACACCAAGGTCTCCGGCACCCTGTCGGTCTACACCCACGACGAGGAGGGGTTGCAGGGCGTCGCCGTCGACCCCAACTTCGCCACCAACCGGTGGATCTACCTGTACTACTCGCCCACGCTGAGCACCCCGTCCGGGGACGCCCCCACCACCGGTTCGCAGTCGGACTGGGACCGGTGGAAGGGGCACCTGCGGTTGTCGCGGTTCACCCTCAACAGCGACGACACGCTCAACCTGAGCAGCGAGAAGATCGTGCTCCAGGTCGCCAACGACCGTGGGCAGTGCTGCCACGTCGGCGGTGACCTGGACTTCGACGCCGCCGGCAACCTGTACCTGACCACCGGCGACGACACCAACCCGTTCGAGTCGTCGGGCTACGCGCCGCTTGACGAGCGGACCAACCGCAACCCGCAGTTCGACGCCCAGCGCTCGGCGGGCAACACCAACGACCTGCGGGGCAAGCTGCTGCGAATCAAGCCGCAGGCCGACGGGACGTACACGATCCCGTCGGGCAACCTGTTCGCGCCCGGCACTGCCAACACCCGTCCCGAGATCTACGCGATGGGTATGCGCAACCCCTTCCGGATGAGCGTGGACAAGGCCACCGGCGTCGTCTACGTCGGTGACTACGGCCCGGACGCGGGAAGCACCAACTCCAGCC
The DNA here is from genome assembly GCF_040649135.1 of Micromonospora sp. NPDC049047. NCBI lineage: Bacteria > Bacillati > Actinomycetota > Actinomycetes > Micromonosporales > Micromonosporaceae > Micromonospora > Micromonospora sp. NPDC049047. The sequence goes on from NZ_JBEZEY010000027.1 coordinate 32,214, forward strand.
GGGGCCCGCAGGGTCAGGTCGAGTTCAACCGGATCACGGCGCCGGGCAACTACGGCTGGCCGTACTGCACCGGCAGCAACACCAGCAACGAAACATACAACGAATACACCTTCCCGTCCGGGCCGTCGCAGTCGAAGTACAACTGCTCGGGCGGGCCGACGAACAACTCGTTCCGCAACACCGGCCTACAGACCCTGCCCGCGGCGAAGCCGGCCTGGATCAAGTACGCCGGCGACTCCGGTTCACCGTCGGAGTTCGGCAGCGGCTCCGAGTCGCCGATGGCCGGGCCGGTCTACCGGTACGACGCCTCGCTCAACTCCAGCGTCAAGTTCCCGCAGTCGCTCAACGGCCTGTTCTTCGCCGGTGAGTACGGCCGTCGCTGGATCAAGCCCATCGCCGTCAACGCCGACGGCTCGCGCGGAGAGATCTCCAGCTTCCCGTGGAGCGGCACGCAGGTCATGGACATGGCCTTCGGCCCGGACGGCGCGCTCTACGTGCTCGACTACGGCACCGGCTCGAACAACCAGGCGCTGTTCCGGATCGAGTACATCGGTGGGGGTAACCGCAACCCGATCGCTGTCGCCTCGGCCAACCCCACCTCGGGCGCCAATCCGCTTACCGTCAACTTCTCCTCGGCCGGCAGCTCCGACCCCGAAGGTGGCTCGCTGAGCTACCTGTGGACGTTCGGTGACGGCACCACGTCGACGGCGGCCAACCCGACGAAGACGTACACCACGAACGGCACCTACTCCCCCACTCTGAAGGTCACCGACCCGACCGGCCTCACCGGCACGGCGAGCCTGGTCATCACCGTGGGCAACACGGCGCCGACGGTGACGCTGACCTCGCCCGTCGACGGTCAGCTGTTCAGCTTCGGCGACACCGTGCCGTACCAGATCTCGGTGAGCGACCCGCAGGACGGCACTATCGACTGCACCAAGGTGAGCCTGACCTACGCGCTGGGCCACGACAGTCACGCCCACCAGATCACCTCGAAGACCGGGTGCAGCGGCTCGATCACCGTCCCGACCGACGGTGAGCACGACTCCGCAGCGAACATCTACGGGGTCTTCGACGCCGCCTACACCGACAACGGCGGGTTGACCACGCACAACATCAGGACGCTGCAGCCGAAGCACCGCCAGGGTGAGCACTTCGGCGCCCAGTCCGGTGTCCAGGCGACCGACCACACCAGCGCCGAGGGTGGTCGCACTGCCGGGTTCATCGAGAACAACGACTGGATCTCGTACCAGCCGTACAACCTGTCGAACGCCAACCGCATCACCGTGCGGGCGTCGTCGGCCGGCGCCGGTGGCACGATCGAGGTCCGGGCCGGTTCGGCCACCGGCAGCCTGCTGGGCACCGTCACGGTGCCGGTGACCGGCAACTGGGAGACCTTCACCGAGGTGTCCGGCACGATCAGCAACCCGCCGTCCGCGTCGACCACGCTGTACCTGGTGTTCAAGGGCGGCTCCGGCTACCTGTTCGACGTTGACGCGTTCACCTTCACCACCGGCACCGGCGGCAGCACGCCGGTGAGCACCCTGCGGGCGCAGATCAACAGCCAGTACGTGTCGGCGGTCGGCTCCACCGCGTTGATCGCCAACAAGGCCAGCGTCGGCAGCACCGAGCAGTTCGACAGGGTGGACGCCGGCAACGGCAACATCGCGCTGCGGTCGCGGGCCAACGGGCTCTACGTCTCGGCCGCGAGCTCGGGCGCCAACCCGTTGGTCGCCAACGCCACGTCGATCGGGTCGTGGGAGACGTTCCAGCTCATCACGAACTCGGATGGGACGGTGAGCCTGCGCGCCACCGTCAACAACCAGATCGTGTGTGCCGAGAACGCCGGGGCCGGTTCCCTGATCGCCAACCGGACGTCGGTGGGGGCCTGGGAGAAGTTCGTCCTGACCACCGGCTGAGTGGCACTACCCGGCCTGATCGACGGCCGGGTCGCCGAACGGCGGGAATCCGGGGTGGGCGGTGCGAACCGCCCGCCCCGTTCTCGTGTGCCGGTGCCGTTGACCCCGGCGGACTCCTAGTAGTGCTTTGTTAGGTTCTGTGGCGTTTGTTGCGGTGTAAGGGTTTCACGGGTTGGTGGCAGGTGATGCAGGCGCCGGTCCAGGTCGCGAGGAGGCGTTGCAGCTCGCGGATGACCGTGTAGAGGGTCAGGCCGGCGCAGCCGCTCTTGGGTCCAGGCGTAGTTCCGTGATGAACAGGTGCGCGGCGGTGACGAGGGTGACGTGGCGGTGCCAGCCGATGAAGGAGCGGCCTTCGAAGTGGTCCAGGCCGAGGCCGGTCTTCAGTTCGCGGTAGTCGTGTTCGATGCGCCAGCAGATCTTGCCGTAGCGGATCAGGTCGGGCCATTGGGCGATCAGCCACCGCTGCGGCAGGGTGCCGTCGGTGGCGCGGGCGACGCGGTGTCCGGCTGGGCGTACTCGTAGGAAGATGAACTGGGAACTCATCGTGCCCTTCGAGCCTTCCCGCCAGGTGATCGTTTCCGTGGCGGGACGTCCGGCGGCGCGAATGTGTTCGACCAGGCTGAGCGCGGTCGACAAGAACCCGCAGGTCGACGCCGTCTACGTCAACAACCTCGCCAACCCCGCCTGGGTCCGAGCCGGCGCCCCGCTGGTCCTGGTCGGAAACTCCGGCACCGGCAAGAGCCACCTGCTTATCGGCATCGGCACCGCCATCGCCGAGCATGGCCTGCGAGTCCGTTACACCACCACCGCGAACCTGGTCAACGAACTGGCCGAAGCCCACAACGAGAAACGCCTCTCCAAGACCCTCCACCGCTACGCCCGCTACGACCTGCTCTGCCTCGACGAATTCGGATACCTCAACCTCGACCGCACCGGCGCGAAACTCCTGTTCCAGATCTTCACCGAACGCGAAGAACGCACCCTAACGCAGCGCAGCGACCCACATACAACGCACCGGCCTCGCCGACGCGGTGGAGCCCAATCAAGGTGCCGATCATGAATGCTCGCCAGCTGGTACCCAAAGAAGCTAACGATCAAGGATCGCCGATATATCCCCCGACGGCAGGTGGTGCCAGAAGAACCTGCCCGAGTGGTGCCGGTTCAACGTGCCGGAATCGTACGAGGGCAAATACTGGACCCCGAGGCTTCAGGAGAAGTATCCGGACGGGATGTGGTTCACCGACGATGGGTACCCGGACTTCGGGCCCTACATCAAGCCGCCCCGCTCACAGCACGAGGCGCACTTCGACCCGCACTTCGAGGGCAACCACGGCAGCGACTTCACCGACGCCAATCGCAAGGCCGGTCTGCCTGCCACGCCCGAAGGCTAAGCCTGGCATCATCACCAGGACACGAAGCGGATGCAGTTGGCGCCGTCGGACCTGCACGATGCCGTCAAACACGCTGGCGGCGTATCCATCATGAAGGGAAGAACGTAGGCATGGCAGTGCCCTACCTGCGCCAGGAGGCGCCCGCGTCCGAGGAGCTTGTTGCCCGCCTCGAAGGGCGACTCGGCCATCCGCTGCCTAACACCTACCGCGCCTACCTGCGCCAGCACGACGGCGGGCGGCTCGCCAACAACGACCAAGCCGTCAACACGATCTTTTCCCTCGGCGACGTGCCCGACTACGCCAGCATGTGGGACCGGCTCGACACCTACGACGGTCGAGTGCCGACGTGGCTGTTGCCGGTAGCCCGGGACGAGTACGGCAACCTCTTCACCATCTCTCTGCGCGACATCGACAACGGCTCGGTCTGGTTCTGGAACCACGAGGAAGAGGAGATGGACGACGACCTCCCGCCCACCGAGGACGACATCACCCGCGTTGCAGACAGTTGGCCGCAGTTCCTCGACGGCCTCGCCCCGGTCGGCTAAATCCGCGACGTCAGAGGGCGGTTGCCTTGCTCGCGGTGGTGGTTGATGTTGTCCCCGATGAAGGTACGCAGCCCGAGCTGGTTGGCCGTGTCTCGGTTTGTTGCGGCTGACCCGTCGAGTGCGCCGATTCGCTCCGGGTAGGCGGTCAGGTATATCTGCCGCTCGTCGTCGGATAGGCCGCGCCACCAGGCGCGTACCTCCGCCGGATTGCTGCCGGGGCTGGGATGCTGTCCTTGCTAATCCCCAGTACCGCTGCGGCGGCCTGGGCTGCGTCTTGGGCCTTGTTGTACTCCCACGTGTACTGCCCGGGCATGCTCGTCTTCAGCTGGGTCAATGCGCGGGCGATCCGGCTGTCGGCCTCGGTGCCTCGGCAACGATTTTTTCGATGAACTCGGTGTAGATGGCAGCGTTCTGCATGTCTCGGCGATGGATGAGTTCCGCGTCCGGGTCGTGCCTCGCCTCCGCGGCCATCGGTGGCACGGTGATTCGGCCGGTGTCGTCCACGGCTAGGAGTCCGCGGGCACCCCCGCCTCGAGTTGACCGATCATCGGTGCGAGCAGGTCGTTGAGCTCCCGCACCAGCACAGCTGTGGCGCGGCGGGCCGTGGTCGCGACGTCGCCATCCGGACCGTCCGGTGCCGGCGGCAGATCATCGAGCGGTACGGGAGCCTCGACCTGGAGCATCGCCCGCAGGTGCGGGCTGCGGGTCTGATCCTGCTCGGTAGGGGTCGTGTACTGGCCGAACAGCTGGGGCCAGTCACGCCAGCCGCGGTCACGCTGCCACTGTCTGGTCCAGGTCAACTCGGCCGGCCAGCGGGAGATCACCGTCACCGCGCCGACCATGCTGCCGTCCCAGGGGCTTCTCGTGCAGGTCGCCGAGACAATCCGCCGATGCCAGCGGACGAAACCCGGAGACAGATCGGTGGCGACCCGCCAGGCGGTCGCCGCGAACCCGACCGGCGAGATGTCACCCCAGCTGTCGGCGAAGTCGTCGAGCCGCCGGCGCACCTCGGCCTCGTAGCGGCCGCCCACATCGGCACCGCGCTCACGGTCGAACTGCTCGTCCAGCCAGAAGGCGCGCGGCTCAGGCATTCCCCACCCCGGATCTGTGAAGGCTTCTCAGGCACGACGCGGCACGTTCCGCGGTCAGGCACCCGTCACCGACCGTACCCGATGGCTTGACAAGCGCCGGGTTCCGGAGTGGACGATGCACCGTGCGAATCCTCGTGGTGGGTGGCAGTGGTCTGATCGGCGCTCACGTGGTCGAGGTGCTGCGCGAGCGCGGCCACGCCACCACCACTGTGGCGCGTACCGCCCGGCCGGGGGTGGATCACCTGCTCGATGTCGGGTCCGCCTCGATCGAGCAGCTGCGGCCGATGCTCGCCGGTCACGACGGGGTCGTGTACGCCACCCGCACCGACGAGCAACGGTCGTTGCCCAGACCGATCTATCCGGAGTTCCGCCGCGACAACGTCGAACCGGTGGTACGCCTGTGCACCGCCGCCCGGACCGAGGGCCTCACCCGCGCGGTGGTGATGGGGTCGTACTACACCTACTTCGACCGGTTGCACCCACAGTGGCGGCTCGGCGAGCGGCACACGTACATCAGGTGCCGGATCGAACAGGCCCGGGAGGGACGGGCCGCCGCCGGTGCGGAACTGCCGGTCGCCGTCCTCGAACTGCCCTTCGTCTTCGGCCGGGCCGGTGACCGGTTGCCGAACTGGGCGGGGCCGCTGGACCGGTGGGCCCGCTCCCGTACCCCGCTGGTAGCGCCGACCGGCGGGAGTGCCGCGGCCTCGGCGCGCAGCGTGGCGGAGGTCACGGCGGACGCGTTGGAGCAGGCCAGCGGCGCGGACATCCCGGTCGCCGACGAGAACCTCACCTGGCACGAGATGATCGGGCGCATCGCGGCGGCGGTCGGCCGCCGCCGCCGGGTGGGCCGACTACCGGCCGGTGCGGCACGGGCCGCCCTGCGACTCGGCGGCGCGTTGCAGGGCCTCGGAGGCAAGGAGTCGGGCATCAACCCCACCCACCTCGCCGACCTGCTCCTCGCTGACCTGTTCGTCGAGCCGACAACCGGCCGGTCACTGGACTCCGCGCTACGCGAGACCTTCCCGACGACAGGCGGCGGTGGTGCGGCCGGCGCGGATCGAGCGTAAGAGAATCCTACGCTCAGCCACCTCGGCCATGTATGGATCTTGCTCTTCCGGAGTGTCAGGCTGGCCGGGTGTGCGAGATCAGCGAGACGCGAATCGGCTACCCACGCGGGCAGACCGAAGGATATGGGCGTGTCCTCGCCGTGCTGCCGTACGCGGCGGCCGGTGACCCGAGCCGGGTGGTCGTGACCGACCGCACCCCGTTCCATCCGGTGGACCACACGTGGCCGGATCAGCCCGCCGACCATGGTCTGATCTCGTTCGGATCGACGGCGGTCCCGGTCGTGGACACCCAGATCCTCTCGGTCGAGTCGGCGACCGGTGAGGTGCGGATCGGGCCCGAGGTGTCCGCGCGCCGCGGTGACCCGGACCGGATTCTCGCTGTCGGGCACATCGTGAACACCGTGGACGCCGACATCGCCGGATGGGTCGGGCAGGTCGTTTCGCTCGAGGTCGACGCCGTACGCCGGGCCGCGCTGAGTGCGGCGCACACCGGCTGCCATCTGGTCGCCTTCGCGGTCAACGAGTGCCTCGACGAGTTGTGGACCAAAGACGCTCTCCGTGACTCCAGAGGGAACAGGAACTTCGACGCGGCGGCGCTCCTGGACAGCCGACACCATGTCGATGGGAGCATCGACCGGTACCGGTTGGGAAAGTCCCTCCGAAAGAGGGGGTTCAACCATCCGGCATTCATCGCCGAACTCGACGCGTACGTTCGGCGCGCCAACGACATACTCGCGACCTGGCTGGCGTCCCAGGCGGGCGTGACCGTGACCGGTAGTTCGGACCACTTCACCGCGGACCGGCTCTGGCGGTGCGACATCTCTCCACCCGCTGTCATGCCCTGCGGTGGTACGCACGTGTCCGACCTCGGGCAGATCGCCGCGATCGATATCAGTGCCCAGTTCGACGACGAGACCAACGTGCTCACCCTCGCGGCCTCGACGGTCGTGAACGCGCATCCGCGCGGCTCGACCGCCCTCGCCCCGGGCTAGGTGCCGAGGTACGTGAGCATGGCAAGCACCCGGTGGTTCGCCGCGTGGCAACTGCGCAGCCGGGACGCCTGAGCCGGCCACCCTCACGTCGAAGCTGCGATCCGTCGTCGACGCCGTGGCCGGCGGTCCGCGCAGTGCCTAGCTAGCCCTGCGATGCCGGTGGTCGGGCGAGGTACGCGGTCTTGACGTCGGCCGAGAACCCGCAGGCGCGGTAGAAGCCGTGCGTCGCGGGGTTACGCGACCCGGTCATCAGCATCGCCTTGTAGCAGCCCGCGTCCCAGGCGGCCTGGAGCGTGGCGGCCATGATCTCGCGACCCAGCCCGGTGCCGCGCCGCGACTCCTCGACCACGACGTTCTCGATGACGGCGTAGGGCGACGCGGACCGGCTGATGTTGGGGATCAGGTTGAGGTACGTCGTGGCGACGACTACCCCGTCCACATCGAGGACGAAGAGACTCAGCCCTGGTGTGCCGAGGATCTGCGCGAAGGCCGCCTCGTCGGAGCCGTCGTCGAGCACCGGATCGTCCGGGTTCAACTGTCGGTAGAGGCGGATGATCTGCGCGAAGTCGTCAGGTCGAGCCGTCCGGAACATGCCGGGAGCCTAACGACGGCGGCGGACGGGCGCTGTCCTAGCAGCGGTGGCCCGTGCGGCCGCGACGTCGCCGCGTCTGCTGGCTCCCGAGCATGACGCGACCGCTCTCAGCGAAGCTCCTCGGCCAGCCCGACGATGATGCCCTCGGGGCCACGGACGTAGCAGAGCAGAAAGATGTCCTCGTATCGCTGCACCTCACCTACCAGTTCCGCCCCGTGGCGGCGCAGCCGGGCGATCGTGTCCTCGACGTCGTCGACGGCGAACATGATCCGGCGAATGCCGAGGGTGTTCGCCGCCGCGTCCTGCGGGTCGTGGCGGACCGCCTTCGGCGTGTGGAACACGGCCAGCTCGACCTTGCCGTGACCGTCCGGGGTCCGCAGCATCGCGACCTCCTGGCGCACGCCGTCGACGCCGACGACGCGCTCCACCCACCGCCCCTCGACCGGCCCCCTGCCCTCCAACTCCATGCCGAGCTCGACGAAGAACGCGATGACGGCGTCCAGGTCCTCGACCACGATGAGGACGTTGTCCATCCGCTTGATCGCCATGCTGGTTCCCCCTGTTCCGGGTGCGGTCGCGGTGGCCGCGATCCCTTCGAGACATGCGTACCCTGTGGCCCTGCCGGTGACTGACGCTACGAGGTGACGATGCGCGAGAGACCTCATCCGCCGGATTGGACGGTCCCGCGGGCTTCCCCTGCCCACGACGCTTGTCACCCTGCTGGCCCAGGGCCGGTGGTCGCCGACCCGAGGGTGGTAGCCAGTGACTTCTGGACCGACCCCCGCCAATGCTCCTGGCGGCTGGTGACGCCCACCTTCACGCGACTCCTCGCGATGTTCGGCCTCACCTGGCCGGCACCCATCGGTCCTGGTCCTGTGGCAGGGTGTGGCGGTGCATCACGTTGATCTTCGCGCCGCCACGCCGAGCGACCTCGCGTTCCTCACCGACATGCTGGTGGAGGCCATCAACTGGCTGCCGGAACGGAACTGGTCGCGCGAGCGCATCCTGGCCGACCCCGCGCTGGCCCACTATGTCACCGGGTGGATGCGGCCGGACGACATCGGGGTGGTCGCGGTGGAGCCGGCCGGGCAACCGGTCGGCGCGGCCTGGCTGCGGCACCTGACGGCCGCTGACCCAGGTTACGGGTACGTGAGCGACGACGTGCCGGAGCTGACCATCGGCGTGGTGCAGTCGTGGCGCGGCCGGGGTGTGGGCCGGACGCTGTTGCGCGCCACCCTGGACGCCGCCCGCGCCGAAGGCATCCGGCGGGTGTCGCTGAGTGTGGAGCGGGCGAACTTCGCCGCCGGGCTCTACGCCGCCGAAGGGTTCCGCACCGTCGAGTCGTTCGAGAACGCGGACACGATGGTCGCCGAAATCCGGGCCTGACCCGCGCCGCGTCTCTGCCGTACCGGCACGTGCCCGAGGAGGTGGGCCGCCGCGGGCCGCCTCAGGCGTGAGCGTTGAGGAAGTCGGTGATGAGGGTGGCGAGCTCCTGAGGGCGTTCGGCGACCATCGCGTGGCTGGCGCCGGCGAGCTGCCGCACCCGTAGGGACGGGTTGTCCACAGTGGCGAGCCGTTCGGCGGTGACCGTGCGATACGCCTCGTACAGGTCGCGGAACGGCTGTTGTTCGGGCAGGTCCTCGGTGGCGAGAACGAGCAACAGCGGGCAGCGGACGTCGCGGTAGGCGGGCATCAGGTCAAGGGAGTCCATGGCATCGCGGAGCTGCCGGGTGAGGGCCGGACCGGGCCGCAGCCGGCTGCGGCCGTCGTCGCCGGGCACCAGGTTGCGTGCGAAGGCAGCCACCCAGTCGTCGGGTGCGGCGCCGTAGCGCTGGGCCATGGCTCGCTGACCCGCAAGCATGGCGGCCACCTGCTCGGCGGTCAGCGGTTCGGCAAGCATCGCGGCCATCCCGTCGAAGACGGCCCGCAGCTTGGCCAGCTCGGTCTCGGCCTGCTCCGGATCCAGCCCGGCGACCTGGTCCGGACGGTTCAACGGCGGATTGCCGTCGAGGCTGACGGCACCGGGGCACTCCGGGTGACGCTGCGCCCAGAGGGTGGCGAGCATGCCGCCGAGGGAGACGCCGACCACCGCTGGGGTGGTGAGGCCGAGGTGGTCGGTGACGGCGGCCAGGTCGGCCAGTACGTCGTCCCAGCGCCACCGGCCGTCTCCGGACCGGCCGTGACCGCGCAGGTCGACGGTGACCACCCGGCGGGTCGGGCGCAGGTGCTCGGCGAGGGTGGTCATCTGGGCGAGGTTGCCACCGGCGCCGTGCAGGAGCAGCAGCGGTTGTCCGGGTCCGCCGAAGTCGCGGATCGCGATGGGCACGGCCCCGGAGTCGATGATGGTCTCAGCCACGTCGGGTTCCTTCCTTGAGCAGTCGGTCGCGTACGGAGGCGGAGCGCACGCCGCCTTCGGGATGGCGGGCGAGCTTGTCGCGGGAGACCAGGTCGTGGACGCCCTGGCGGGTGATGCCGAGCATGGCGCCGGCCACCGCGTACGACACGGATTCGGCAGTCGGGTGGCCGACCCGTCGCGCGACGGTCTGGCCGAGCGGGCTGCGCCACCAGTCGAGGGGTGGGTCGAACGGTCCGTCCTCCGGGTAGAGGGTGGAGATCGCGCGCATGACCACGCCGACGGCGGCCCGGTCGTCGCCGCCGACGAGTGTGGTGGCCCAGGATCGGGCCCGCTCCCGGACGACGGCGCGTAGCGGGTCGATGGCGTCGTGGCCGTCGAGAAGGATTTCGAGCGGGTCCAGCAGACGGATATCGATCAACCGGATGAGCTGCTCGGTCAGTTCCTGGTGAGTTGGCGACATGCCGGCCCTTTCGCTACTTGACGCCTATCGTCAAGTACTTGACGGCGAGTGTCAAGCCCGGTCGGCCGGCACGCCGCCCGGCGGTGCCGCCGTCTTCCACCGAAACTGGTGGTCGGGCTCGTCGCGATACTCCAGAACGCCCGCCCGCACCAACGCGTGCAGCATGTCGAAGAGCGCCGCACCGACCGGGTCGTCCGACCAGAACACCCACTTGACCTGCAAGAACGTGCGATCCGTAAACAGGCCCACAGCCCTGCCCAACTCGTACTGGGCGCCGTCCACGTCGGTCCACCCAGCGAGAGCGTCAGCCAGACCCATGGCCACAGATCCTCGCACGCGAACAGGGCCAACCTCAGCAGCGGCGACAGCTACGGATAACGACTGTGACAGCGCCGACCGGTACGGCAGGATCCTCGTCCGTGACGCTCGTCCTGCCACCGCGACTGACCGCATCGGCCCAGCGGTTGCGCGACACCGCCCATCGACGCGGGCTGGCCACCGTGCAGCTGCCCACCTTCACGGTGCCCACCGGCATGCGAGCCGACCACCTGCACGCCGGGCCGACCTTCGCCGACGCCGTCGCCCCGCTGCTCGGGATCGCCCCGCTGGAGGCCCCACCCGGCTGGCTCGCCGGGCTGCCCCGGGACGTCACGCGCCGGGACATCACAGTTGTCACGATCGACGACGCCTACGAACTCCGTCGACCCGCATTCATCAAGTCACCCAACGACAAGACCATCCGGGCCATGATCTACACCGACGGTTCCCGCCTGCCAGGACCCGACGCCGTCGACCGACAAACTCCCGTCCTCGTCAGCGACATCGTCGACTTCACCACCGAGTACCGGCTGCACCTGCTCGACGGCGCCGTCCACGCCGCAAGCCAGTACGCCGAGCACGGCCGGCTGCGCCTCGGCCCGGCACCTGCCGACGCGCTCGCCTTCGGCGCGGACCTGGCGGCCGGATTCGGTCACACACTTCCCACCGCCATCGTGGTCGACGTGGGGACCATCGACGGCGGCTGGGCCGTCATCGAGCCGAACGCGGCCTGGGCCAGCGGAGCCTACGAGGCCGATCCCGACCTGGTGCTCGACGTCGTCCTGCGCGCCGCCGGCCCGAGGGCCACAGTCAGTGACCACGATCGCCGGTTCATCCGGCCAGCGCAGCCCACTGCCTAGACCGTCGTCTCATCCTGCCCCTGACCGGCGACGGGCGGCCCGCGATGCCCCGAGGCCGCATTCGGGAGCCACGGTCGACGACGGTGTGGTGACTCGTCGGGCAAACCGGGGCCGTCCGCCGCTGACCGCTGGTCCTGCTGCTCGGCCTTCAGTCGCTTGTGATGGCCATCGAGCAGGTCAACCGCTTCCCGCAAGCCGCACCCGCGCTGCTCACGGATCAGGACAAGCGCTTGGATGTTCCGGCCGGCCCGAACCAGCTCATCAAGATCCTGGTTATCCACTCGATCAGGATCCCCTACCGACCCGCCGGCTGAGCCGGACGCCCTCGGGTACGGGTGACAGCACCTGAGGGCGTTACCTGGCGTGGTATTGGTCAACGGTGAGGGCGTAGTCGATCAAAGCTGACGGCTCTGCTCCCTCACCTCTGCCGCGCAACTGAGCAACGACCTAGCCAGCGCCTCCGCCCGGTCCGCCGACAACCACAACGAGCCGTGTGGCACGTCGTCATCGGGACCGGCCAGCCCTTGCGTCAGAGTCTCCGCTGGCACTTCGACGTCAAGCCGAACGAAATGATGCCCCCTGCTGTAGTCGACGAAGGCATCGAGGTACCGGTCATCATCAAAGGTCACCGCCGCATGCTGCCACGACAGCGAGGCTCACCTCACCCCTCAGCCTCGCCGCTTCGTGCCGAACGCAGCTACGCTGCGTCGTCTGCTGTCATCGGTTGTCGTCCGGTGCCCTTGGGCTCGACCACGACCTCGCCTGCCACAGTGATGTGTCGTCCACAGGTGGCAGTGCACCTGCGCCCGTCACTTGGCGTTGTATTGATCGAAGGTGAGAGCGTAGACGATCAACACGGACAAGATGCCGCCTGAGCTGCCCGCTCATTGGTGATCGGTGGTCAACGTTCCCTTGCTCCCGGTCCGCCTGTGACGGCCCGCAAACGGCATGATCTTGGGGCTCCTCGGGCTCGCGACCCTCGCTTGTGTAAGTTCTGTGCGGCAGGTCCGTCCTTGTCCGGCGGCGGTCGTCAGCTCGGATTGCCCGTCCGTCTCCGCACCTGCGGGCGCGCTACCGTCCGGTGGGGATGCTGTCAGCATTGCTGTCGACAGCTTTCCGCCGGCGGCTCTACCTCCCGGCTGTTGCGAGCGGTTGGGACCATGGCGCCATGACGCCAGGCCCACCAGCTACCCAGGCCGAGGATCAGGTATCCGAAGAGGTCCTCATGGCGGCCTACGCCGTGGTCGGCGCCCGCCGCACATCCCTCGACACGATGATGTGGCAAGTCCCCGCGTTGGCTACCGCGGCCCAGGCCTTCCTCCTCACGATTGCCCTACAGGCGGGCGGCTCAACCCCTGCTCAAGCGGTCTCGGCCGTCCTGGGCGCTATTCTCGCCCTGCTGTCGGCACAACTGATGGCCAAGCACCGCCACCTTGAAATGAGCGACAGCCGGCTAGCGGAGCGGATCGAGCGACAACTGGGCCTTGCGCAAGGCCTTGAAGTCCCTCCCCACGCCGCAGGCCGTCTCCGCCTCGGCGACCACCAGCCTTGGTGGATTCGGCTGTCGTCCTACCGCCTCTGGCTCTTCGGCGTGGCGTCGTTCGGCGTCGCCGACTTGGTCATAGCCCTCGACGCGATCGCAGGCCTGGGCATCTTTCACTGAGCCACCACCTTGACCTATGGACTGTCGGCCAGGCAGTTGCTGAGGGCCGGGTACGCAGGCCGCGAGCCGCAGCCGGTCAGCGGAGGGCTGTACCGGCGCCATGGGTCGCTCTACTTCGGCGCGGTTCGGCGAGCAGGGCGACACCGCCGGCCCTGGCGGAACAGCGACTTGGTCTTCACCATCCGCCTCGGTACGCCGATCGAGCCGAGGAACTTCCACCGGGAGTTCAAGACCCGCTGCCGCAAGACCGGCGTTCGGGAGACCTCCGTGCACACCCGGCGCACCTGCGCCACCCTGCTGGCGGCCCTCGACGTTCAGCCCCGGGTCATGATGCGGACCCAGCGGCACAGCCAGATCGCGGTGACCATGAACATCCACGCGACCGTTTGAAGCCGTGCTGTCGCAGCACCAGCCCCACCTGCTTGGCGATCATGTGCAGGTCTGCCTGCCGTACCGGACGCTCCAGGTAGAAGATCGTATTGGCGAGTACGACAAGGAGATCGAGCCACGGGAGGTTGCTGCACTTCACTGCTGCACTCCTCATCCGCGTGTAGCGCTGCTCAGCCGACCCCGAAAGGTGGCAGCGAGCTTGGCGATCGTGGTCGGGTCGCGGGCAACCTCGGCAAGGATGTCCCGGGCGACAGGCCGGTGCGTGATCTCGGCCGGTGCGGTGCGCTCGGCCTGCACCAGCAACCGAGCCACCCACATGAAGTCTCTCCATGACCTCAGACCATGCGGAACGGACGGCGGCTTTTCTGGCCTCGCACCAGCCCGCGGGATTGATCACTGCCACACGACCGTCCTGCCCGCCCTCTCCACCCGACCACTTGACCCCCGGGCAACCAACGCGGGGCGCTCACCTGCGCCTTCAAAGCCACTGAGCTGCCAGAACAGTCCCCAGCGTCCGGGACAGTCCGCGGGCGTTCGTCCCGATCGTCACCCAGGTAGTCACCCAACTGTGCTGGGAGAGTGCGAGCGGACCGGAGGGGATTCGAACCCCCGGTGGGGCATGGCACGCCAGCGGCCCCACACGCCTTCGAGCCGCCGCGCGTGCACGGCACCCGGCATCTCAGCGCTGCAATAACCCGGCTCTGCCACCGGTCCGCCGACAGTCTGCCCTCGACACTGTCAGCTTGGGAATCGTGTTGATCGATACTTTCTGTAGCGGCCCTCTCGGCGGGGAGCTAGGCAGCGCAGAGCACGAGCGTCCTCGATGTGATGCCGCTACCGTTCGACGATCCATCCAAGCTCCGCCAGGCGGCCGATCAAGCGGTCAAGATCGAGCGTCCGAAACATCCACAGCTCATCGCGATCAGCAGCCTCGAACTCCAACCCGACTTTTCGCCATCGTCGGATTGCGATCAAATTGTCGGCGGTGACCACCAGAACTCCGGCCCAGATCTCCCGTAGCGCGGGAGTCCCGCTCAGCCCGCAGCCTCGCCATCGGCCAGCCAGAGTCGGCGCGAACGCCGCCCCCCACCTTCGGAACGACCCGGATACCACCACGTATCGAGAACCCGCCTGCGCCCAACTCCGGCCCTCCGTGTTCTCTACCTGGCCACCGCTGACGGGCCTGCCGCTCGGTCGCTCGAAGTTCAACCCGGAGTCTGGAAGCCTGCGATCCGGGCCGCCGACATCCCCGACGACCGTCGCAACGCCATGCACGTCCTGCGGGAGACGGCATGATCACGGCTCAGCGGCCTTCGGGACGACCTCGGGTGCAGGTCAGTGCACCTGCGCCCGTCACTTGGCGTTGAAGTAACTGGCCTCCGGGTGGTGGACCACTATCGCGTCGGTGGCCTGCTCCGGCATCAACTGGAACTCCTCGGACAACTCCACGCCGATCCGCTCCGACCCGAGCAGGTCCACGATCTTCGCCCGGTCCTCCAGGTCCGGGCAGGCCGGGTAGCCGAACGCGTACCGGCAGCCCCGGTAGTCGTTGCGCAGAATGCCGGCCAGGTCCACAGGGTCGTCGATGCTCAACGGGCGGCCGTCGGGCAGGGTCAGCTCGGCGCGGATGCGCCGGTGCCAGTACTCGGCGAGCGCCTCGGTGAGCTGCACGGACAGCCCGTGCACCTCCAGGTAGTCGCGGTACTCGTTGCGGGCGAACAGCTTCGCCGCGTACTCGCTGACGGGTTGCCCGACGGTGACCAGTTGCAGCGCGACCACGTCGAGCTGGTCGCCCTTGGGCCTGAAGAAGTCCGCCAGGCAGAGCCGCCGCTCCTGGCGCTGGCGGGGGAAGGAGAACCGGGCGCGCTCCGCGTGCCCGTTCTCGTCGAGCACCACCAGGTCATTGCCTTCGGAGTACGCGGGGAAGTAGCCGTACACCACGGCTGCCTCAAGGACCTGGTCGGCGATCAGCCGGTCCAACCAGTACCGCAGCCGCGGCCGACCTTCGGTCTCCACAAGCTCGTCGTAGGACGGTCCGTTGCCGCCCCGGGCGCCGTTGAGCCCCCACTGCCCGCGGAACGTGGCCCGCTCGTCGAGCAACGCCGCGTACTCGGCCATCGGCACGCCCTTGACCACCCGGGTGCCGAAGAACGGCGGAGTGGGCACCTCCACGTCGACTGCCACATTGGAGCGGGTCGAGGAGTCGTGCAGCTCCGGCAGCGACTCGGTGACCATCGTCCGCTGCCGCTCCCGACGGGCCCGCCGCTCCGCGAGGGCAGCCTCCCGCTCCGGGTCGATCACCGGCGCGCCACCCCGCTTGGCGGTCATCACCTTGTCCATCAGGGACAGCCCCTCGAACGCGTCCCGCGCGTAGTGCACCTGGCCCGGGAACATCGACCGCAGGTCGTCCTCGACGTACGCGCGGGTGAGCGCCGCCCCGCCCAGCAGGACCGGCCAGCGCTCCGCGACCCCGCGGGTGGCCATCTCGGCCAGGTTTTCCTTCATGATGACTGTGCTCTTGACCAGCAGCCCGGACATGCCGATCGCGTCGGCGCGGTGCTGCTCGGCGGCGTCCAGGATGGCGTTGATCGGCTGCTTGATGCCGATGTTCACCACCTCGTAGCCGTTGTTGGACAGGATGATGTCGACAAGGTTCTTGCCGATGTCGTGCACGTCACCGCGCACCGTGGCGAGCACGATGCGACCCTTGCCGCCGTCCTCGGTGGTCTCCATGTGCGGCTCCAGGTACGCCACAGCGGTCTTCATCACCTCGGCGGACTGGAGCACGAACGGCAACTGCATCTGGCCGGAGCCGAACAGCTCACCGACCACCTTCATGCCGTCCAGCAGGATGTCGTTGATGATCGACAGCGGGGACCGGCCGCCGGCCATCGCCTCGTCCAGGTCGGCCTCCAGGCCGTTGCGCTCGCCGTCGATGATGCGCCGCTTGAGCCGCTCGTCAAGCGGCAGCGCGGCCAACTCCTGGGCGCGGCTGGCCCGGGCGCTCGTCACGTCGACGCCCTCGAACAGCTCCAGGAAGCGCTGCACCGGGTCGTACCCCTCGCGGCGCCGGTCGTAGACCAGGTCCAGGGCGACCTCGCGCTGCTCGTCGGGGATCTTCGACATCGGCAGGATCTTGCTGGCGTGCACGATGGCCGAGGTCAGGCCGGCCTGCACACACTCGTGCAGGAACACCGAGTTGAGCACCTGGCGGGCCGCCGGGTTGAGCCCGAACGAGATGTTCGAGATGCCCAGTGTGAAGTTGACCCCCGGGTAGCGGGTGGAGATCTCCCGGATCGCCTCGATCGTCTCGATGCCGTCGCGGCGGGTCTCCTCCTGACCGGTGGCGATCGGGAACGTCAACGCGTCGATCAGGATGTCCGCGCGGTCCATCCCCCACCGGCCGGTCAGGTCGTCGATCAGCCGCGCCGCGACCCGCACCTTCCACTCCTGGGTACGTGCCTGCCCCTCCTCGTCGATGAGCAGCGCCACCACCGCAGCGCCGTGCTCACGGACGATCGGCATCACCCGCGCGTACCGGGAGTCGGGGCCGTCACCGTCCTCGAAGTTCACCGAGTTGACCACGCACCGCCCACCGAGCATCTCCAGCCCCGCCTCGACCACGGCCGGCTCGGTGGAGTCCAGCATGATCGGCAGCGTCGACGCGGTGGCGAACCGCCCGGCCAGCTCCCGCATGTCCTGCGTGCCGTCGCGGCCGACGTAGTCGACGCACAGGTCGAGCAGGTGCGAGCCGTCGCGGGCCTGACTGCGGGCGATCTCCACGCAGGCCCGCCAGTCGCCGGCGAGCATCGCCTCCCGGAACGCCTTGGAGCCGTTGGCGTTGGTGCGCTCCCCCACCATCAGCACCGACGCGTCCTGGGCGAACGGCACCGGGTGGTAGACCGACGAGACACCCGCCTCGTGCCGGGGCTCGCGGGCCGGGGCGGTGACGCCGTGCAGCCGCTCGGCCAGCACCTGGATGTGCTCCGGGGTGGTGCCGCAGCAGCCCCCGACAAGCCCCACGCCGTACTCGGTGATGAACCGCTCCAGGGCCTCGGCCAGCTCCACGGGAGTCAGCGGGAAATGCGCCCCGTCGGCGGTCAGCACCGGCAGGCCGGCGTTCGGCATCACCGACAGCGGGATGCGGGAGTGCTGCGACAGATACCGCAGGTGCTCGCTCATCTCGGCCGGACCGGTCGAGCAGTTGAGCCCGATCAGGTCCACGCCCAGCGGCTCGATCGCCGCCAGGGCCGCACCGATCTCGCTGCCGACCAGCATGGTGCCGGTGGTCTCCACGGCCACGTGACAGATGATCGGCACCGACCGGCCCAGCTCGGCCATCGCCCGCTTCGACCCGACCACCGCCGCCTTGACCTGGAGCAGGTCCTGGCACGTCTCGATGATCAACGCGTCCGCGCCACCGACGATCAGACCCGCGGCGTTCTCCTGGTACGCGTCGCGCAGCGTCGAGTAGGGGGCGTGCCCGAGGGTGGGCAGCTTGGTGCCCGGCCCGATCGAGCCGAGCACGAACCGGGGCCGCTGCGGGGTGCTGGCCGCGTCGGCGGCCTCCCGGGCGATCCGGGCGCCCGCCTCGGACAACTCCCGGATGCGGTGCGGGATGTCGTACTCGGCGAGGTTGGCGAGGTTGGCGCCGAAGGTGTTCGTCTCCACGCAGTCCGCGCCGGCGGCCAGGTAGGCGTCGTGCACCCCGCGCACCACGTCGGGACGGGTGACGTTGAGGATCTCGTTGCACCCTTCGAGGCCGTCGAAGTCCTCGAGTGTGAGGTCCGCGGCCTGCAGCATCGTGCCCATCGCCCCGTCGGCGATGAGAATCCGGCCAGCCAGCGCATCCAGCAACGAAGTCCGCACGCGTCCAGGTTAGTGCGGCAGCCGTCCTGCTCACCCACCCTCGGCACCTGATCCCAGATTGTGTCAGCGGGATCACGCTGTCCGGTCCGTTCGGGTATGACCGGGCCTGGAAGCGGCAGACCGGCGCGGCCGACAGGCCGTACCTCCGCCCGGGACGTAGGCTGACGGACGTGAAGGACAACAGGGACGCCGCTGTGCCCCACGGTATGACGACCGGGCGCCATCCCGGCGCCGGCCGCGACGAGCAGGGTGAGGTGACGGCGTGACCGAGTTCGACGGACTGCCGGTGCTGCGGTCCCCGGTGGCCATCGCCGCGTTCGAGGGCTGGAATGACGCCGCTGACGCGTCCACCGCCGCGGTGGAGCACCTTGAGCAGGTCTGGAACGCCCGGCAGATCGCCGAGCTGGATCCGGAGGACTTCTACGACTTCCAGGTCAGCCGGCCCACCATCACGATGGCCGACGGGGAGACCCGTCGGGTGGAGTGGCCGACGACCCGGTTCATGGTGGCCAGCCCGGAGGGCACCGACCGTGACGTGGTGCTGATCCGCGGCATCGAGCCGAGCATGCGCTGGCGGACGTTCTGCGAGCAGGTGCTGGAGATCTGCCACAGCCTGGAGGTGGAACGGGTGGTGCTGCTCGGCGCGTTGCTCGCCGACGTTCCGTACACTCGGCCGTTGCCGATCAGCGGCAGCGCCTCGGACGCGCAGGCCGCCGAGCGCTACCAGCTCACCCCAACCCGCTACGACGGGCCGACCGGGATCGTCGGCGTGCTCCACGACGCCTGCACCCGCGCCGACGTGGATGCCGTCTCGTTCTGGGTGCACGTGCCGCACTACGCCAACAACCCGCCCTGCCCCAAGGCCACCCTCGCCCTGCTGCACCGGGTGGAGGAGGTCGTCGACCTGCCGGTGCCGATGGCCGACCTGGCCGAGGAGTCCGCCGAGTGGGAGCAGCGGGTGCGCAGCGCCGCCGAGCAGGACGCCGAGCTCGGCGAGTACGTCCGCGAGCTGGAGGAACGGGTCGGCGACGAGGGCATCACCCCGCTGACCGGTGACGAGATCGCTCAGGAGTTCGAGAAGTACCTGCGCCGCCGGGGCGGTTCGGCCGGCCCCACCGCCGGCTCCTGGTAGCACTGTTCGTCGCGGGCCCTCGGACCTTTGTGGTCCGAGGGCCCGTTTTTTCGCGTGTCACGGGTAGCGCCGTCACACCCGCTAGGGCATCCTAGGAACCTAGATGTGATCAAGGAGGCGGGTGTGCAGATCAATCCCGGGGCCGCCGAGTTCCCGCACCGACAGATCGCCGCGCAGCTCAAGGCCCAGGTCCGCCGGGGCGACTGGGGGCCCGGCGAGCGGCTGCCGTCCATCCCGGCCATCGCCGAGATGTTCGGCGTCGCCAAACAGACTGTGCAACGCGCCGTCGACCAGCTCCGCGTCGAGGGCATCCTGATCACCAAACCCGGCTCCGGTACGTACGTCCGGGGCACCCGACGCCGACTCAACCGCCTCTCCCGAGGCCGGTACGGCGGCTTCCGCGGCTACCACACCGACCTGGCCGCCCGGTACCGTCAGCAACTCGTCTCGGTCGGCTCCGCCCCCGCCCCGGCCGAGGTCGCCGACGCCTTCGGCGTGTCCGACGGCACCAGCCTGCTCTGCCGCCGACACCTCGTGCGCACCGACGACTCCCCCGTCGAGGTGGGCGCCTCCTGGTTCCTGCCCCGCGACACCGCAGGCACCTCGCTTGAGCGCGCCGAGGCGTTCGGCCGGCCGCTCTACCAGGAGGCCGAGGAGGCCACCGGGCGGCGGTACGTCTCGGCCACCGACACGATCAGCGCCCGCCAACCCAGCCGGGAAGAGGCCGAAACCCTCCAGATCCGGCCCGATACCCCGGTGCTGCACCTGCTGCACGTCGCGTACGACAGTCACCGCAAGCCCATCGAGGTCGCGCAGGCCACCTGGCCCGGCCCGATGACCACCCTCACCGAGGAGTACCAGATTCCTGCCCCCACCCCCGAGGCCGATCCCGACCCCGGCCTGGTTCTGGGCTAGGTTCCGGCTCGCCGATCATGTCCGTCGGGGCATGGCGCGGAGCCAGTCCAGCGCCACGACGCGGTTGAGGACGGCTGGGTAGTCGGTGCCCCAGACCGCCTGTTGAACTCGCGTCCCACCTGGTTTGCGTTCGCGGTGGGCGGCGCGGTCACAGTTGGCACGGCCCGTGAAATGCGGTCAGACTCTCTTGCACGGATAGGTCTGTAATGCAAAGCTAACTTCATGACACACGAATCCGTTCCACAGGCGGATGGGCCTCACGAGCTGTTGGCGGCCGTGCGCGACCTGACCCGCCAGGTCCGTGTCGCCCAGCGCGGCACCTGGTTTCCGCTGCTGGTCTTCGCGGTGATCACCCTGATCGCGATACCCGTCTACCGGTACGCCCCCTACGTCGACCTGTTCGACACCTGCCGATCCAGCCCGCAGCACACGGTCTGCATGGCACCCAACCCGACGGAGCTCGGATACTGGACGGTCGCGCTGGTGCTCTCCTACGCGGCGATCGCAGGCTTCTACGTACGACAGTCCCGACGGCGCGGCGTGGGCACCCCGATCCGCCCCTACGTCGTCGTCGGCGTCGCGTTGGCCGTTCTGATGACGGCCGTGTCGATCTGGCTGAGGCTCCACCCGCTCGTCTCCGTCCCCGCCGACCCCTTCTCCACCGATCCGGCCGCGATCGAGGTCGGGCCAGCGGCGTGGCTCGTCAACGGGCTGGCCAGTCCCATAGCGGTAATCGCGTTGGCGCTGCTGGTGCTCGCGTGGGTCGAACGCAACTGGGCGCTGCTGGCGTACAGCCTCGTCTACCTGGCGAGCGTGATGGTGCAGGGCGGCCAGGTCATCCACTCGACCTCGCCGTGGTTCTTCCTGCCGTACCTGCTCGTCCCGGCGGCGCTGCTGCTGCTCGGCAGTGCCGCCTTCGCCCTGTTCCGGCCGACCACCGAGGTTCCGGGGCGATGACCGACCATCCCACCAACGGCCTCGACGACGTGGTCCACCAGCGCGTCCGCTTGGGCATCCTGGCCATCGCTCACCAGGCCCGCCAGGTCGAGTTCGGCTTCCTGCGCACCACCCTGCAGCTGACCGCGGGCAACCTCGGGCAGCACCTGAACGTCCTGGAGAAGGCCGAGCTGATCCAGATCGAGAAGGGCTACGAGGGCAAGCGCCCACGCACCTGGGTGACTCTCACCGCTACCGGTGAGGCAGCCCTGCGCGACGAGATCGCCCACCTCAAGGAACTCATTCAGCAGGTCGAACATGCCGAGACGGCGCCGATCGCCGACCGGTGACCGGGTGACCGACGGCCAGCCGACGTGCGCGGACCGGATCCCGTGCAACACGGGGTCTGTCACGCCCAGACACGGCAGGCCTGGTGTCTCCAGCAGCAGAGCGCTGAAGTCTTCATCATCGAAGAGCGCTGACACCGATACAACTACACCCTCAGTGTATACACTGCGATGATATCGATGGCCGGAACGCTCCGTTGCGGCGTCGAAAAACCCAAGGGGAGGACAAATGGAAACCGTGCAGCCGATGGGTGGACGGGGAATGACGCGCCGCGGCCTTGTCGGAGCGGCACTGGCGACCGGGATCAGCGTGCCGCTTGGCATCGCCGGTCGCGCCACGGCAGCCGCCACCGATCCGGGCTTGGTCCGGCTCTCTCTGCCCGCGCCGACCGGGCCGTACCGCGTGGGGACGGTGCCGCTGCACCTGGTCGACCGGTCACAGCCGGACCCGCTGGCCGGGCCGGGACGGTACCGGGAGTTGATGGTCAGCCTCTGGTACCCCGCCCGGGACGTGCGGCGACACCCGCTCGCCCCGTGGATGACCGCCGCCTCGATGCGCACGCTGCTGGGCTCCGCCGGCTTCGACCCCGACGCCGCGCTGGCACCACTGACCGCCGGCCACGAGGGCGCCCCGGTGTTGCGCCCGCGCCGACGGCTGCCGGTGGTGCTGTACTCGCACGGCGCCGGCAGCCACCGTTCGGACACCACAATCGTTGTCCAGGAACTGGCCAGCCACGGCTATGTGGTGGTCACGGTGGACCACACCTACGACGGGTTCGGCGAGTTCCCCGACGGCCGGGTAACCGTCCAGGAGAACAGCCACCACGCCACCCCATGGACCTATACCCGCGACGTCCGGTTCGTCCTCGACCAGATCGCCGACCTCGCCGCCGGGGGCAACCCCGACGTCGACCACGCACCGCTGCCGGCCGGGCTGGGCACCGCCCTCGACCTAAGCCGAATCGGCATGTTCGGTTGGTCGAAGGGCGGCACCGCGACGGCCCTGACCATGGCCACCGACCGGCGGATCCGAGCGGGACTGAGCATCGACGGCCCGATGCTGTCGCAGCCGCTGCCCACCACCGACCTGTACCGGCCGTTCATGCTGATGACGGCGGCGTTCACCCAGGCCGCGGAGCCCGCCGTCGCCGAGTTCTTCACCCACCTACGCGGATGGCGGCTCAACATCCAAGCCGCCGAAGCTGTCCACTCGTCCTACGGGGACAACCAGTGGCTGATTCCACAACTGGCACGGGTCATCGGGATGAGCGACGAGGAACTCGTCAGCTGGATCGGGAATCTCGACCCCGCCCGCGCGGTGCGGATCGGGCAGGCGTACCCGCTGGCGTTCTTCGACCTGCACTTGCGGCACCGGGGCGGCCGTCTCCTGAGCGGCCCGAGCCGCTCCTTCCCCGAGGTGACGTTCATTCCATAGCCCGTTCGTCCGCGCCGTGCCGGCCCGCCCCAACCCCCTGCCTGGTTCTGGACTGAGCCGGAACGCGCGGCGCGCGACCGTCCGCAGGAAGGGCGGGACCCGGTCGATCATGGGGTTGTGGTGCCTCGCGAAAGGCGCAAAGCACCGTGTATCGGGCACCAGAAGTCCATGATCGACGCAAGCGGGGGCGAGCGGGGTGGGTTGTCGGGTGGGCTAGAGGCGGATGCCTAGGAGGGCGTCCACCGTCTTCGCGAAGAGGGCGGGTGCTTCGGGGTCATCCGTGGTGCCCGCCAGGGTCGCGTCGGCCCAGAGGTCGGCCACGGCCAGGGCGCCCGGGGTGTCCAGGTCATCGGCCAGGCGTTCGCGTACCCCGGCCAGCAGCTCGGCCCCGGACGGCCCGGCCGGCGCGGCGGCGGCCCGCCGCCAGCGGGCCAGGCGCTCCTGGGCGGCGGTGAGCAGGTCGTCGGTCCAGGTGCGGTCGCTGCGGTAGTGCTCGGAGATCAGCGCCAGCCGGATCGCCATCGGGTCGACCTTGTCGGCGCGCAGCCGGGACACGAAGACCAGGTTGCCGCGGGACTTGGACATCTTCTCGCCGTCCAGGCCGATCATGCCGGCGTGCACGTAGTGCTCGGCGAACGGGGCCTGACCGGTGAGCCGCTCGGCGTGCGCGGCGGACGCCTCGTGGTGCGGGAACAGCAGGTCGTTGCCGCCGCCCTGCACGTCGATGCGGTCACCGAGGAGGTTCATGGCGATCACCGCGCACTCGATGTGCCACCCCGGACGGCCCGGCCCCAACTCCCCGCCCGGCCAGGACGGCTCGCCCTCGCGGGCCCCGCGCCACAGCACCGGGTCCAGTGGGTCGCGCTTGCCGGCCCGGTCGGGGTCACCGCCGCGCTCGGGGAAGATCTCCAGCATCTGCTCACGGGTGAGGTTGGACTCGTAGCCGAACCGGCCGGTGGCGGAGATGTCGAAGTAGATGTCGCCGGTGCCGTCGTCGAGCCGGTACGCGGCGCCGTCCTTGACCAGCACCGCGACCTTGTCGGCGATGTCCGGGATCGACTCGACGGCACCCACGTAGTGCTCCGGCGGGATGATCCGCAGCGCCTCCATGTCCTCCCGGAACAGCGCGGTCTCGCGCATCGCGAGGACCACCCAGTCCTCGCCGTCGCGGGCGGCCCGCTCCAGCAGCGGGTCGTCGATGTCTGTGACGTTCTGCACGTAGCGCACCGGACGGCCGGCGTCGCGCCACATCCGCTGCACCAGGTCGAACGTGATCATGGTGGCGGCGTGACCGAGGTGTGTGGCGTCGTAAGGGGTGATGCCGCAGACGTACATGCTTCCCGCGTCGGCCGGCTCACTCGGGTGGACGCCCTGCCGCGCCGAGTCGTACAACGCCAACGGCTCGCCCTTGCCCGGCAGCCGTGGCACCTCGTGTCCCGCCCAAGACTCCATGGGACCAGCCTAGCCAGCCCGGCGACGCCGCCGGAGCGCACCACGGGTGATCAAGATGACAGCAGCTCACATGGGGGGCCAGGGCATCGCCGGCCAGTCCTCCGGCGGCTGCGGGAAACGGCCGCTCTCGCGCAACCGGTCGACCCGGCCGGCCAGCTCGGCCACCTCGCTGATCGTCAGGTGGTCGGCAAGCTCCGCGCCGAGCGCTCCGGTGATCTGCCCGGCGAGCCCGGCGAGCATCTCCACCGCGTCCGGGGGAAGCTGTCGGCCGGCCCAACCCCAGAGCACCGTACGGAGCTTGTCCTCCACGTGGAAGCTCACCCCGTGGTCGACGCCGTAGATGCGGTCGTCCGGGCCGACCAGCACGTGCCCACCCTTGCGGTCGGCGTTGTTGATCACCGCGTCGAGCACCGCGAGGCGGGCCAGTCGTGGGTCTTCGGCGTGCGCCAACACGTACGCCGCGCCGTCGTCGTCCCGGGCCGCGGCGATCGGGAACCAGCGCGGCGGCAGCTCGTCGGCCGGCAGGAAGCCGACAAGCGCCTCGGCGTCCTCCGGCTCGTCGATCCACAGCTGGCAGGAGCCGGGGCCGAACGGCCCGTCGCGCAGCACTGTGGGCGGCACCAGGCCCCAGCCCGTCGCCTCGGAGACCAGGTACGCCGAGACCTCCCGACCGGCCAGGGTGCCGTCGGGGAAGTCCCAGAGCGGTCGTTCGCCCCGCACCGGCTTGTAGACGCAGCGGGCGGTGACCCCGTCCAGGGTCAGGATGCCGCGCAGCGTCGTGTTCGACGCGTCGACCAGCCGACCCTCCAGGTCGAGCGTGCCGTCACGCAGCAGCCGCAGCGCCGCGTCGCCGTCCTGGCGAGGCTGGAGGCCGGACGAGGTCACCGGTGGTAACCGTTGTGCCGCGGGCAGAGGTGCCCGGCGGGGTCCAACGGTTGGCCGCAGAGCGGGCACGGCGGCCGGCCCGCGTTGACCACTCGCCGGGCCCGCTCGATGAACTGGCGGGTCGCCTGCGGGGTGAGCCGCACCCGGAGCCGGTCGAGGTCCTCGTCCGGCTCGTCGTCCTCGACATCGTCGTCGTCGGGGTCTTCGTCGTCCTCGTCGCCCAGCTCGACCTCGGGCTCCACCTCGCCGGCGGCGATCGCCTCGATCACCACGGTCGCGGTGTCCACGTCGAAGGCCAGCCCGAGGGTGCCGACCCGGAACTCCTCGTCGACCGGCGTGTCGAGCGGCTCGTTGTCGCCGATCACCGGCGCCAGCTCGGGCAGGTCCACCCCGAAGCGACGCTGCGCCTCGGTGAGCAGCTCTTCCAACTTCTCGGCGAGCAGGGACACCTGGACCTTCTCCAGCGCGACACTGACCAGCCGACCGCCGCCGCGGGCCTGCAGGAAGAAGGCGCGCTCCCCCGGCGGCCCGACGGTCCCGGCGACGAACCGCTCCGGCGGTTCGAACGCGTGCACCTGGTGGGTCATACCCACGACCCTATCCGGCCCGCCAGGGCACCGCGCACCCCACCGACCCGAATCACCGTGCGCCCCGCCACGCCCGGCGCACCGGTCCTGGCACCCGGGCGCGGCGGACGCCGGCTCACCGGCCGGCCCCCGCGCCGCCGCCCACCGGGGCGTCGGAGTCGGCAGTGCTCGCCGCCGCCCGCGTCGCCCGCCGACGCTTGCGGGGCGGCGGTGCCAGCGCGGCCAGGTCACCGCCGGTGTCGTTGAGCCGGAGCAGGAACGGCCGCAACGGGGTGTACCGGATCGCCGTCACCGACGCCGGGTCGGCCACGATCCGTTGAAAGAGATCAAGGTGTACGCCGAGCGCGTCGGCGACTATCGCCTTGATCACGTCGCCGTGGCTGCAGGCCAGCCAGACCGCCTCCGGGCCGTGCTCGGCGGTGATCCGGGCATCCCACGCGCGTACCGCCGCGACCGCCCGCGCGGCCATCGCGGCCATCGCCTCGCCGTTCGGGAAGACCGCCGCGCTGGGGTGCTGCTGGACCACCGGCCAGAGCGGCTCCTTCGCCAGCTTCTTCAGTGGCTGCCCCTCCCAGTCTCCGTAGCCGCACTCGATCAGCCCCTCCTCCACGAGCGGGGCGGTGTCGGGCAGCGCCAGCTCCAGGGTCTGCCGGCACCGGATGAGCGGACTGGTCACCACCGCCGCGAGCGGCACCCGGCGCAGTCGTTCGCCGACCGCTGTCGCCTGGGCCCGGCCGGTGTCGTCCAACTCGACCGGCTGGCGGCCGGCCAGGCCGCCGTCGGCGTTCGCTGTCGTCCGGCCGTGTCGCAGAAGCAGAAGGGTCGCCACGGGGACCACCCTATGACCTGGGCCCGACCGGACGTCGCCGTCGGGCGACCAGGGTGTCCGGCCACCGGTGGCGGGGGGGCTGGCGAAAACGGACTGAAGCACCAGGCTGACCGTAAAATGCGGTGTGCCGGTCTTGTCCGGAGCCGTTAGCGGAGGATGGGGAACGCGATGGGCGACTCGCCATCCCGACGGCCCCCGGACCCGCAAGACGCTTACCGGGAGTTCCGGTACCCGCTGCTGGTCCTCGCCGTGACCACCGGGATCGCCGGCTTCGTGGACGCCTTCGCGTTCCTGCGCTACGGCGCGTTCGTCGCCAACCAGTCGGGCAACGCCGTCCTGCTCGGCATCGGCCTGGCCGGACGGCACGCCGCCTGGCCCGAGTCCGCCGCCTCACTTGTCGCGTTCGCCACCGGGACCGGCGTGGTCTCCCAGGTACGCGCGGCGCGCAGCAGATGGTCGCCGGCTCTCCGGGGCCTCGGCAGCGCTGTGCTCACCCTCGCACTCTGGGCGGTGCTGAACGCCCTGCTGCACCACGGCCGGCAGGGCGGATGGCAACGAATCGCGCTTGCCGCTGCCGGCGGTCTCGCCATGGGCGCGCTGGCGACCCTGTTCGTCCGCACCGCCGGGGTCACCACCGCGATCACCTACCAGTCCGGCACGGTGGACAAGATCGGTGAGCGCATCGGTCGGTGGTTGGCCGGTCCGGACACCGGCCGGAAGCGGGCCCGGCAGGGCGCCTTCCTCGGGCTGTTGGCGCTTACCTGTTACGCCGCCGGTGGTGGCCTCGGCACGATCGCGCAGCAACGGCCCCTGTGGGTGCCGGCGTGGGGAACGCTGGCCCTGGCCGCCCTCTCGTTCCTGCTCCGCTCGGGACGGTCCCGGACCTGATCTCAGCGCACGTCGGTCGCGAGCTGGATCTCCTGCACGAAGCACTCCGGACGCTCGGCGCCGTACCGAACCAGCACGTCCAACACCGCGGACACCGCCTCGCGCTCCACCACCACCTCGACCCGGGCCCGGCCCACGAGATCCTGGTCCTGCCAGTAACCCCGGGGCAGCGAACGGGCCGCCGGTTCGGCGGTGGAGACCGTCGCGTCGGAGAGCACGATGGAGGTGGCTCCCGCGCCGACCAGGGCGTCGCGAAGCTCCCGGGTCGTCGGCAGCAGCGTCGGGTTGACAGTCGCGGTGACCAGTCGGGCGTTCTGGATCGGCCGGGTGGGCCGCTCGGCGGCGTGTCCCGGTCCGGGCTGGCGGCGTTGCGGTGCGCCGGTGCCGTTGAGGCCCGCCACGCCGCCCAGGTGGTAGGCATCGGCGTCCTGCTGGGCGTGGTCGAGGTTGTCCTGCACGTCGGCGGGGGCCCGCAGCCCGAGTACGGCCTGCACCGCGGCGGCGATCGCCCAACTGAGCACGAAGGAGAAGGCCACCACGGTGACCACGCCGACGATCTGGTGCCACAGCAGGGATCCGCCGCCGCCGAAGAACAGGCCATCCTTGCCGAGCGGATTGATGCCGCTGTCGCCGAAGAAGCCGACAAGCAGCGAGCCGAGCATGCCGCCGACGAAGTGGACGGCGAGGACGTCCAGCGCGTCGTCGAGGCGGAGCAGGTACTTTAGCCGCAGCGCGAAGTGGCAGACGAATCCGGCGATCGCGCCGATGGCGATGGCGGAGACCGTGTTGACGTACCCGGCGGCGGGGGTGACCGTCGCGAGCCCCGCTACCGCACCGGAGACGCCGCCCACGACGGTGCTGTGGCCGTCCTTCACCCGCTCGGCGATCAGCCAGACGAGCATTCCGGCGGCGGCAGCGAGATGGGTGTTGATCAGCGCCTGGGCGGCGAGTCCGTTGGCCTGGAGTCCGTCGCCGCCGTTGAAGCCGAACCAACCGAACCAGAGGATGCCCGCCCCGAGGATGGTGAGCGGGATCGAGTTGGGCGGGGACGCGGTGCGCGGCCAACCCCGGCGGCGTCCGACGACAAGCAGGGTGCCCAGCACGGCGGCGCCCGCCGAGGCGTGCACCACCATGCCACCGGCCCAGTCCTGGGCGCCGAACCTGGCCAGCCAACCGTCGGGGTGCCAGAGCCAGTGCGCGACCGGCGCGTAGACCACTATGGACCAGATCGCCAGGAACGCGACCCAGCCGGCGAACTTCAGCCGGCCCGCCGTGGCCCCGGTGACGAGCGCGGGGGTGATCACCGCGAACATCATCTGGTACGCGACGAACGCCAGGGTCGGGATGGTCACCTGACCGGCGATGACGTGCAGGTGGGGCGCGGGCGGGACCTTGAGGTCGGTCAGGCCGAAGAGTTCGAGGTTGCCGAAGAGGCCGGTGCCGGCGTCGTCACCGAAGGCGATGGTGTAGCCCACCAGGACCCAGGTCAGGCTGACCACGCCCAGCGCGATCATGTTCTGCTGGAGCATGGCGAGCACGTTGCGGGTGCGGACCATGCCGCCGTAGAAGGCGGCCAGGCCGGGAGTCATGAACAACACCAGGCCGGCGCAGACGAGCACCCAGGCGGTGTCGCCCGAGTTCACCGCTTCCTGAGCGAGCATCGCAGCTCACCTCTCCTCTCGGTACGTCAGACGGTGCGTCTCACCTCGGTGAGGATGGACTCCTTGACGCGTTCGTGGTTGGGCACCGGCGCGAAGTGCCGCTTGGGTAGCAGCAGCAGCCAGGTGGCGATGTTGAACGGCCCGGTCAGCACCGGAATGCCCAGCGGGGTGAGCACAGTCGCCAAGGCCAGTTGGACGAACAGCGTCAACGCGATGCCGAAGAGCGTGTAGAGGGTGACCATCGCTCCGGGTCGGTGCAGCACCGCGCCCACGGCGATCGCTGTCAGCACCGCGTTGAAGCCGAGCAGGCCCTTGTCCAGGGAGGACGCGTCGGCGCCGAACCAGAGCGCCAGCAGTGTCGCGCCGACGGCACCGATCACCGCGAAGAGCGCCGACCAGCGGGAGTTGACAAGCAACGCGACCAGGATGATCAACCCGGTGACCCAGCTGTCGATCAGGTAGACCTGGGACACCCCGCGCAGGAAGGTGGGGATCAGGTCCCAGTTGAAGCGGCCCCCGGTCAGTTGCCCCTCGCCGGGGAACATCGGCTTCAGTTTGGTGAGCACTGTGAACCTGTCGAACTGGTAGGCGGCCATCAGCAGGACCCAGGTGGTCAGCACGAACGGCATGGTGAACGCGGTGAGCCCCCAGGTCTTGAAGATCGCGTTCAGCGCGAGGGTGACCACAGTCGTGGCGATCGCGCCGAGCACCAGGTAGAGCCACATCAGCGGTCGGTCGTCGAGGAACGTCGGGACGGCGATGCCGGTCAGGAACGGGCTGAAGCCGAACAGTCCCTTGCGTAACGAGGGCTCGTCGACCCGCAGGGCGACGGCCGTGGCGGTGCCGACGACGAGGCCCACTACCGCTCCCCCGAGGATCCGCGGTTGCCCGTTCTCGAAGGCCCCCCAGGCGACCGCCACGAGGACGAGCAGGCCGGTGAGCGGGTTGTTCTGCAGGACGACCTGCGCGGGCCCGCGCAGGCAGGCGTCGACGAACCCGAGCAACGGGTTGCTGTCACTCAGCCTGTCCCAGCCCTGGGTCACGCTCGTCACGACATGCTCCTCGGATGCGTCATCGCCAGCTGAACGTCGGCGGGAAGGTGCGGCCGGTCACCTCTTCACGGGCGGCCACGCAGAAGGCGCGGACGGCGGCACGAACCGCCTCGGTCTCCTGCCCCAGCACCTTGAAGATGAGGCCGGCGTCGTTCGGCAGTCGGCTGACGGCGCTGGCCAGCGGTGTGTTCTCGTCCCAGACCGGCGTCGCGGTCCGTTCGAAAACGCGGGCGGCCCGCTCACCGCTGGTGAGCAGTACGACGTTGCCGAAGATGTGGAAGCGGTCCATGACCCCGACCCGCGCCACCGGAAACTGCCCGGGGGCCGCCACGAACTTCTCCACGAACAACTGCCGGCCGTCCGGGCGCTCGGCCCGTAAGCAGGAGGAGAAGAGGTCGTAGGCGAACAGTTCGCCGTCGCGGTAGTACTTGCGGCCGGGCTGCAGGACCTCGGCGTAGAGCATTGTGGCGTTCTCCGGGAGCCGCACCCGGGTGTCGGTGACGAACCGGCTGCCCCGGTACGGGATGGTCGGCTCCGGGAGGTATTCGAGATAGCTGTCCTCGGCCAGGGTGAACGTCTGGATCTGCGAGCCGTAGTTCGCGTCCATCTCCTGGATCTTGGTGGCGGCCTGGGTGACCAGGTGCGCCTGGCTGCCCGGCGCCAGGTCGACCTCCAGGTGCAGGCGGTCGCCCTGCAGCACCCCGCCGGAGGTGGTGAGGATCATGACGCAGGGCAGCTGCGGCATCTCCTCGTCCCAGTACAGGGCCCGCTGCACGAGCAGTGGTGACTGCCGGTAGAGGTCGTGCAGGATAGTCCGGTCGCCGCGCCGCTCGAACCCGAGGCGCAGGATGCCGACCTTGCCGTTGGACGCCGCGGGCAACTGGGCCGGTTGGTCCTGGTACGGCTCCAGTTCCCGCGCGCTGTCCAGTGTGATCATGCGACCACTTCGGCGTCGAAGAGCGCGTTGCGGCGGATCAGCGACACCAGTTCGTCGATGCCCTCGCCGGTCTTGCAGTTGGTGAACACGACGGGCTTGTCGTTGCGCATCATCGCCGCGTCGCGCGCCATGACGTCGAGGTCCGCCTCCACGTAGGGCGCGAGGTCGGTCTTGTTGATCACGAGGATGTCGGACTTGGAGATCCCCGGACCGTTCTTGCGCGGGATCTTGTCGCCGGCCGCCACGTCGATGACGTAGATGAAGAAGTCGACAAGCGCGGGGCTGAACGTGAGGGTGAGGTTGTCCCCGCCGCTCTCGATGAGCACCACGTCGCTGTCCGGGAAGCGGGACTCCATGTCCTCGACCGCCGCGAGGTTCATGCTCGGGTCCTCCCGCACCGCGGTGTGCGGGCAGGCCCCGGTCTCCACCCCGAGGATCCGCTCCTCGACCAGCACCCCGGTCAGGGCGCGTCGCACGTGCTTGGCGTCCTCGGTGGTGACGACGTCGTTGGTGATCACCAGTACGCGCAGTCCGTTGTCTACGAACCGGGGCACGACCGCCTCGATGATCGCGGTCTTGCCGCTGCCCACCGGGCCGCCGACGCCGATACGACTTGCCGACTTCATGATGTGACCTGTCCTTCTCAGAGACGTTTGAGGTGCGGGAAAGATGCGGGTGTCCGGCTCTCAGCTCATGAACATCCGCACGTGGACGTGCTGGTGCGCGGCGGACAGGACGTCGAGGTGCGGTCCGAAGGTCTGCATGTCGTCGAGGTCGGCGGTGCGCACGTCGCGGTAGTCGTCGGTGACCTTCTCGTTGACCGCGAACAGGATCGACTGCGCGTCGAGGTGGTCGACCCGCATCAACCGGATGGCGGCGCTGAGCACCGTCGAGGCCGCGCCGTACTGGTGGGCCGCGAAGGCGTCCTCCTCGGGCACCCCGAGGTCGGCGAAGACCACCCCGAGCGCGACCGGGTACGTGACCGGCACACCCGCCGCCGTCTCGTCGAGCCGCTTCTTCAGCAGCGTCTCCCCGACGATCCGGGTCGCGGCTTCGGCCAGCTTGCGCCCCATCCGTACGGACATGGTGCGCATCTCTTCATTGATCTTGCGGAGGTGCACGGCCTCGTCGGCCCGCCGGATCCGGTCGAGGTCCCCCGCGCCGGCGGCCCGGTGACCGACGAGCAGGGCGACCCCGTCCCCGGTGGCGGCGAGCCGGGTGACCGTCCGGACGTACTCCTGAAGGGTCGTCCGGTCGTGCACGACACCGTGCTCGACGGCCATCTCCAGGCCGCTGGAGAAGGAGAAGGCGCCGACCGGGAAGACCGAGTCGCCGAACTGCAGCAGCTTCAGGGTTTCGGCCATGGTGCGCACCGTGCGGCCCCGCTCAGTTGAGGTCGGCGGGGAGGTGGGAGTGTGGCGTCGAGTCCGCGCCGCCGAACAGTCGCCGCGACTCGTGCGGCGCGAGGTAGGCGATGATCTCGGTGCCGGGAACGAACTCGTGGGTGATCCCGGTGAAGGCGTGGGTACGCATCACCGAGTCCATGACCTTGCGGTCCACGGTCAGCGGGACGTACATCTTGGTGCCCTTGACCACCGCGGGCCAGTGCTGGTTGCCGATGGCGTGACCCAGCTCGACGGCCGAGCGGATGAGCAACTCGGCCGACTCGCCGCGCAACTTGTCGAGGTGGACCACCATCACCTCGCCCAGCTGCACCCGGGCCACCACCGCCGTGGCGCTCAGGTCGTCCCAGGCCAGGACGTCGCCGTCGCGCAGCCGGACGCCGCGCTCCAGCGAGACCGACAACTCCGCCCCGGAGGTGGTCAGCTTGCGGATGCGGCTCTTCTGGGCATCCCACTGGTCCAGGACCAGGTCGTCGATGCGCGCTTCCTTCAGGCGCAGCATCCAGTCCGGCTCGTTCATGTTGCCCAGCACCGTCTCGACGAGCACGGGCCTCTCCTTTCGGTGGATGTGCCGGGACCAGGCGCGTGCGGGCCCGGCCCGGCGGGGGTCAGCTGAAGAAGTAGAGCTGGCTCAACGGCAGGTTCCGGGCCGGCGGCACTGTCGCGTGTACGCCGTCCATCTTCACGGCGAAGGTCTCCGGATCGACCTCGAGCTTGGGCAGCCGGTCGTTGCGGACCATGTCCCGTTTGGTGAGCCCGCGGGTCCGGTACACCGGCATGACCTGCCGTTGCAGGCCGAGCTGTTCGGCGATGCCGGCCTCGTGGGCGGCCCGGGACACGAAGGTCACGCAGGTCTGGGCCAGCTGACTGCCGTACGCGGCGAACGAGGGTCGGTAGTAGACCGGCTGCGGTGTCGGCAGCGACGCGTTCGGGTCGCCCATGATCGACCAGGCGATCATGCCGCCCTTGAGGACGAGCTTCGGTTTCGCGCCGAAGAACGCCGGTTCCCAGAGCACCAGGTCGGCCATCTTGCCGGGCGTGACCGAGCCCAGCACGTGCGAGATGCCCTGGGTGATCGCCGGGTTGATGGTCATCTTCGCGACGTACCGCAGCACCCGGAAGTTGTCGTTGGCGCTGGAGTCCTCGGCGAGCTTGCCGCGGGCGGTCTTCATCTGCCCGGCGAGCTGGATGGTGCGCAGCCAGGTCTCGCCGACGCGCCCCATGGCCTGCGAGTCGCTCTGCATCATCGAGATGACGCCCTCGTCGAGCAGCACGTCCTCGGCGGCGATCGTCTCGGTCCGGATCCGGCTCTCCACGAAGGCCACGTCCGAGGGGACCTGCGGGTTGAAGTTGTGACAGACCATGATCATGTCGTACAGCTCGGACTGGCTGTTGATGCCGTACGGCACGGTCGGCGTCGTCGAGCTGGGCAGCACGTTCATCTGGGCGGCGACCTTGATGACGTCCGGCGCGTGCCCGCCGCCGGCACCCTCGGTGTGGAAGGTGTGGATCGTGCGGCCCTCGAACGCGGCGATGCTGTCCTCGAGATAACCACTCTCGTTGAGGGTGTCGGTGTGGATGCTCACCTGCACGTCGAACTCGTCGGCGACGTCCAGGCAGGCCCGGATCACCGCCGGCGGGGCACCCCAGTCCTCGTGGATCTTGAAGCTCGGCGCGCCGGCCATGATCTGTTCCACGAGCGGGGCCCGGCCGGTGCTGTTGCCCTTCGCCATCAGGCCGATGTTGATCGGGATGCTCTCGAAGGCCCGCATCATCGCCTGGATGTTCCACGGCCCCGGGGTGATGGTGACGCCGTTGGTGCTGTCGGTCGGGCCGGTGCCACCGCCCCACAGGGTGGTCACGCCGTTGCTCAGGGCGGCGTACGCCTGCAGGGGCGTCACCAGGTGCACGTGCGTGTCGATGCCCCCGGCGGTCAGGATGAGGTGCTCGCCGGAGATGGCCTCCGTGCCCGGACCGGTCACCAACTCGGGGGTGACCCCGTCCATGATGTTCGGGTTACCGGCCTTGCCGATGCCGGCGATCTTGCCGTCCTTGACGCCGACGTCGGCCTTCACCACGCCGAGCGTCGCGTCGAGGATTGTCACGTTGGTGATGACCAGGTCCAGGCCGCCCTGCGCGTTCGTGTACTGGTTGTTGACCCCCATGCCGTCGCGCAGCGTCTTGCCGCCGCCGTACATCACCTCGTCGCCGAGGACCCGGAGATCCTTCTCGATCTCGATGTACAGGTCGGTGTCGCCGAGCCTGATCTGGTCACCCGTCGTGGGGCCGTACATGCCGGAATACTCTTGCCGGGAAATCTGGCTCATCGAATCATCTCTCCTGCCCGAGGCGCGCAGCCCTGCGGGTTAATCGATCTACTTCTTCTTGCCCTTGGGGTCGTCCTGCTGCTCCGGGGCGAACTTGAATCCCCGGGTCTTGGCGTTGTGGATCGCCTCGGTACGGTCCGGCCGGTAACTGGGGGTCGACTCGCTGCCGCTCCACCCCTGCACCAGACCGTTGAATCCGTAGACACGCTGCTGCCCGCCGAAGGGGACGAGCTCGACTGTCTTCTTGTCGCCCGGCTCGAAACGGATCGAGGTCGTCGCCGGGATGTTCAGTCGCCTGCCGAAGGCGGCCTCCCGGTCGAAGGCGAGCATCCGGTTGGCCTCGAAGAAGTGGAAGTGTGAGCCGATCTGGATCGGTCGGTCGCCGGTGTTCTGGACGACAACCTCGGTGACCGGCCGACCCGCGTTCAACTCCAGCGGTTGATCGCTCAGCACGTAGCCGCCGATGGGTCGCACGTGCTTCGAGTTGGGGCCGGGATGTTGCGTGGCCATGTCCTGCTCCACCTTCCTGGGGATCGCGTCCGGGCTGCTGCGCCTATCGGATCGGTGAGTGCACGGTGACCAGTCGTGAGCCGTCGGTGAAGACCGCCTCGACCTGGATCATCGGCAGCATGTCCGGCACGCCGGGCATCACGTCGTCGGCGCTGAGGGTGCTGCGGGCCTCGTTCATTACCTCTTCGACGGTCTTGCCCTCCCGCGCCCCCTCCAGGGCGGCGGCGCAGATCACCGCGACGGCCTCGGGGTGGTTCAGCTTGATCCCCCTGGCCTTACGGGCGTTCGCGACGATGGCCATCGAGAGGATCGTCAGCTTGTCGAATTCCCTTGGTGTCAGATGCACTGTCCTGGTCCTTCACGACTGTCGGTCGGGAGCCGCCAGCCCGCCGAGCGGACGGCCACCGGGCGAACACGACGCTCGACCCGAATAGCTATTTGTCCGTCAGATCCGTTTTGGGCGACTTCGAGTCGAACGTACGCCCCGTCCCTGCGTGGTGGGTCAGAAGTCGAGAATCACGCCCGCGACTTCGCGCCGGAGCCGTGCCGCCGAGCGTCGGTCTGCCACATCTGCTGAATCTGTTCGAGGGTCCTGCCCCTGGTCTCCGGCAGGTACCGCCAGATGAACAGGAAGCCGACCACGCAGGTGCCGGCGAAGAGGGCGAACACCCCCGATCGCCCCAGGGCGTCGAGCATGCTCAGGAAGAACTGCGTGACCAGGTACTCGGTGCCCCAGTGGGTGGCGGAGGCGATCGCGACGCACCGGCCCCGGATGCGGCCGGGGAAGATCTCGTTGATAACGGTCCAGGCGGTCGGTCCGATCGACATCGCGTAGAACGCCACGAACATGACCACGCCAATCAACAGGAAGATGCCCGCGTCGGTGGGACGGTGCCCGGTCGCTCCTGCGGTCCGCGTCGACGGGGGCATCTTCGCGAAGCTGACGCTGACCACCACGAGCGAGACCGCCATGCCCAGCAGCCCCACCAGCAGCAGCGGCCGGCGACCGAGCCGATCCAGGAAGGCGACCGCGACCAACGTGAAGAGTGAGTCGACAGCACCGATCGCCCAGGTGGTCGCTGCCAGTTGCGCCTGCGGGGTGTGGAACCCGGCGGCCGAGAAGATCTCGTCGGCGTAGTAGATGATCCCGTTGATCCCGGTCAGTTGCTGGAACAGCGCCAGGCCGACACCCAGCACCAACGGACGCCGCCACTGCGGCGACACCACCTCCCGCCACCCCGCCCTGCCGGCCGAGAGGCTCTCCTCGACGGCGTGCAGCCGCTCGGGCACCTTTCGTGCCGGCACTGTCGCCCGTAGGGATGCCTCCGCCCGACGCCTGTCCCCCCGCCCGAAGTACCAGACGGCCGAGTCGGGGATCACCGTGGTGACCAGGGCGAGGGCCACGCCCAGCAGCGACGCCGCCGCCAGCAGGTAACGCCAGGAGCTGCCGGCCTCGAACAGCTCGTCGGCCAGGTAGCCGACGAAGATGGCGAAGGTGGTGGAGAACTGGTAGACCGCCAGGAGGCTGCCGCGGA
Source organism: Micromonospora sp. NPDC049047 (assembly GCF_040649135.1). Classification (NCBI taxonomy): domain Bacteria; kingdom Bacillati; phylum Actinomycetota; class Actinomycetes; order Micromonosporales; family Micromonosporaceae; genus Micromonospora; species Micromonospora sp. NPDC049047. The sequence continues at coordinate 69,558 of NZ_JBEZEY010000027.1, forward strand.
TCCGTTCCGGCGCGGCCTCCGCCGCGTACATCGGCCCGGCGACCGAGGCCACCCCGATGCCCAACCCCAGGATCAACCGCGCACCGAACATGACCCCGATGACCGGCGCCACCGCCTGCACTATGGTGCCCACCGCGAACGTGGCGGCGGCGACCCACAGCGCCCCCCGCCGACCGATCCGGTCCGCGAGGTGACCGCCGAGCAGGGCACCCACGAGCGCCCCGGGCGTCACCCAGCTCGCCGCCACCTCGACGGCGAAGGTGTCCGCGTGGAAGGTCTGCCGAATGTCGCGCAGCGCACCGCTGATGACGCCCTGGTCGTAGCCGAAGAACGCACCGGAGAGCACGACGATCGCCAGGACCGCGACGAGGTTGCGTCTCGGTGGCCGCCCCCGACCACGCATCGGGCCAGCACTCGCAGTCACGGTCGCCCCCTCCGCCGCGAGCCACCGACAGATCCCACCCGGGGAGACAGCCCGATATCAGCAGGATAAGTCCGTTAAGTCGGTCTCGTAGAGCACAACCGAAACGCCGAGCCCGCCCGGCCGCGCACACAGAGCGGCCCCCGTCGCCGCTGTCGCGGACGGGGGCCGGCTGCGGGCGGATCAGGTGGCGCTGATCGTGCCGGTCATCAGCAGAGCGAGGACCAGGGTGCCCAGCGCGACCCGGTACAGCACGAAGACGTACAGGGTGTGGTGGGCGACGTAGCGCAGCAACCAGGCGATGGCCGCGTACCCGATGCCGAAGGCGATCACGGTGGCCACGATCGTCTGCGCCACTGTGGGCACCGAGGTGCCCGGGGCGGACGGCTCGAAGACGTCCCCGAGGCTGAACACCCCGGACATCACCACCGCCGGGATGGCCAGCAGGAAGGAGTACCGTGCCGCCGCCTCCCGGGTGAGGTTGAGCAGCAGACCGGCGGTGAGCGTGCCCCCGGAGCGGGACACCCCGGGGACCAGCGCCATCGCCTGGGCGAAACCCATGACGATGCCGTCCTTCATCCGGAAGTTCTCCAGGGTGCGGGTCTGCCGCCCCCAGTACTCCGCGAACGCCAGCACGAAGGCGAACACGATCAGCGTGGTCGCCACCACCCAGAGGTTGCGCCCGGCGGTCTTGATCTGGTCCTTGAACAGGAAACCGAACAGCCCGATCGGGATCGAGCCGACGATCACGTACCAGCCCATCCGGTAGTCCAGGCTGGAACGCACCGACGTGTCCCGCAGGCCGACCAGCCAGGTGCGGGTGATCCGCCAGATGTCCTTGGCGAAGTAGATCAGCACTGCCGCTTCGGTGCCGAGCTGGGTGACCGCGGTGAACGACGCGCCGGCGTCCCGGTCGAAGAAGATCGCCGAGGTGATCCGCAGGTGCCCCGACGAGCTGACCGGCAGGAACTCGGTAAGACCCTGGACGATGCCCAGGACAATGGCTTCAACCCAGGTCACTCGCCGACTCCCGACAGATCAAGTGCCTCGGCGACGGTACGCAGGGTCTGCACACCACTGTCCCGGTCGGCCACGAACAAACTCACCGACAGCGTGGTGACGCCGGCGGCGGCGTACTCCCGCATCCGCTCAGCGACCCGCTCCTTCGGGCCGAGCAGCGAGGTGCGGTCGATGAACTCCATGGGTACGGCGGCGGCGGCGTCGCGCTGCCGCTTGGCCAGGTACAGCTCCTGCACCTCGCGGGCGGCGTCGCCGTAACCCATCCGGGTGGCGAGCTGGTTGTAGAAGTTCTGCTCACGGCTGCCCATGCCGCCCACGTACAGCGCGGCGTACCAGCGGACCAGTTCGGCGCAGGAGGCGACGTCGTCGCCGATCACGACGGGCACCGAGGGCACCACGTCGAACCCGGCCAGTTCCTTGCCGATCTTGGCCCGTCCGGCCCGGACCGAGGCGAGCTGCTCCTCGGCGAACTCCGGGGCGTAGAACACCGCCAACCAGCCGTCGGCGATCTCACCGGCCAGCTCCAGGTTCTTCGGACCCACCGCGGCCAGATAGATCGGTATCCGCTCGCGTGGCGGGTGGAAGCCCAGGCGAAGGGCCTTGCCGGGGCCGTCCGGCAGCGGCAGCGTGTAGTGCTGCCCGTCGTACGCCACCTCCTTGCGGGCGATCGCCAACTTCACGATGTCGACGAACTCCCGGGTCCGGGAGAGTGGCTTGGCGAACCGCACACCGTGCCAGCCCTCGGAGACCTGCGGGCCGGAGACGCCCAGGCCGAGCCGGAACCGGCCGCCGGAGAGCGCGTCGATGGTGGCGGCGGTCATGGCGGTGGCGGCCGGCGTTCGGGCCGGGATCTGCATCACCGCCGCGCCCACGTCGATCCGTTCGGTCTGGCCGGCCATCCAGGCGAGCATGCTTGGCGAGTCGGAGCCGTAGGCCTCCGCCGCCCACACCACCGAATAGCCCAGCCGGTCCGCCTCCTGGGCCAGCGCCAGGTGGTCGGCCGGTGTGCTCCATGCGGTCTGGTATCCAAGACTGAGCCCGAGTCGCACTGGTCCTCCCCCATCCGTGGCACAGGTCGCACCAGGTTACGCAATGCCGAAAACGGACTCGATCACCGGCTCGACACCTTCGCTCCCCCCTCCGTCGGGGCAGCCCAGGCCGACGGAACCGGCAGAGATACGGGAGCGAGGATATCCGTGGCGGCAGGTTCGAAATAAGGTTCACCCATGCAACAGCGACCGCTCGGCCGAAGCGGGCTGGCGGTTTCCCGGCTCGCGCTCGGCACCATGACCTGGGGCCGGGACACCGACGCCGACGACGCGGCCGCCCAGCTGAAGAGTTATCTGGACGCGGGCGGCAACCTGATCGACACCGCCGACGTGTACGGCGACGGCGACGCCGAGTCGGTGATCGGCTCCCTGCTGGGCACCCTGGTGCCCCGCGACGACCTGCTGATCGCCACGAAGGCGGGGTTGCGTCCGGGCAGTGGCCGACGGCGCGACGGCTCCCGGGGGCACCTGCTGCGCACGCTGGACGCCTCGCTGCGCCGGCTCGGCACCGACCACGTCGACCTGTTCCAGGTGCACGGGTACGACCCGGACACCCCGCTGGAGGAGACGCTTGCCGCACTCGACCAGGCGGTGGCCAGCGGCAAGGTCCGCTACGTCGGGGTGTCGAACTTCTCCGGCTGGCAGACCGCACGGGCCGCCGCCTGGCAGACCGCCTGGCCGGGGCGGGCACCGGTGGTCGCCAGCCAGGTGGAGTACTCCCTGCTGGAGCGGGGCGTGGAGCGGGAGGTGCTGCCCGCGTGCGACGCGCTCGGCCTCGGCCTGCTGCCGTGGTCACCGCTGGGTCGGGGGGTGCTCACCGGCAAGTACCGGCACGGCCGCCCGGCAGACTCCCGAGCCGCGTCGCCGCACTTCGAGCGGTTCGTCTCGACGTACCTGGAGCCGCGCTGCTCGAGCATCGTGGAGGCGGTGGCCACCGCGGCCGGCGGGCTGGGGGTCTCGCCGCTGGAGGTGGCGTTGGCCTGGGTCCGGGACCGACCGGGGGTGACCGCCCCGATCCTCGGCGCGCGGACCGTCGGGCAGCTGCTCGGCGCGCTCTCCGTGGAACGGATCACACTGCCCGAGGAAATCACCACGGCGCTCGACGACGTCTCGGCGGTGCCGGTGGGCTACCCCGAGCGCGACGGGTGACCAGCCCGCCCGGTCGGGGCCGACCCGCCGCCCGGGTCAGGACGTCGGGCGGCGGCTCCCAGGGTGCGGCGTCACGGCGTCGGGCAGCCGCGTCACGGCGTCGGGCGGTTGCCGGGCAGGTCCTGGATCGCGGTCAGGAAACGTGACTGGTCGTCGCGGAGCGCGGGCTGGGTGAGCCGGATCCAGGAACCGTCGTCGAAGAAGACGGTGGAGGCGAGCTGCACGAGCCCGCTCGCGCCGCGCTCCGAGTCGACCCGGGCCACCCGGCTGCGCGGCACACTCCAGAGCACCCGCGGTTGCCGCCGGTCCGGCCGGTCGGGGTCGGGCCGCACCCCCATCCGCAGCAGGTGCAGGTGGGTGTCGGTCACCGCCAGCGGCGTACCCGTGTAGCGCTCCAGGAAGAGCAGGAGGCTGCCGGCGAGGGTGGCGAGGTCACCGCTGAAGACGTACCGACGGCGGTAGGCGATCTCGGCCAACTGGTCGGCCAACGGGCGGTACAGGCTGAGCCGGAACAGCGCCCGGAACGCCTCCTGCTCCTCGGTGAGCGGGATCGGCACCCGCTCGGCGGGTTGGTGCGGCGGATCCGGCTGCGGCTCGGCAGTCTCCGGCAGCCCGGCCGCGACGGCAGCCGCCCGGCCCGGCAGCAGCAGCACGCCTGCGGCCAGCCGCACCGGCGTCAGCACCGCGTCCACCCAGACCACCGGGTTGACGATGTTGAGCAGCCCGAACAGCAGCTTCGGGTCGAGCTGGTCGACGAATTGGTCGGCCATCACCTCGGCGAGCTGCCGGCCCGCCTTGTGCGTGTCCGGAGCGCGGACCGGCGCGAGGCCCACGTAGCGCAGTTGCTGGCCGGGCAGCAGCGGCGCCACCAGGGCACGTTCGGGTTCGTCGCTGGTGCGGAACTCGTCACGCAACTCCCGGGCCTTGTCCCGGGCGACCCGCGCGCCGCCGAGCACCGCGTCGGTGAACCGACCCAGCCGGCCCCGCTCCCCTGCCGTCACGTGTTCCTCCTACCGGCCCGCCGGCTGACCCGCCGGCGGCTGCCCGAAGACATTCTGGTCGATCCAGTCGGCGCCGCCCTGCACCGCCTGGTCGACCCGGTCGCCGATCTGCTCGCTGCCCGGCACGGAGAGGCCACTGGTCAGTGCGACAGTCCCCCAGGTGACGCCGTGCAGCACCGAGTTCGGCACGTTCCACGGCAGGTTGGTCGCCCAGTCCCGGGCGATCACCCGGGCGCCGTCGGCGACACCGTGCGCCCGCAGCGCGGCGGCCCGGTCGAGGGCACCCATGTCGAACGGGGAACCGGACTTGCCCAGCTTGTAGGTGCCCTTGGTGGGGTCGAGGAACTTGTGGTGCCACTTGTCGAGCTTGCCGGCGGCGCGGCGCTTGTCGGCGTACTTCTTGCCGGTGCGCAGCGCCTTCTGCATGTCGACCAGCTTGTCCAGGTGCGCCCGCAGCTTGCGCAGGTACAGCAGGACCCGCTGGAGCAGGCGGATGACCTTCTGCAGGTGCACAGCGAGCGGCCGGATGACCTTCAACATCCGGGTGACCACGATCAGGCCCCTGGTGACGGCCACGCCCACCCCGGCGGCCCAGGACGCGCCCATCGTGACCGGCGCCATCAGCAACGCCGTCACCAACGTCACCAGGAGAAAGTTGACGAACTCCACGCAGATGTCGACGAGCACGTCGTGCACGGTCTGCAGGCCGTCGGCGACACTGCGCAGGTACTCCGCCGTCGCGGCGAACTGTTCGGCGACGTCGAGCAGTTGCTGCTCCACGTCGGCCAACCGCTGGCCGTACGCCACGCCGGACGGTGAGCGCCACCCGGTCTGCGCGGACTCCCGCGTCCCGCGGTGTGTTTGCGCCAGCTCACGCACATGCCCGGCCAGCGCGTCCCACTCGGCGGCCTTGGCGCGCAGCACGGCGGGCTCGCCGTCGACCAGGTCGACGAGTTGGATCAGCGGCCAGGCCAGGGTCCGACAGACGCTGTCCACAGCGTCCTGCACACCGGAGAGCGCGTTGTCGAGGCCGTTCCACAGTTGGACTGCGCTGCCTGCCGGGCCGCTCACCCGGGCAGCCCCGACTGGATGGCCTTGAACCCGGCGTCGAGATCCCGCTCGTTGACCTCGTACGCCTCGCCCGTGTCGCCCAGCGCCGTGGCGACCCGCTCGAACGCGGCGTTCGCGGCGGCGAACAGCTCCTTACCGCCGGTGACCTGCTCGGCGTACTTGTCGCGCAACATGTCGCTGGCGAACGGCAGGTGCCCGAAGGCGTCCGACGGCACGTCGCCGGCCGAGGTGATCTGCGCCTCCAGCGCGGCGAGCGAGCCGGCGACCCGCTTGGCGACTGTCTCCAGTCGACGGACCGCCTGCACGTCGACCTCAATGTCCGGCGGCATGCCGTTCCTCCCCCCAGGTGTCGAGCGCACCGACGATACGATCTCCGGGCCGCCGGCACCACCCGGTCGCACGTTCCACTGGGGAGGAACCTCATGACGGACCCGTCGTCCGCGTTCGACGCGCTCGCCGGGCGGATCGCCGACATCGAGCGCCGGTTCGCGGGCCTCCGCGACGACCTGGCCGAGCTCTCCGGCACCGCTGCTGACGAGAGCGGGCTGGTCTCGGCGACAGTCGACGCCACCGGGGCGCTGACCGGCCTCACCCTCGCGCCCGCAGCCCTGCGCGCGGGCACGGAGGGGGTGGCCGAGCTGGTGCTCGACGCGTACCGGCGGGCTCGTGAGGTCGCCTCCGCGCACGTCGAGGAGCACACCGAGGGGTTGGACGTCACGCTCGGCGCGGGGCTCGGCGACCTGTTCGGCACACCTGGCGATTTCTCGGCGTTCGGCCGGCTGGAGGAGACAGTCGCCCGGCTCGGGCGGATGGACGACCGCCTGCCCGGCCCACCGGCGTGACGTCGCCGACCTGGCCGGAGATCGTCAGCCGGCTACGGGACACGGTGGCCCGCTGCGACCGGGACACCGACCTGGAGCTGTCCGCCGGTCCGCGCGGGATCCGGCTGCTGGTGCGCCGCGAGGTGGTGCGGGTGATCTGCCCCGGCCACGACGAGGCACGCCTGGCCGCGCTCGGCTGGCACCGCCCGAGCGGCGACGAGGGCTGGTGGCACGAGGCACCCCGCACCCCCGACCAGGTGGAGCGGCTCAGTGCGTTCGTGACCCGTACCGCCGCCGAGGTGTTGACCGACGAGCCCGGGGCGCTCTCCTGCCGCGTGTTGCCCCCCGCAGCCCGGCCGGGGTCGGCGAGCCGGCCGGCTGCCGCCCGGTCGACGCCCGCCGAGCAGGTACCGGCCGAGCAGATGCCCGCCGAGCCGGCGGTGGTGGCGGTGCTCGCCGCGGCGGCCGAACGGCGTGACCTGCCCGGCTACCTCGGAGTGCTGGCCGGCGCCACGGTGTGCGTACCGCTGGCTGCGCAACCGGCGGCGGACGCCGACTTCCCGTGGACGGTGGTTGGCGACGCGACAGGCGAGCCACTGCTGCCGGTCTTCACCTCACCCCGGACGCTCAGCGCGTTCGCCGGGGACGGCGTGCCGTTTCTCGCGCTGCCCTGCGCCGAACTGTTCGAGGACTGGCCGGACCGGTCGTGGGGGCTGGCGGTCGACCCGGGCAGCGCCCGGGCGGTCACGCTGCCCGCGTCGGGGCTCGCCGCTCTGTTGACGGCGAACGTCCCCGCCAGCTGACCCGCTGCCCAGCCCAGACGATGCGTCGCAGGGTGGCACGAACCGCCCAGGTCAGCGTCGTTGGTCACTCCGAAGGGGGTGGCGAATGGCCGCTGGGCTGGGCAGCATGGATGGCATGGACTACGAATACGCGCCGCTGCGGTTGCCGCCGAACGTCGACCGGCTGACCGCCGCGGCGCAGTTGGCGATCCAGGCGGAGTTCTCCGGATGGGAGTTGGCCCGGGTGCGGCTGTACCGCGACGGGACCCGGCAGGTGGTGCTGCGTCGCCGGCGGGTCAACCAGCCGCAGCCGGGCCTGTCGTACTGAACGGGCCGTGACGCCCGGGGCCCGTGCGGGCCCCGGGCCGTCTCACCTAGTGCTGGTGCCCGGCGTGGTCGTGGTCGTCGTCGAGCTCCAGGAAGGGATGCTCGTCGAGCCGGCCGACCAGCCGGTCGTCGACCGCCGGCTGGAACGGGCCGACCGCGTCGTCGTCGTCGAACGACTCCAGGTCGACAGGGGTGCCCACCTCGCTGACCATCACCACCCCGTCGAGGGGCTCCAACTCGGGGACGTCGAGCGCGCCGAGCGAGCCGTCGCCGCTCTGCAGCAACTCGAGCACCGCCTCGCCGACACCCTCCACCGGCGCCGGCTCGTCGTCCTCCGGGGTGCCCTCGCGGCGGGCCGCCTCGGCCACCCGCAGCAGCGCGGCGACGCTCGGCACCCGGTAGTCGCGACGCTGCCGCACCGAGATCACCCGCGGGTGCGGGTCGCTGGCCTCGGAGCCCTCCGGGCCGCCGAAGCGCTCGTCGGCCTCGTCCGGGTCGATCGAGTCGACATCCCACGGCGTCACCTCACCGAAGGCGTCGAGCAACCGCTCGTCGTAGGCGAAGGAGGCGTTGTTCAACGCCACGTACGCCTGCCAGACGTCGTCGTCGTCGACGCGGCCCTGCGCGGCGCGTACGGCGGCCAGGTGGTGGCGGGCCGCTTCGATCACCCGCTCGAGAGCGGCGTCCAGCTCACCGTGCTGGTCGGTCATGTGGGGCAGTCCCTTCACGTTGGGGAGGTCGCGCGCCGAATGCAGCGTCGGGCGCGGCTAGCAGGTGCGGAGGAACCGGTCGAGAACCCGCACGCCGAACTGTAGTCCGTCGACCGGAACGCGCTCGTCGATGCCGTGGAACAGGGCGGAGAAGTTGAGGTCGGCGGGCAGCCGCAGCGGGGCGAACCCGAAGCAGCGGATGCCGAGCTGGGAGAACGCCTTGGCGTCGGTGCCGCCGGAGAGCATGTACGGGACCGGTCGCGCGCCCGGGTCCTCGGCGCGCAACGCCGCCGACATGGCCTCGACCAGGTCGCCGTCGAAGGTGGTCTCCAGGGCCGGCTGCCGCTGGATGTACTCGATGGCGATGTCCGGGCCGATCAGCTCACGCAGCTGCCGCTCCAGCAGCTCGGACTGGCCGGGCAGGCTGCGGCAGTCGATGGTGGCGGTGGCCCGGCCGGGGATGACGTTGTCCTTGTAGCCGGCGCCGAGCCGGGTCGGGTTCGCGGTGTTGCGGATGGTCGCGCCGATGATGTTGGCGATCGGGCCGAGCTTGGCGATGGCCGTCTCCGGGTCCTCCGGGTCCAGTTCGACGCCGAGCAGGTCGGAGACCTCCTCCAGGAAGGCCCGCACGGTGTCGGTGACCACCACCGGGAAGCGGTGCCGGCCGATCCGGGCGACCGCCTCGGCCAGGGCGGTGACGGCGTTGTCGTCGTGCACCATCGAACCGTGCCCGGGGCGCCCCTTGGCGTGCAGCCGCAGCCAGTCGATGCCCTTCTCGGCGGTCTCGATCAGGTAGAGCCGCTGGCTGTCGTTCACCGAGTAGGAGAAACCACCCACCTCACCGATCGCCTCGGTGCAGCCGTCGAAGAGGTCCCGGTGGTCGTCCACCAGGAACCGCGCCCCGTAGTCGCTGCCCGCCTCCTCGTCGGCGGTGTACGCGAGCACGATGTCCCGCGGCGGCCGTACGCCGGTGCGCTGCCAGTGCCGCACCACGGCGAGCACCATCGCGTCGAAGTCCTTCATGTCGATGGCGCCGCGGCCCCAGAGGTAGCCGTCGCGCAGCTCGCCGGAGAACGGGTGCACCGACCACTCGTCGGCGTCGGCGGGCACCACGTCCAGGTGGCCGTGCACAAGGAGCGCGCCCCGACTCGGGTCGGTGCCGGGGATGCGGGCCACCACATTCGCCCGGCCCGGCGCGGACTCGTGCAGGACGGACTCGACGCCCACCTCGGCGAGCTTCTCCGCCACGTACTCGGCGGCGAGGCGCTCGCCGACGCTCGTGTCGTTGTCCCCGGTGTTCGTGGTGTCGATGCGCAGCAGGTCGCGGCAGAGGTCCACGACCTCTGCGTTGGGGTCGGGTCGGGCGGAGGCCGCATCGCTCGTCATCGCCTCTTCATACCAGTCGACGCTGGCCGACCGGCCGGCGCACCGGTGCGGACGGGCCGCCGTACCGGTGTCCCCGGGCCGATGCATCGACGGGACCGGTTTCGCCGCGGCCGGGTTCGGGTACCGCCGCCCACGACCGCATCCCTGCCGGAGCTTTCGCCCGCCAGTCGAGGAGGGCACCATGTCCGCCGTTCCCCTGCCGCCGCTGCCGCCCGCGCCCGCACCCGAGGAGGGCTACCGGCCCGGTGGCCGCAACATCGCCGACGTCGTCGACCGGGAGCACCGTCAACTGTTGGCGCTGCTGGACCAGCTGACCGGCCCGGACACCACGCCGCAGGAGGGGCTGCCGGTGCTCACCGCCGCGCTGTCGCGGCACCTGTCCGCCGAGGAGCAGTACCTGCTGCCGGCGGTCCGCGCCGCGTTGCCCGACGCGACCGAGCGGGTGGACGCCGAGATCGCCGCCGACGGCGGCCTGTTGAACGCCCTGAAGGGTCTGACCGACGAGGCGCTCACCGACGTCGCCGAGCGGGTTCGTCAGCACGTCGACGGGGTGGGCGCGCTCGTCACCGAGCTGCGGGCGGTCGCGACCGAGGAGGAGCTGATCCGACTGGGCAACCGGTTGGAGATCGCCGAGGAGGCGGCACCGACCCGACCGCACCCGGGCACTCCGGCCACGCCGCCGTGGAACCGGATCGTCGAGCCGGCGGTCGGGGTGGTGGACAAGATGCTCGACGCGGTGACCCGCCGGCCCACGTACCTGGCGGACCTGCCGGAGTCACCGCGGGACTGAGCGCGGCGGCGATTCCGAGATGCATTCATTATCACCGATCCGCTCAGGCTATTCCGCCGACTGACCGGTAGTCCTACCGTCACGGTATGAACCTGGAGCTGCGTCACCTGCGGGTGGTCTGCGCGATCGCGGAGACGGGGAGTGTGACGAAGGCGGCGTCGGCGCTCGGCCTGGCCCAGCCGGCGCTCACCGCCCAACTCCAGCGCATCGAACGGACCCTGGGCGGCCCGCTGTTCGACAGGGACCGGCGCGGCGCCCGGCCCACCGCGCTCGGTGAGCTGGTGCTGGCGCGGGCCCGGGTGCTGCTGCCGGCGATGAAGGGGTTGCAGGACGAGGCGGCCCGGCTGGCCGGGGCCGGCGACGCGCCGCCGTGCTACCGGTTCGGGGGCGTGAACAGCCCCATCCTGGGCCGGATGGTGCACCGCCTGGCGGCCGAGCAGCCGCCCGCCCAGATCACCACGTTGGCCTCCTGGTCGGTGGACGAGTTGGCGCAGTTGGTGGCGGGCGGCCGACTGGACTTCGCCCTCACCGGGGTGTGCGGCGACGCCAGCCCGTCGGCGGGGTTCGGCTTGAGCTGGCAGGAGGTGGCCATAGACCCGGTGCTGGTGCTGCTGCCGGAGACGCACCCGCTCGCGGCGCACGACGAGGTGCGCCTGGCCGACCTGCGCCACGAACAGTGGGTGGCCGCCCCGGGTGACGGCTGCTTCAGCGACTGTTTCGCCACCGCCTGCGCCCGCGCCGGTTTCACCCCCCGGAAGGTGTACGAGACCGACATCCGCGGCTGCGTCGACCTGGTCGACGCCGGGGTGGCGGTGGCGCTGTGCCAGGCCACGTTCCGTCCGGTGGCCGGGCTGGTGACCCGCCGCCTCGCCGGCATACCGCTGCGCTGGCGGCTCCTGCTCGGCTGGCACCCGGACTCCCCCGCCGCCCGGGAGGCCGACCGGATGTTGGAGACGGCGAAGGCGGCGTACGTCGACTCGTTGGCCCCGCATCCCGAGTACCTGGACTGGCTGCTGCGCCATCCGGCGTTCGGCGTCCGGCAACCCAGCGGGGTCCGGCCGGGCTGAGCGGGAGGTAACCGGCCCGTGGCGGTGCGAACCGCCGTTGGCCGGGTATCTGGCGGACATGACCGACCTCTACCCGCCCGCCGACGACCGGGAACTGCTCCGCGCGGCGGCCGCCGCGCACACCGCCGCCACCCGTGCGGTGGAGGCGTTCCTGCGCCGCCTGCCGCAGGTGCCCGACCCGGCCGCCGTCACCGAGTACGCCAACCTGCTCACCCGGGAGGACCAGACCCGCGCCGACCGCGACGCCGCCGCCGACGCGGCGGGGCTGACCATCGCCAGCCTGGAACCGGACCAGGGCCAGTAGACCAGCGCGACGGTGCCGTTCCCGGTGGGACGGCACCGTCGCGCGTGGCGTCGGTCAGCGTTCGACGAGCGGGTCGTGACCCAGGTCGAGCAGGGAGTGCCGCCAGTCGTCGTCGGCGTTGCCGCGCGACGGCTTGGCGTCCATCAGCTCGCGGATCCGCTCGACCGCCTCCCGCATCACCTCGATGTCCTCCGGGGTGAGGTCGACCTTGCGCTTGTTGAGCACCTTGAGGATCTCCCGGCCCGGCTGGGGCAGGTCGAGGTTCGGGTTCGGGCTGAACGAGTCCTCCCCGGAACCCCGGGTCAACAACCACGTCCGCAGCTGCTCCGACGGAACGTTGACCTCGGCGTGGAAGTCCTCCCAGAGCACTTCCACCTCGGGGTCGAGCCGCGCTTCGCGTACCATCAGGTCTCCTCTCCGGGCGGTTTCCCGGACGTCTCCGGGTCGTCCTGGTCGGTCTTGGGATGCAGGCCCTCCGCGGGCACCCGGGTACGGCGGGGGTTCGCGGTGGGCGACGCCAGGATCGGGTCGGGATGGTCGTCCTCGTCCCGGGGTTTCGTGGGCTCGGGCGGGTCCTCGTGTTCGTCTCGTCGTGCCGGCCCGCTCATCGTGGGTGGGTGGTCGTGGCGGCGGTGTACCCGCGCTCCCCCGCGCTCACCTCGAAGGTGAGCGCGCCGTCGCGGACGTCCACGGTGACCTTCTGCCCTGGTGAGATCGCCGACTCCAGCAGCATCCGGGACAGGTGGTTGTCCACCTCCCGCTGGATCACCCGGCGCAGCGGGCGGGCACCGAACTCCGGCTGGTAGCCGTGCTCGGCGAGCCAGTCGATGCCGGCGGTGGTGAACTCCACCTGGAGATCCTGGGCGTGCATGCGACGCCGGGTCTCCTCCAGCAGCAGCGCGGTGATGTCGCGCAACTGCTCGGCCTCCAGCCGGCGGAAGATGATGACCTCGTCGATGCGGTTGAGGAACTCGGGGCGGAAGTTCTCCTGCAGGCGGCGCATCAGCCGCTCCCGCAACTCGTTGCTCTCCTGCTCGCTGCCGACGTCCCCGGTGCCGAAGCCGACCGAACGCTGGGCGCCGGTGATCAGCTCCGAGCCGAGGTTGCTGGTCATGATCAGGACGGTGTTCTTGAAGTTGACGGTGCGCCCCTGGCTGTCGGTCAGCCGACCGTCGTCGAGCACCTGGAGCAGGATGTTGAACACGTCGGGGTGGGCCTTCTCGATCTCGTCGAGCAGCACCACCGCGTACGGGCGGCGACGCACCGCCTCGGTGAGCTGGCCGGCTTCCTCGTAGCCGACGTATCCGGGTGGGGCGCCGACCAGCCGGCTGACCGTGTGCCGTTCCTGGAACTCGCTCATGTCCACCCGGACCATCCGGTCCGCCTCACCGAACAGCGCCTCGGCCAGGGCACGGGCCAGCTCGGTCTTGCCGACGCCGGTCGGCCCGAGGAACAGGAAGCTGCCCATCGGCCGTTCCGGGTCGGCCAACCCGGCCCGGGAGCGACGGACGGCCTCGGCGACAGCGGTCACCGCGTCGTCCTGGCCGACCACCTTCTGGTGCAGGTGCCCCTCCAGGCGCAACAGCCGGTCCCGCTCCTCCTCGGTCAGCTGGCTGACCGGGATGCCGGTGGCCCGGGAGACCACCTCGGCGATCTCCTGCGGACCCACCTCCGGCACCTGCGAAGAGGACATTCCGTCCTCGCCGTTGGCCTGGCGGATCTGCTGTTCCAGCTCGGCGATCCGGTCGCGCAGGGCGGAGGCGCGCTCGTACTGCTCGTCGGTGACTGCCTGTTCCTTGTCCCGGCGTACCTCGTCGAGTTCCTGCTCCAACTCCCGCACGTCGGACGCGGGGGTACGGGTGCGCAACCGCACCCGGGCGCCGGCCTGGTCGATCAGGTCGATCGCCTTGTCGGGCAGGAACCGGTCGGTGACGTACCTGTCGGACAGCTCGGCGGCGGCGACGAGCGCCTCGTCGGTGAACCGCACCTGGTGGTGGGCCTCGTACCTGTCGCGCAGCCCGCGCAGGATCGCGATGGTGTCGTCGACGCCGGGTTCGGGCACCAGCACCGGTTGGAAGCGCCGGGCCAGCGCGGCGTCCTTCTCGATGCTCTTGCGGTACTCGTCGAGCGTGGTCGCGCCGATCACCCGCAACTCGCCACGGGCGAGGGCGGGTTTGAGCATGTTGGACGCGTCCATCCCGCCCTCGCTGCCGGCACCGCCCGCCCCGACCAGGGTGTGGATCTCGTCCATGAAGATGATCAGCTCGTCCCGGTGTGCCCGGATCTCGTCGATCACCTTCTTCAGCCGCTCCTCGAAGTCGCCCCGGTACCGGGTGCCGGCGACCAGGCCGGCCAGGTCGAGTTGGACGACCCGCTTGCCGAGCAGGGTCTGCGGGACGTCGCCGTCGCAGATCCGTTCGGCCAGGCCCTCGACGATGGCGGTCTTGCCGACACCGGCCTCGCCGATCAGCACCGGGTTGTTCTTGGTCCGCCGGGACAGGATCTCCACGGCCTGCTCGATCTCGTCGGCCCGTCCGATCACCGGGTCGATCTGGTCGTTGCGGGCCAGATCGGTGAGGTCCTGCCCGTACTGGTCCAGGGTCGGCGTGCCGCGATCGGGCTTCGGGCCGTTCATCGGCCCGCGCTCCGCGTTGGCGGCCTGCAACGACTCGGGTTGGATCCGGCCGGCGGCAAGCATCCGCCCGGCCGGCGACTCCGGGTTGAGCGGCAGCGCCATCAGGATGTGCTCGGGGCCGATGTAGTTGGCACCCATCGCCCGGGACAGCTGGTGGGCGTCGAGCAGCGCCCGCTTGGCGGCCGGGGTCAACGACAGGTTGGGCGGCACCTCGCCGCGCGGCGCGCCGTCGCCCTTGCCGCCGAGGGCGTTGAGCAGGGTGTCCGGGTCGGCCCCGGCGCGGCGTACCAGGTCACGCAGCGGTTCGCGTTGCAGCGCCGCCCAGAGCAGGTGGTCGGTGTCCAGGTCGTTGCTGTGGCGTTGCGCGGCCCGCCGGGCCGCGTCGGCAAGCATCTCCCGGGCGTCCGCGGTCATCAGTCGGGTGATGTCGACCCGGTGCGGCGGTCGGCGCCCTCCCTCGCCCCGACCGAAGTATCTGGCCAGGAATTCGTCCCACGGGTCGGAGCCGGTGTCACCGGGTCCCATCATGTCTTACCTCCGCAGTCGGGCGCGGCACGGTCGGCAGGGGCTACCCGGCGCGCGCCCCGACAAACGCCGTGGACGGCGGCGTAGCGGCGTTCCGGCAGTGGCGTCGGGTCGAGGCCGGCCGTTGGTGGCAGGCTGGTCGGATGGATGAGACACCGCTGCTGATCGTGGACGGCGCCAACGTGGTGGGCTCCCGCCCGAACGGGTGGTGGCGTGACCGCGCCGGGGCGGCGGCCCGCCTGCGCGACTCCCTCGCCCCGGTGGCGACCGGCGGGCTGCCGGCCCGGCTGCCCGCCCCGGTGGAGGTGGTGCTGGTGGTCGAGGGGGCCGCGCGGGACGTACCCGGGACCGACGGTGTGCGGGTGGTCGCGGCCCCCGGCTCCGGTGACGACAGCGTTGTCGACCTGGTCGCGGGTGCCCCGCTGCGGCGTCGGTTGGTGGTGACCGCGGACCGGGAGCTGCGCGAGCGGGTCACCGCCCTGGGCGCGGAGGTGTACGGGCCCCGCTGGCTCCGGGATAGCTGAGAAGTTCTCGCACTGGGAGTCCCACAGAACGGACTCCCGGCACTTCCGGGGTCCTACCGGACAGGCGGGCAGGAACACCGACAGGGCGGATGTTCTTTCGCGGTGGCCGATAGGCTCTAATGGAGATCTCCCCGCCCCCAGGAGGTTCCGCCGTGGCGAGCGTCGCCGAGCTGAAGGCTGCCATCGATGTCGCCCTCCAACAGATCGGAGACGGCCAGACAGCCGTGCAGGCGGCCGGCGAGAAACTGGCCGAGGCCCAGCAGACCCTGGCCGGTGCGCTGGAGGGCAGCGGGCACGAGACGGTGGAGGCGGCCCAGGCGTCGCTGACACAGGCCAGCCAGGAGCTGGAGGAGTGTCTCGCCGCGACACTTGTCGCGGTCGAGCAGGCGCAGCTCTACGTCGCGACCCTGTAGCCGCCATGTCCATCATCGAGGACGTCGGTGGGCAGGTCCGCGCCGCCAGCGAGGAGTTCCCGCTGGCCCTGCTCGGGCAGGCCCTGGACAAGTTCGGCCTGGCCGCGGAGCGACTGCGCTGGGTCCGCCAGGAGTCGGCGAACCCGATGGGAGTGCCGGAGTTGTCCGCCGCTACCGAGCATGCCGAGAGCGCCGGCTACGCGTTGCGGGTGGCACAGGAGCAACTCTCGGCGTACCTGGCGGCGATCGGGCTGGGCGCAGACGGCGGCCCGGCGCCCCGCCCCGAGCAACGCGCTCCCCGACACGACACGCCGCCGTCCGCAGGGCCCACCGCTGTCGCGCCGGAGCCGGCCGAGCAGGTCCGCATGAGCCGCTGGTGGTCGGTGCGGGTGGCCGAGCTGACCGGCGGACGCGAGAGCACCGACGACGAACCCGACGAGCGGGTGGACGACTCCCAGGAGTTGCTGCGCCGGGTGGTGGGTGGTGTCCGCTCCGGCGACCGGGACCGGCTCCGCAAGGATCTGCGCCGGGCCCCGGCCGACGTGGGGCTGGGTATGGCGGCGCTGGCGCCGCCCCTGCTGCGCGAGCTTGCCGGTGAGCTGCTCGGGCATCCGCCGCGCGCCGCCGACCTCCCTCGACTGCGCGGGGAGCTGGACGGGCGGGTCCGCGACCTGCTGCCCGGGCTGCCGCCGCCGGTGCTGGAGACACTGCTGACCCGGGTGTGCCGGATGCCGCCGCCGCGCGCCACCGGCGAGCCACCGCACGCCGCCGACTCCGCGGTGACCGCCGGTGTGGCGACCGGGTTGCTGCTCGCCCGCCTCGGCCGGGACCTGCCCGCCGGCACGGCCCGACCAGGCGGCACGGGCCAGTCGGGCGGCACGAGCCAGTCGGGCGGCACGGGCCAGTCGGGCGGCACGGGCCAGTCGGGCCGCACGGGCCCGTCGGGCGGCACGGGCCAGTTGGGTGTGCGCCCCGCTGGTGCGGTCCGACGGCCGGCGGATACGGGTGGACAGCGCTCCGGCGGGCTGCCGGCACGCTCGGGCAGCCCGTGGCGGGACGCCCCGACTCGCCGGGGCTCCGATGGCTGACCGGCGTGGTCAACTGGCCCGGCGGATCCGGGACACCCTGGCCGAGGCGTTGGGCGCCACCCGTACCCAGCTGTCCGCCGCCCAGGCGGAGCTGACCTCCGGGCGGGAACGGCTGGCCCGGGTCCAGCGGGCGGCGGCCGCCGTACCGGAGCGGGTGGGCGCCCAGCGGGACCGACGCATCGCCGAGATCGACGCCCGCTACTCCACCCGGATCGCCGAGCTGGCCCGCAGGGCTGCCGAGGCGGCCCGGCAGGAGGCGCCCGGCTGCGCGGGGGCCGACTGGGCCCGGTGGACGCCGACACCGACCCGGCGGGCGGAACCGCCCGGCGCGCTGCGGGTCGGCACCGTCCGGATCGACGGCGTCGACCCGGTGCCGGCGCTGGTGCCGCTCCTGGACGCCGGCCACGTCCACCTCTCCGGAGACGATCGGGCCGGCTGCGACGCGGTGGTGTCGGCGTTGCTGCTGCGGGCCGCCGGCCGCGCCGAACCGGGGGCGGTACGGCTTGTCGGGTACGACCCGGAACAGCTTGGTGGCGGCCTGGCCGGGTTCGCGCCGCTGGGCACGGCGGGGCTGCTCACCTTCGTCGGCCCCGGCGGGCTTGGCGCACTGCTCGACGACCTGGTGGAGCAGATCCGCCGGATCAACGAGACGGTGCTCGCCGGCGAGTACGCCTCGCTGCGCGAGCTGGCCGCGGCGACCGGCCGACGACCCGAACCGTGGCGGGTGGCGGTGCTGCTCGGCGGCGACGAGCTGAACCGGCACGAGCGCGGCCAACTGGACCGGGTGGTACGCGCCGGCGCGGCCTGCGGGGTGCACCTGGTGGTGCACGGTGTGCCGGTGCCGGAGGACCCGACGGTGACCCGGGTGGTGGCCGAGGCCTCGGGTGCCCGGGTCGGCGGGTCGGCCGGGCTGCCGGTGCGGTTGGATCCGCCGCCGCCGCCGACGCTTGTCACCGATACCTGCCGGGAGATCGCCGCCCAGGTGAACGCGGGCCCGCCGCCGACGCCGTTCGCGGACCTGCTGCCCCCGCCCGAGCTGATGTGGCGGGAGGACTCCGCCGACGGGTTGACCGCACCTATCGGTGAGGGACCGCAGGGCCGCCCGGTTCGGCTGACGTTGGGCGACTACCCGCCGCACGCGCTGATCGGTGGGCCGTCCGGCACCGGCAAGACCAACCTGATCTTCGCGTGGATCGGCGCGCTGGCCGCCCGCTACTCCCCCGCCGAGTTGGAGTTCTACCTGCTGGACTTCAAGGAGGGGGTGTCGTTCGCGCGGTTCGCGCAGGGCCGGCGTGACCCGAGTTGGTTGCCGCACATGCGTCTGGTCGGCATCAACGTGAACACCGACCGGGAGTTCGGCCTGGCGCTGTTGCGGTTCCTCGCCGAGGAGCTGCGCCGGCGGGCCGACGCGGCCAAGAAGCACGAGGCCACCAAGCTGGCCGAGCTGCGGGCGGTCGACCCGACCGGGCACTGGCCCCGGATCGTCGCCGTGGTCGACGAGTTCCAGATGCTGCTGGCCGGTCGCGACGTGGTCGCCCGGGAGGCCGCCGACCTGCTGGAGGACCTGGCCCGGCGCGGCCGGTCGCAGGGCATCCACCTGGTGCTCGCCTCGCAGGACGTGCGCGGCATCGAGGCGCTGTGGGGTCGCCCGGCGCTCGTCGCCCAGTTCACCCTGCGTATCGCGCTACCCAAGGCGCTGCGGATCCTCGCCGAACGCAACGACGCGGCGCAGTCGCTGCCTCGCTGGCACGCGGTGGTCAACGCCGAGTCGGGCATGGTGGAGGGCAACGAGGTCGCCCGCATCCCGTCGGCAAGCGACTGGGAGACGTGGAGCGGGTTGCAGCACCGGCTGTGGCGGATGCGGCCGCCCGACGCGGCACCGGCCCGACTCTTCGACGGCGACGCGATCCCCCGGCTGGCGGACGCCCCGGACTTCCGGGCGCTCACCGCGCCCGCGGACGGGAGCGTGCCGCGCAGCCCGGTGGCCCTGCTCGGCGAGATCATCGACGTGCAGTCCCGCTCGGCGGCGCTGCGACTGCCCCGCGCCCCGGGGCGCAACCTCGCGGTGCTGGGCACCCGGGTGGACGAGGCGTGCGCGGTGCTGGACGCGGCGGCCCGGTCACTGGCCCGCCAGCACCCGCCCGGCACCGCCCGGTTCTCCATCGCCTGCCTCGACGCGGACGCCGACCCGATGGCCCGGGCCCTCTACGACGACCTGGCCGACGACGCCGCCTGGTACGACGAGGAGACGGTGGGCGAGCTGATGGCCGAGACAGCCGACGGGTTGACCGGCCCGGGTACCCCGCACTACCTGCTGCTGTTCGCTGTCGACGCGGCGGCCGGCGCGCTCGCCGCCCGGGTGGGTCGAAGCACCGGCCTGGAGCAGCTGCGCCGGATCCTGCACGACGGGCCGGAACGACGGACGCACGTGCTGGCCTGGTGGCGGGGAGTGGCCCGGATGCGCGCCGACCTCGGCGGGCCCGCTGCCCGCACCGACCAGATCGGCGCCTGGGTGGCGCTTGACGCGCACGGCGGGGAGCTGGGTTCCTCGCTCTACCCGGGCACCGGCGGCCCGGACTGGTATCCCCGCCCCTGGCGAGGGCTCTTCTTCGACCGGGCTGTCCACCGCACCGGACAGGTGATCATCCCTTATGGACCGTCGCGATGAACGAACCAGTGGCCAGTGAGACGTACGCGGCGCAGTTGCGGCGGCTGGCCGAGCTGACCGCGCGGGTGGGTGAGCAGCGCGCCGAGGCACACAGCTGGTACGAGCGGCAGTGCGCCGCTGCCGAACGGGCCGTCGCCGACGCCACCGAGCAGGTCCAGGACGCCGAGGTGGCCCTCGTCGAGGCGCGCGAGCAGCAGGAACGGGTCGACGCCGAGGTGGCGCACCTGTGGCAGCAGGTACGCGCCCGCCTGGGCGCCCGTCGTCTCGGCGGCCCGCCCGCCCCGGCGAGCGGCGACGGGGCCACCGACGCGGTGCTGCTGCTCACCCGGGCCCGGGACCTGCTCGACCGGGCCGGGCAGCCGGGTGAGCTGCCGGGTTCGGTCAACCCGCTGCTGGCGCTCTGCGGGGTGGCCGGCGCGATGCTCGCGTACGCCCTGGGGGCCGGGGCGCGGGCGTTGGGCGTCGGGTACGGCGGCGACCTGGCGGTGGGCATGCCGGTGCTGGCGCTGGTGGTGACCCTGTTCGGGCCGTTCGTCGGGCTGGTGCCGGCGCGGGTGCTGGCCGACCGTCGGCACGCGGTGCTCGGCCCCCGGCCGATCACCGTGGTGCTCGGCGCGGGCCTGCTGACCACCGCGCTGCTGCTGACCCTCGGCCGCTGACGATCAGTCCACTGAGGCTGTCGAGAAACCGACCATCGACGCGGCGAAAATCAGAGCGCGATCTTCGATATCGTGGGCGGGATGGTGAGCTTCTCCCTGAGTTACCACACCGACGGTGAGAGCGTCGCCGCGCGTCTGTTCGTCGACACGCTGACTGCCCGCGTCGGCGACGACAACATCAGGCGCGGCGATCCGAGCGTGGTCGAGACCACCGCCGATCTTCGGCGTCGCCTGTCCGCCTCGGCGGCGCTGATCGTCGTGATCGGACCGCAGTTTCTCAGCGTGCTGCGGGATCCGTCGCAGGACCTCCAGAAGCTCATTCACCGCGAGATCGAGACGGCCTACGAGCTGACGGTCCAAATTATCGCGGTGCTGGTGGACGATGCTGAACTACCGGACGTTGCGGCGTTTTCCAGGGCGCTGGGGGCGCTCCAATCGCGTCGGACACACCGGGAGCGGCTCAGCCTGCTCCTCGGCCAACGCTGGATCAACAGTCGGGTCGACAGCTTCGCGGAGAATTTCGGCACGCGGCTCAGAGCGTCCAGGCCGGTGATCCCTTTGGTCCTCAGCGAGGAGCCGGTGCACGTTGACATGCCGCCCCGCGCGCACCCGGAGGCGACTGTCGTCTACCTGACCCGCCAGGGTGACCTGGAGGTCCCCGAGAATGACCTACTGACAGGGTCGGGGATCCACACCAGGTACTCCACCCGATACGAGGTGGACACCAGCGGGCACGACGTCTCACTCGACGTCCGGCTGGCCACGATAAATGCGGACTACTTCGATGCGTGGTTCACAGTCGACTTCCGGGTGACTGACGTGGCGGAGGTCGTCCGCCATCCGGACCCGGATGCCGTCGCTCAGCTGCGTGGCTTCCTGCTGGACACCTGCCGGCCGATCAGTCGACAGTTCACCGTTGACCAGGGCGATGCTGCGGCGGCGGCCATCGGCACACGGCTCGCTCGAGACACACTCGCCACCGGCGGTATCACGCTCTCCCGCGTCTCCTGCTACCTGATCCACCCGTCAACACGCGAGTGGTATCGCGCGCCTTATCCGCTCCGCCGCGAGGACGAACCGTCAACACGCGTAGTGGACGTAGGCTCCGCGCCTAAGGGGAGCCGGCCCGTAACCCCGACCTGGCCCGGCACGACGGGAAGCGATAGGCCCAAGCGGGTAGAACCGCCGGCAAGGCGGGCGAGACCCCCCTCCTCGAAAACCGTTCCGAGGTCAGACCGGCAGCTGGTGGTCCGGGCGCCCGCTCGGGTCCCGGCCGGGCAGGACCTGAGCGTCGAGGTTCGGCTCGTCACCGAGGGTCGATCCGTCCATCCAGACGCCGTGGTGGCGCCGATGCCGAATTTCCTCGTCGCCGACGCCGGCACACCTGTCACCGTGACCGTCCACGCGCCCGCCGGCCTGCACGCCGAGGGTCCGCTCCAGCAGACCGTCCTGGTCAAGCCCGGCATCGATCCGGATCCGATCCGGTTCGGCTTCGGGGCTCGTACTCCTGGTCTGCATCGCGTCGACGTGACCACCTGGGCGGGCGGCACCTTCCTCACCGAGGTTTCGGTCGAGGTCTTGGTCGCGGACGGTGGGACGTTCCGCCCCGGCCAGCCGAAGACGGCGCCGATGGGTGCCCCGCGGGCACGGCCGGGCGAGGTCACCATGGAGGTCCGGGTCGACGGGGGCCGGTACACCTTCCAGCTGCGCTCCGACGCGGCGCTGTTCGCCCCGGTCGTCGCGTCGGCCACGACCACACCTGACGTCGCGGTGGAGAACGCCATCCGGGAGATGCAGCAGTTGGCCGGTGGTGGTTCCCGCTACAGCGCGACGATGATTCGCGAGGTCATCAGGTCGACGGGCATCCAGCTGTGGTCGGAGCTGGTGCCGGCCGACGTGCGCGACCAGTTCTGGCAGGTCGGCGCCGACATGAGCGCCTTCACGATCGCCACCGACCACGACGTGGTCCCGTGGGAGTTGCTCTACCCGCTCAGCGACCAGCGCGACGCCGGTTTCCTGGTCGAGCAGGTCCCCGTGGTCCGCCGCACCTACGGGCAGCACCGCACCGCGAAGGTCGGCCTGCGCAACCCGCACTTCGTGGTGCCGCCGAAGGCGCCGACCGGGGCGTACGAGGAGGTCGCCGCCATCCGGGCGATCCTCGGCGCGGCCGAGCACAAACCGATCACCAGTGCGGACGCGCTGCTTGCGTTGATCAGATCTGGTGGGCTGGGCGCGACACACTTCGCCTGCCACAACACCTTCTCGTCGGACGGCTCGTTCATCGAGATGGACGATGGCCGGTTCAAACCATTCCTGCTCGCCGACGCCTGCGCCCGGAAACTGCTGGCGGAGACCAGCCCGCTGGTGTTCATCAACGCGTGCCGAAGCGCGGGCGTGGCGCCGACGTACACCAGCATGCTCGGCTGGGCGCAGCAGTTCATGTCGTCCGGTGCTGGCGCTTTCGTCGGGACGCTCTGGGCGGTGCGCTCGGACAGTTCGGCGCGCTTCGCCACCGCGTTCTACCGGTCCCTCGCCGACGGCGCCACACTCGGCGCGGCGGCCCTCGCCGCCCGGGTCGAACAGCAGGACGACCCGCTCGACCCGACCTGGCTGGCCTACACCGTGTACGGCGACCCGTTCGCCAAGGCCGCCTGACCGGTCGGCTGCCCAACTCGTGCGCAAGGATGGTGTGGCATGGACGTGACCGACTACAGCGTGCCCGTCGAGGAGCTGGTGTCGGCGGTGAAGTCCGCGGTGGAGCAGGCCGGCATCTCCACCGCCGACGAGGGCCGCGACCTGCGGGTCGCCTCCGTTCAGCTGATCCTGAGCGCGGTCGTCACCACGAAGGCCGGCGGTGGCGTGGACTTCCGGGTCCCGGTGATCGGCTGGAAGGTCAAGGTGGGCGGCAACCGCTCCCACCAGCAGACCCACACGATCGACATCACGCTCGTCGCCGAGGATCTCTCGGATCGGCACGAGCTGCGGCACAGCGGGGTCGCGGCGGCCCTGGTGGACGCGATCACCACGATCCGCGCGGTGGTCGCCGCCGGCAGCGGCGGTGACGACCCGCTGGTGTTGCGGACCGCCAGCGTCGAACTCGTCTTCGGCGTCACCGACCAGGGCACGATCTCGGTCGGCGCGGAGGGCGAGCTGACCGACGAGATCACGAACACGCTCCGGATCGAGCTGGTCGCGGTCACCGCCGGGTAGCTCAGGCCGGGATCAGGACGGCCTCGCGCAGGAGCCGGCGGGTCAGGGTGACCCGGTCGGCGTCGTCGGGCAGGCCGGGCAGGTCGCCGACCCGGGCGACCGCGCCGCTGAGCAGGGCACGGACCGCGGCCTCGCAGCTCACCGGCAGGGTGATGGTCCGGTCGAACAGCCGCAGCGCCACCGTGTCCGACCCGTGCGGCACCAACTGCCAGCGCAGGCCCGGCCGCAGGGTGACCCGGGTGTCGGCGTCCAGCGCGGCCAACGCGTCGGCCTGGGCGAGCGGTCGGATGGGTGCCGGGCGGGCCGCCGGCCAGGCCCGCTGACGCAGACGCGCGGCGACCGCGCCCGGGTCGGCGCGCAGCAGCCAGTCGCGCAGGGCCTCCACCGTCTCGGTCAGCTCCGGCTCGATGTCGTCGGGGTCGGCGACGTCGGTGCCGAACGGTAGGGTCGCCCGCAGCCGCTGGTCCTCGGCGGCCAGCGCGAGCAACTCCTCGACCAGGGCGTAGCGGGTGAGTGCCCGGATGCCCACGGTCAGGTGCAGCGAGCTGGCGTCCTGCGCCTGCGCGCTGTGCAGCCAGCCCCGGGGCAGGTAGAGGGCGTCGCCGGGGGCGAGCACCACGTCCAGCGCGGCGGGGCCCTGCGCTGTCGCCCCGACCTCGTCGGCCCGTCCACCCCACTGCTGCTTCTCCAGCGGGTCGGGCAGCACCGGTGGGTGGATCCGCCAGTGTTTGCGGCCGTCGACCTGCAGGACGAACACGTCGTGGGTGTCGTAGTGGGTGGCGAAGCCCTGACTGCCGGTCGGGGTGAGGTAGGCGTTGACCTGTAGCGGCTGGTTGAGCGCCAGCCCCAAATCACGGGCGAAGTCGACGAGCGGTGGCCAGATCCGGTGCAGACCCTGCAACACCAGGGTCGCGCCGGCGGCGTACTGCTCCAGGACCCGCTCGTCGAGCACCTGGTCGCCGATCTCGGCGCCGGCGCCGCCACCGCCGGTGAAGCGCGCCGCCGGCACCAACTGGCCGTCCTTGGCGACCCGCAGGAACGGGGTACGCAGACCCCGCCGGCTCAGCAGCTCATCGGCGTCGGCGGGGCTGAGCAGGTCGGTGAAGCCGGCCGGGTCGGGCAGCTCGGCGGCGCGCGACAGCAGCGGCGTGTGGCCCCAGTGCGCGGCGGCGAACTTGGCCGGTTCGACAGAGACGCAACGGGCCAGCGCGGCGGCGGCGGATGCGGACGGAACCGCCGGGCGGCCGTGGCCGCCCGGCGGGTCGAGGTGCGTCATGATGTGCCGCTACCGCGCGCTGCCGTCGGCGCCACCGTCCTGCTGACCCGGCGTCGCACCGCCGTCGGCCGGGCCTTCCGCGCCACCGTCCGCGCCACCGTCGTGCTGACCGGGGGTCGCGCCACCGTCGGCCGGGCCCTCCGCGCCACCGTCCGCGCCACCGTCGTGCTGACCGGGGGTCGCGCCACCGTCGGCCGGGCCCTCCGCGCCACCGTCCGCGCCACCGTCCTGGTGACCGGGGGTCGCGCCACCGTCGGCCGGGCCCTCCAGGCCGCCGCCGCCGCTGGTCTGCATGTCGTCGTCGTTGAGTGCCATCGGTACTCCCTCGGGTGTGCCGCCCCGCCGTACGCCGGGGTTCGTCGTGCTGCGGGTGGTACCCCACGCGCGATCTTCTCTAACCCTCACCGTAGACGTCGAAGCGGGGCGAGACGGGCGGTTCACCGGCGGCAGTGTCACGATGGGACGGTGATCCTGGTGGGTACGTCCGGCTGGCAGTACCGGGACTGGCGGGGCCGCTTCTATCCGCAGCGGTTGCCGCAGCGGCTCTGGCTGGAGCACTTCGCCGAGGGCTTCGCCACGGTGGAGGTCAACAACGCCTTCTACCGGCTGCCGGAGCGGGACACCTTCGCCGCCTGGCGGGCCCGGACGCCCGCGGACTTCTGCGTTGCGGTGAAGATGAGCCGCTATCTCACCCACATCAAACGGTTGCGTGACCCGGCCGAGCCGGTGGCCCGGTTCCTGGGTCGGGCCACCGCGCTCGGTGACCGGCTCGGCCCGGTGCTGCTGCAACTGCCGCCGAACCTGCGGGTGGACGTGGCGGCGCTCGACGCCACCCTGCGGCTGTTCCCGGCGGACGTGCGGGTCGCGGTGGAGCCCCGACACCCCTCCTGGTGGACCGACGCCACCCGGGCGGTGCTGGAACGGCGTCGGGCGGCCCTGGTCTGGGCGGACCGGCTCGGACGACCCGTCGCGCCGCTCTGGCGCACCACCGACTTCGGCTACCTGCGGCTGCACGAGGGCCGGGCCCGACCCTGGCCCCGCTACGGTCGCGCGGCGCTGCGGTCCTGGGCGCACCGGCTGGACGACACGTTCGGCGCGGACGAACCGGCGTACGTGTACTTCAACAACGACCCGGGCGGCGCGGCGATCGTGGACGCTGTCGCGTTCGCGGCGGAGGCCCGGCGGGTCGGGCAGCCGGTGTCCCGGGTGCCGACCGCCGCCGAGGCGGACCCCACCGGCGACTGAGCCCGCCCGACGGGGTCGTCGGGCGGGCTCCGGCGCGGATCAGGTCGTCACGGCATCATGGTGGCCAGGTCGGCCGGCATGGTGTCCTTCACGTCCTGCCATTCGCCCTGCGTGACGTGTCGGCGCAGAGTGTCGAGCACCACCTGCGTCACCCGTTCCGGGCCGCCCTCCGCGTCGTACGGGAAGCCCTGGCGGACCTCGTAGAGGAAGTCGTCCCGGTTGAGCTTGATCGGCACGTCCGACGGGACCCACCCGTCGAAGTAGATGCCCCGCACGAGCACCGGCAACTGCTGGGCGAACTCCACGCTCTCGTCCACCGGCAGCCGGTCGCGCAACAGGTGCAACACCGTGCGCAGCGCCGCGTACGACTGGTTGCGCCGATCCTTCGGCCAACCGTAGGCGTCCTCGATGTCCTTCAGGATCAGGTTCGTCTTGTCCAGCGAGGATTCGAACGCTGAGATCATCGCGTCAGCCATCGGTGGCCCCCCGTTCCGTGTTGTCCCACCGTCGGTCGTCGGTGCGACGTGGCGGCCCCACCGGGCCGCGTCGGGCCCGCACCGGGCTGCCCTGCGGGGCGCGCCGGGCGTCGTCGGGTGTGCCGACCACGTGCAGGACGGCTCCACGCCGCCGATCCGTCACCACTCGAACCGTCATCCCCCGTCACCTCCGTGTCGTCTCCGGCGGCGGCCACCGACCCGGTGGCCGCACCCACCGCGTCCACCCTGCCGGCGGCCCGGGTGACCCGACCTCACCCCGGTCGGGTGAGTGGTGACCGCGGCGACCTCTCAGTCCGCGCCGAGCAACCCGGCCAGGGTCGTCGCGTTTGTCTGCGCGTAGTCGCGGTAGCAGTTGTTCATCAACACGTGGGTCTGGCCGGCCTGGTCGGCCAACTCGCGCAGCTTCGGCGCCCAGTCGGCCAGCTCCCGCTTGGAGTAGTGGTAGCCGAACTTCTCGTGGATGTCCTTGCTTGTCCACTTGTCGCTGTGGCCGTGGAAACGCACGACCGCGAGGTCCGCTGTGGCGGCCAGCACCGGGGGCAGCGACGAGCGGTGACCCTGCGGCATGTCCACGCACACGTACGGCAGGTTGTGCTCGCGCAGGAAGGTGAGGGTCTCGTCGGCGTTGTCGCCGTCGAACCAGGAGGCGTGCCGGAACTCGTAGACCGGGCGCAGCGGCGCGCAGCGCTTGGCCACCTCCAGCAGGTACTCCTTGTTGGCCCGCTTGATGGTGAACCAGGGCGGGAACTGGAACAGCAGCGCGCCCAGCTTGCCCGCCTCGACGAGCGGGTCCAGCGCGGACAGGAACCGCGTCCAGACCTCCTCGTACGCCTGGGCGGGTAGATCGTCGGGGTAGACGTTCTTCTTGTCGGTCTCCGGTCGCAGGTCCTTGTAGAGCGCGCTGACCCGGGTGGGGTGTCCGGTCAGTAGGCTGAACGCCTTGATGTTGAAGGTGAAGCCCGCCGGGGTGCGCTCGGCCCACAGCCTCGCGGTCGCCTCGGCGGGTGGGGAGTAGTAGGTGGCGTCCACTTCGACGAGCGGAAACTTCCGGGCGTAGTAGGCCAGCCTTTTCTCCGGGGTGTCCGCGGTCTGCGGGTACCACCCCGAGTCGAGCAAGGTGCGGTCGGTCCAGGACGCGGTGCCCACCAGGATGTCACCCATGGGTGCAGTCCATCGCGTGCTGAACCGACCGGCAACCGCTGGCGTCGCTCAGGCCGCCCGCCGTTCACGGGTCTGCTTGCAGGACACACAGGTGGTGGCCGCCGGGAAGATCTCCAGCCGCTCCACCGGGATCGCCGCCGCGCACCCCTCGCACCAGCCGTAGGTGCCCTCCTCGAGCCGGCCGAGGGCGTGCTCATACTGGGCGCGGCGGTCGAGGATGGTGCGCAGCAGCGACTGCGCGGTGTCCCGCTCGGCGGTCTTGGTGCCACTGTCGGCCTGGTCGTCGCCGGCGGTGTCACCGACCTCCACCAGTCGCAGCACCTGACTCTGGAGCACGGCCTGGTCGTACTCGGCGGTCAGCTCGTCGTAGCGCGCCTGCAGGGACTGCCGGATCTGGTCGATCTCCGCCTGGGGACGGGTCGTACCGACCGTGTCGTGGACGAGCATCGCTGCCTGCCTTTCCTGGGCCTTGGCTCTCGGTGAACCGGCTGCCGGCGGCGTGGTGCCCCGGTCACTGTCGCGTCTGGTGCGCGGGCGATCACCCGCGCGCTGTGAGCCGGGCGAGTACCCACCCGACGAGCCGAGCAAACCGACGATCTCGACGGTTTTCAGGCGTCCTCGTCGGGCTGCACGAGCGCCGGGTGGCGGGGGTCGTCGGCGCGGACCACCACGTCGGCGAAGCTCGCCGGAACGACCTCCTCGGCGTACCTGTCGAAGGCCGGCAGCGCCCATTGCTGGGCAGCTTCGGTACGCCGGCGCAGCGCCGCCGGGGACAGCTGAAGGTGGACGGTGACGTCGAAGGGCAGGCCGCCGCCGAGCAGCAGCGGGCCGCTGACCAGGACGACGCCTCCGGGTGGCAGGTGGACGTAGCGGGCGCGGCTGGCGCGGTCGGCGTCGGCGTCCCAGAGCGACGGGAGCAGTCGCCCGGTACCACCCGGACCGGCCGGGTCGAGCACCTCGCGACGCAGTCCGGCCTCGTCGACCCAGTTCTCGTAGAAGGAGTCCGGGTTGGTGCGGCCCAACTCGAAGCGCAGCGACGCGGGGCGGAGGAAGTCGGTGGCCCGGACGTGCAGCACCGGATGACCCCGGGCGCGCAGTGGGTCGACGAGCGCGGCGGCCAGGTCGTCGACGCCCGCGGCGGGTGGGCCGTCCACCGCCACCCGCAGTCGCGCGGGCCCGGCGGCGTCGGTCGCGGCGCGTGTCGCGGCGGCGGCCAGCCGGCCGGTCAGCTCGTCGACGAGCAGGTCGGGCGAGATGGGGCGGATGCGCACCGGACCATCCTGCCCCGCGCCGGGCGGGGCGGTGCCGCCGGTCAGCCGGTGCGGTCGATCGTGACCCGGGCGTCGTCGGCCAACCGGTAGCCCACTCCGTAGACCGTGGTGACCAGGGGCACGTCGACGCCCACCTTGCCGCGCAGCCGACGCACGTGCACGTCGACGGTGCGTACGCCGGCGTGCTCGTAGCCCCAGACGGCGTTGAGTAGTTGCAGCCTGGTGAACACTCGGCGCGGGTGGGCGACAAGGTGCAGCAGCAGGTCGAACTCCAGCCGGGTCAGCGGCAGTGGCTCGTCGTCGCGCAGCACCGAGCGCGACGACGCGAGGATGTGCAGGGCCGGGATGGTCGGGCTGAGCGCGCGGGTCGACGCTCGGTTGGAGGACGTCTGCTCGGGGCGGCGCTCGGCCGGGACCGCGCCGACGATCACGCCCTCCCCCCGCTCGAGCATCTCGCGGGCGGCTTCGAGCAGCCGACGTGCCGCCGGGGTCAACGACTCCTCGCAGGCCAGCGGGATGGACAGCGTCACGGTGAGCACGGGCGCGGCGGTGTTGGCCGGGCGACGCTGGCCGCCGGGAGGTCGACCGGGCACCGGAGGTTGGGACGTATGCCATCCGGCGCGCGGCGAGGCAGGGCTGACCGACATGGTCCTCCTTGGGCTGATCCGGGTATCTCCCCACGGCCCGGGACGCCGCTTCATCGATGTTTCCCGGCGCTTGGGCGAGGGTCAAGAGGCGGCCGCGTTGCATGACTGTGACAATTGACTTACACATCGGAGCCACGTGCTCGCTCTGCGTGTGAGGTCAGATGATTACAGCAGAGCCCGCCAGATGCCCCGATACGGGGGTCCCCGTCCCGTTCGGTGCGGCCTCGCCGGATCGCCGGAGTGAGGGCTCAGCGATCGTGGTCCACGCTGATCCCCGCATCGTCGGCCAGCCGGTAGCCGACACCGTAGACGGTGGTGATCAGCTCCGCGCCGGGGAGCTTGGCGCGGAGCCGGCGGACGTGCACGTCAACGGTCCGGGCCACGGCGTGCTGGTAACCCCAGACGCTGGACAACAACTGCGGGCGGGTGAAGACCCGGCGCGGCCGCTCGGCCAGGAACAGCAGCAACTCGTACTCGATGCGGGTCAGCGGGACGACCTGGCCGCCACGGCGGACCAGCCGCGAGCCGGCCAGGATGTGGACGTGCTCCACGTCGGCGGGCAACTCGGCGATGGGCGGAACCGGTCGCGGCCCCGCCGCGACGTCCTCGACGGCACCCGGTTGGCCCTCCCCCGACTCGGCCAGCTCACCGAGCAGCTGGACCAGTCGGGCAAGCCGCGGGCTCAGCGGCCCGGGGACGAGGTCGACGGTGATGGTCAGGGTCGGTGCGGTGCGCGGCCGGGCGGGGCGCAGCCCGGGGTGACGGCGCGTGGGGATGGCGACGACGGACATGGTGCCTCCTGGGTGGCGGTACGCCCGCTACGGCGGGACGGTCAGCGACGCGCTCGCCCGGTGTCGACCGGGGGCGCGGGAGCGGTGGTGCGGTGCAGCGGCGTCGGGCCGAGGGCTGGCAGACCGGCGATCCGCCAGGCCGCGAACCCACCCGCCACGTCGGTGGCCCGGTGCAGTCCGAGGTCCTGCAGGGCGGCGGCGGCCAGCGACGAGGTGTAGCCCTCCTGGCAGAGGATCACCACCGGCACGTCGTAGTCGACCGCCTGCGGCAGGCGGGCCGGACAGCGCGGGTCGAAGCGCCACTCGAGCACGTTGCGCTCGACCACGAGCGAGCCCGGCACCATGCCGTGCGCGGCCCGCTGCGCGGCCGGTCGAATGTCGACGAGCAGCGCCCCGGCCCGGTACGCCAGGTGCGCCCGCTCCGGGTCCAGTCGGTCGAGGCGGGCACGCGCGGCGGCCAGGATCTCGTCGATGCCCCGAGCGCCCGGCGGCGGCACCGGGGCCGGGCAGTGCTCGGCGGTCAGCTGCATCATGGGTTCCTTCCGGTGACGGGTATGGATCGTGGCGGGCCGCTCACCAGGACCGGCCGGCCTCGGCGACCTCGGCGACCCGCAGTCGGCCGTCGACGAGGTGATAGCGGGTCATCCGCAGCAGGGCCGGCCGGTAGACGTGCACGCTCACCGCCGGCACCGGCCCCTGGTTGGTCACCTGGTGCACGTGGCGGGCGCCGAAGCGGCGCACCGCGCCGGTGGGCAGCAGCCGGGGGCGCAGCCGACCGGCGCTCACCGTCTGCTCGGTGAGCGCGCCGGCGACGACCCGGAACGCTCCGGCGGAGCCACCGTGGTCGTGCAGGTCGGTGCCCTGTCCGGGCAGCCAGCTCAGGGCCCACACCTCATGGTCGTCGCCGCCGTGCAGGCGTGCGTACCAACGCTCGGCCGGGTCGTAGCGCAACGCGACCGGCCAGCCGGCCGGGTCGGCCCACCGCGCGGCGATGGTACGCAGGTCGGGCTCCGGGCGGTGGTGCGTCATGGCGGTTCCTCGCGGGTCGTTCGGCGGGGTGCCCTCGTACTCTAGACGGTAAAGCCTATAGGTTTAGTAGGTAATACCGTCTGGTGGGACGCCGTCCCCGCCCTCGACGATCAGCGCAGCACCGGCGGGTCCACCCGGTAACCCGGCACCGAGGGCCACCGCACGGTGAGCACCACCGACGCGCGTTCGGAGAACCAGGAGTGGTCCACCCCCCGGCCCCACACCACGTAGTCGCCGGGCGCCGCCAGCCGGACCGTCCGGTCCGGCAACTCCACCCGGAAACACCCCTCGACGAGGACCAGCAGGGTGGTGCGCCGTTCTCCGGTGGCCCACCGCGACCGGGCCTGCCCGGGCGGATGCACACCCCACTTCACCTCGACCTCGCTGCTGTGCCGGATCTCGCCCGGCGGCACGAAGTGCCCCAGCAGCCAACCGGCGTCCGCGGCGCCGTCGACACCCGCGTTGCCCACGTACACCGTCTCCGCCATCGGACCCTCCCCCAGCACGCCGGCCGAGCAACCTATCAGGATCGTGGCGACTAACCTGAACCGGTGACCGACCACCTCGACGCCGAGACGCTGGCGTTCGCGCACCGGATGTTCGACCTGGCCCGGGCCGGTTCCACCGAGGAACTGGCCGCGCAGGTCGACGCCGGCCTGCCCGTCAACCTCACCAACGACAAGGGCGACACGCTGCTGATCCTGGCTGCCTACCACGCCCACCCAGACACCGTGGCCGCCCTGCTCAGTCGCGGCGCCGACCACTCCCGGGCCAACGACCGCGGTCAGACCGCGCTGGCCGCCGCTGTCTTCCGCAGCAACACCGAGGCGGTCCGCGCGCTGCTCGCCGCCGGCGCCGACCCGGCCCACGGTAACCCGTCGGCCCTGGACACCGCGGCGTTCTTCGACCTGCCGGAGATGACGCGGCTGCTGCGCACCGGCTGACACCGACGGCGACCGGCCGGTATACAGGGTCGGTGGAAGATCCCCTGCCCGAGCAGATGCGCACCGCCGCCACCGCGCTGCTGGCCGCGCTCAACCCCACGGCCCGCGACAGCGCCGTACACCCGTTCGACGACGAGTCGAACCGACGGTGGCTGGAATACCGCCCCCGCCCCCGCCCCGGCGTCTGCCTCGCCGCGCTCGACATCGCCGGCCGCAAGGCCGCACACCGGCTGCTGGCCACCGCGCTCAGCCCCTCGGCGTACGCGCAGGCGATGGCGATCATCGCGCTGGAGGAGGTGCTTGACCGGGCCGAGGACTGGCAGCGAGGGCGGCACAGCGGTGACTACTGGGTGGCCGTCTTCGGCGATCCGGCGCGTGACGACCGCTGGGCGTGGCGGCTGGAAGGACACCATCTGTCGGTGAACATGACGGTGGTGGACGACCAGGTCTCCCCCGCGCCGATCTTCTTCGGCGCCAACCCGGCGGCGGTCCGGTACGCCGGCCGCCCGGTCTCCCGCCCGCTGGGCGTCGAGGAGGACCTGGCCCGGGCCCTGCTCGACGCGCTGGGGCCGGCCGAGCGGGATGCCGCGATCATCGCCGACGAGGCCCCGGCGGACATCATCAGCGCCACCCGTGGGCGGGTCGACGGGCCGCTGGAACCGCTCGGCGTGTCGGCGGCCCGGCTGGGGCCGACCGGCCGCGCCCTGCTCGACCAGGTGGTCGCGGTCTACCTGGACCGGTTGCCGCCCGAGTTGGCGATCCGCGAGGCGGCCCGGCTGGACGCCGGCCAACTGCACTTCGCCTGGGCCGGCCCCACCCACCCCGGGCAGCGGCACTACTACCGCGTCCAGGGCGACGACCTGCTCATCGAGTACGACAACACCACAGCGGACGGCAACCACGCGCACACAGTGCTGCGCCGCCCCGCCAGCGACTTCGGCGCCGACATCCTGGCCACCCACCACCGGGCCCACCGGCACTGAGGCGCGGCGGGCCACACTCGTCAACGAGGGCGGGTGGCCTCGATGAGGAAACGCTGGGCGTGGGCCACGAACGGGCCCTCGCTGACGATCCGGTGGTGCAGGGCGCGCAGTTGTTCGCGGTAGCGGTCGACGGTGAACCCGGGCACCGTCCAGATCACCTTGCGGAGAAACCACACCACCGCCCCGACGTCGGCGAAGGTCGCGCGCAGGGTGGCCCGCCGCAGCTCGACCACCCGCAGGCCGGCGGCCTCGGCGGCGGCCACCGCGTGCTCGGGGTGCCGCTCGGCCGGCGGGGGCAGCGGACCGAGGATCGCCTCACTCAACTCCCGCATGGTGCCCGCCCCGATCTGCTGCGACAGGAACGTGCCGCCCGGCCGCAGCACCCGCGCCGTCTGCGCCCAGTCGGTACGCACCGGATGCCGGCTGACCACCAGATCGAAGGAGGCGTCGCGGAACGGCAACGGCCCGTCCTGGGCGACCGCCACCACCGTCGCGCCCACCCGCCGCAGGGTCCGCCGGGCGACCTCGACGTTCGGCGGCCACCCCTCGGTGGCCGCCAGCAGCCTCGGTGGCCGCGGCACCTCGGCGAGCACCTCCCCACCACCGGTGTCCACGTCCAGCGCCGCGTCGACGCGGGCCATCCGGTCGGCGACCAGCCGCGCGTACCCCCAGGGTGGGCGCTCCTCGGTGGCCCGGCCGGCGAGCCAGCCGAAGCCCCAACCGTCGACCGGCGCGGCGGCTCCCTGCGCGATCAACTCCTCGACGTCATCCGTGGCATGCACGGCGACCAGCCTTGTCGGCCGATCGCCCGGCCGGCAACCCATTTGCCCGCCGGCCGGGCGAGATGGGCCCTGCCGAAGCAGGTTGGGGTGGACCGGTGACCGGGTGGTACGGCTGCGGTCCCGCTCGCAGATCTCAGCCGAGCCCCAGCTGATGCTCTTCGAGGGCGGCCTGGAGGGTGGCGAGCGCCTTCGGCCCCATGCCATGCAGTCTGGCCAGGTCCGATCGGGCGACGCCGGCGAGTTGGCGCAGGGTGGTGTAGCCGGCACCGTGCAGGGCCCGCGTCGCGGGCGCACCGATCTTCGGGAGGGTATCCAGATCAGACGTCATCCGCGGATGATAGGCGGCTCGGCCGTCCCGGCGCCGGCCTGGCGGCCGGATCGCGGACGGCCCGGTGGTGCGCTCGGCGCGCGGGGACGGCCCGGTGGTGCGCTCGGCGCGCGCGGACGGCCCGGTGGCGCGCTCGGCGCGCGCGGACGGCCCGGTGGCGCGCTCGGCGCGCTCGGGTCAGGGCCGGGGGCGGGACATCTCGACAGTGGAGCCGGCCAGCGTTTCCAGGCCGCCGGCCTCGGCGCGGCCGGTGTCGAACTGGCGCATCAGCCGGGCGCCCAGGTGCACGCCGACCCCGCCGACAGCCAACGCGACAAGCTCGGTGATCAGGATCGCGGCTGACGCTCCACGTTGCGGGGAGTGCGACCGGACCAGGCAGGTGAGCAGGAACATGGCGGCCATCACGGTGTTCACCAGATTGAAGGCGACAGCGGTGCGGCGGGTGCGGTCACCCGGCACGTCCCACAGGTCGACCATGCCGGCCACCGCGGTCAGCCCGGCAGCGACGAGTGCGGCGACAGCCGTCCAGTAGCCGACCTCACCGAGGAACGCCGGGCCACCGATGACGTCGGTCAGGTCGAAGACGGCGGCGCTCACGAAGAGCCCGAGCGGGAACGTCACGAGCATCGGTTGGATCGGGTGGCCCTGCACCCGCAGTCGGCTCTGCATCGGTCCTCCCCCGGGTCGGCGCACCTCACCTGCCCCAAGGGTGCTACCCGGGCGCGGTCGACGCGAAACGATGCCGCCCGACTCGCCGCTGGCAGGGAGAACGGGCACCCCGTGGCCATCGCGTCGGGGCGGAACGGTTGATCGACTCGCGTTCAAGGAAACCGGGTCATCGGCGAGCCTTGGGCTCAAGTGGTTGTTGCAACGGGGTGGATTCTCGTCAGGATGAGGGGTCATGCCGGGGCAGAGGTTGTCGTCCGTTGAGCGGGCGCAGA
>NZ_JBEZEY010000028.1:0-103519 GCF_040649135.1 Micromonospora sp. NPDC049047
GTGGTCACCACCGGTGGGCGACGGTGGGGCGTCGAACGTCGGCTCGGGTTGCGTCGATCCGAGCCGCGCCGCGGTCACCGTGGGCACCTCGGCGGCCGTGCGGTTGATGCAGCGGATCCCGGCCGGCGAACCGATGCCCCGGCTTCCCGAGCGACTCTGGCGCTACCGGGTCGACCACGACCACGTGGTCACCGGCGCGGCGTACGCCTGCGGCGGCAACCTGTTCGCCTGGGCGAACCGGGAGCTGCGGTTGCCCCAGGGGGCTGAGCTGGACGCGGCGTTGGCGCTGGTGCCGGTGGGCGGTGGGCGACCGGCCGACCCCCGCTTCGGTGGCGACCGGCCGCCCGGTCTGGCCCCGGCGGGCAGCGGGCAGCTGCGTAACCTCAGCTTCAGCACCACCGCCGTCGACATCCTGGCCGGGCTGATGCAGGGGCTGTGCGAGCTGGTCGCCGAGGACCTCACGGTGCTGGAGTCCACAATCGACAAACCTGTCGGTGTGGTGCTTGGCGGGGGTGCGGTGGCCGCCTCGGTGTGGTGGCGGCAGGCCTTCGCCGCCGCGCTGGCACCGCGACCGGTGTCGCACCAGCGCAACCCGGAGATCGGGGCCACCGGTGCGGCCCTCGTGGCGTTGGGTCGCTTCGGACACGCGATCGAGCTCGCCGACATCGGCCGGACGGATGAGCTGGTCATGCCGACCACGGCAGGACGTTCCCACCCGCAGTATCCTTCCTGAACCTTCGCGTCGCCCGGGCCGTTGACAGCGCTCCCGAGCCTGGTTGGATGGACCGCGCTCCCCGGGCCGCGGTGGACGCGGCACGACCGAGGAGGCAGGGTGGCGGTGGGTTCCGACCCGTCGAACGGCGCGGTGTCGAACCACCGCCGACGTCGCTTCGACGTCCGAGTTGTGCCGCATCGACGCCGGTCACCGTTGCGGATGCGGGACTGGCGGATCAACACCAAGCTCGCGACAGTGCTGATGGTGCCGTCGCTGGCGTTCCTGGTGCTCGCCGGCGTGCAGACCAGCGCTCTGGTGGGGCGGACGACAGCGTTGAACGACTTCTCCCGCCAGGTCGGCATCGGCCGGCAGATCACCACTGTGGTGCACCAGCTCCAGCAGGAGCGGGACCGCTCGGCGGGGGAGCTGGGTGAGCTGCGCAGGGGCGGCGACCGGGAGACCGCGGTGAACAACCTGCGGCCGTTGCAGGCGGCGACCGACCGGGCCGTCGAGGCTCTGCGTCGGGCCGCCGACCCGCTCGCGGACGCTGACGCGTCCTGGCGATTCGCCTACTCGGAGGCGTTGGAGGCGTACGACCAGGTCGTCGACATCCGGCCGGCGATCCCCCCGGCGGTGCTCAGCAGCGACACGATCCTGAGCAACTACTTCCGGGCGGTCGGCGCGATGCTCGACCTGCTCGCCGAGCCCACCCCTGGTCAGGGTCAGCCCGCGTTGAACGACGCGGTCCTGCGCTACGTGCAGTTGGCCCGGGTCAAGGAGCTGTCCTCCCGGATCCGGGCCCAGCTCTACGCCGCCGGCCGGGCCGGCGGATACGGCACCGAGGACCGGGTGCTCCTCGCGGATCTGCGTACCCAACAGCTGACCGCGCTCGGTGCGTTCCGGGTGGCCGCGACAAACGACCAGATCCGCCGCTACGACGAGACGACGGTGATCCCGGCGTTCCTGGTCGCCACGCGGCTTGAGGAACGCAGCCTGCCGAGTGGCGACGCGGCGCCGGAGGTGCTGCCGTCGGAGCAGTGGTGGGCGGCCAGCCAGCAGCGCCAGGACCTGCTGCGCCAGCTTGAGGCGGGGGTGCTTGACGACGCCGTGCGGCAGGCCGAAGACGCCAGCAACGGTCAGCTACGGACCACGCTGCTGGTCGTCGGCGGAGTCGTCGCGGTGCTGCTCGTCGCGCTGCTGATCTCGTTGCTCGTCGGGCGGTCGGTGGCCCGTTCGATGCGTTTGCTGCGTAGTCAGGCGCTGCGGATCGCGCAGGTCGAGCTGCCGGACGCACTGGACCGCCTGAAGTCCGTCACCGGTGGGGTGCCCAGCATCGACGTCCCCCCGGCGGTGGTCCGCTCGCTCGACGAGATCGGTGAGCTGGCCGAGGCGTTCGTGGCGGTGCACCGCAGCGCGGTCACCGTCGCCGTCGAGCAGGCGCTCATGCGGCGCAACGTCAACGCGATGTTCGTCAACCTGGCCCGGCGCAGCCAGGTGCTCGTGGAGCGCCAACTGGAGCTGCTTGACGACCTGGAGCGTGAGGAGAGCGACCCGGACCAGTTGGAGAACCTGTTCAAGCTGGATCACCTGGCCGCTCGCATGCGTCGTAACGACGAGAGTCTGCTGGTGCTCGCCGGCACCGATTCGACCCGGCGGTGGAACCGGCCGGTCGGCATCGGTTCGATGCTGCTCGCCGCCGCCGCGGAGATCGAGCAGTACCAGCGCATTCGCATCGAGTCGGTGGCCGACGTGTACGTGGTGGGCCACGCCGTCGGCGAACTGGTACACCTGTTGGCCGAGCTGCTGGAGAACGCCACTGCCTTCTCCCGCCCGGAGACAATGGTGGTGGTGACCGCCCGGGTCGACGCCGCGACCGCGCTCATCGAGATCGTCGACAGTGGTCTCGGCATGAGCCCGGCCGCGCTGGCCGAGGCGAACGCGGTGCTGGCCAGCCCCCCGGCCGCGGATGTCGCCGCGGTGGAACGGATGGGCCTGTTCGTGGTCAGCCACCTGGCCGCCCGGCTGGGCGTCGCCGTGCGCCTCGACGGCGGCCACGGCGGCCTGGTCGCCCGGCTCGCGTTGCCGGCGATGCTGCTGGCTCCGGCGGGCGCTGTGGAGCTGGACCCACCCGCGCCGGCCCGGATGCTGGCGACGAGCGCCGTGCGGGCAATGGCCGCACAACTCGGGGACGCCCGGGAGGCAGGTGCCCCGGGGCCGGGCTTCGGCGCCAGGGACCTGCCGGTGGCGGGCCGACGGCCGGAGGTGACGGTGCCGCGTCAGGGCCGGCCGACGCCGATGCGCGCCGAGGATGTGCTCACCCCGGCCGCCGCCCGCGGCAACGGTGGGGGCTGGTGGTCGCGTCAGGGTCCGTCCGGGCCGGCGGCGCCCGCACCGGCGATGCCCCCGACCGTGCCGGTGACCGGCGGCACGACCGAGCGGGGTCTGCCGGTGCGGGTGCCGATGGCGCAGTTGAGTGCGGTCACCCGCACGGCACAACCGACCTCACCGCCGAACCGCGTCGACCCGGACCCGGAAGCGGTCGGCGGCATGCTCACCCGGCTCTACAGCGGGGTGCGGCGGGCCGAGGCCGAGGACACCACCGAGATACCCGTGCCACCGTCCGGGGGGTACGACGAAAGGGGACGACGACAGTGACGACGTTGAGCCAGGAGGCGCGTGACCTGAGCTGGCTGGTGAGCGCGTTCGCGGACCGGGTGCCGGGCGTGGCACACGCGGTGGTGGTCTCCTCGGACGGGCTGCTGGTGGCGATCTCCGATCACCTGCCCCGTGACAACGCGGACAAGCTCGCGGCGGTGACCTCCGGGCTGATGAGCATCACGGCTGGCGCGGCGCAGATGTTCGACGGGGATGTCGTCAAGCAGACCGTTGTCGAGATGGGCCGCGGCTACTTCCTGGTGATGCAGATCCGCGACGGTTCGATCCTGGCCACGCTCGCCGCGGGGGACGCGGACATCGGCGTGGTCGGCTACGAGATGGCCCGGCTGGCCAAGCAGGCGGGGGAGATGCTCACCCCGGCGCTGCGCGCGGAGTTGCAGCAGGCGCTGCCCCGCTGACCCGCCTGACCGGGACCCGGACGGTCCGCAGCTCACCCGAGCCGAGCCGTCCGGGCCCGGCATTCCGGGTGGCGGCCCGTTCAGAAGCCGCCGTCGGTGATGACGGAGCGGTACCAGGTGGCGCTGCTCTTGAGCACCCGCCGCTGGGTCGGGTAGTCCACGTAGACGAGCCCCCAGCGCTGGTCGTATCCCGCGTCCCACTCGAAGTTGTCAAGCAGCGACCAGACGTGGAAGCTCTCCAGGGGCACCCCGGCGGCGATGGCCCGGTGCACGGCGGTGAGGTGGTCGCGCAGGAAGCTGATCCGGCCTGCGTCGTGGACTGTGTCGTCCGCCGCCAGCGTGTCCGGGGTGGGCAGGCCGTTCTCGGTGATGGTGAGCGGGATCGGGCCGTAGTCGCGGGTGACCCGGGTCAGCAGGTCGTACATCCCCTCGGGGTAGATCTGCTGCCACTCGGCCACCGAGGTCGACCAGCGGCGGACGGTGCCGCCGTCGCCGGTGACGTAGATCGGGGTGTAGTACTGCACGGCCAGCAGGTCGACCGGCGCTGAGATGATCTTCAGGTCGCCGTCGCGGATGCCCTGGACCATCCGGCTCTGCGGCCCCAGGTCGGCCAGCAGGTCCTCCGGGTAGCTGCCCCTGAGCAGGGAGTCGAGGTAGAGGCGGTTCTCGTAGCCGTCGTAGAGGTGGGCGGCGGCGGCGGCCTGCGCGGAGTCGTCGGCGGGGTAGCAGGGGTGCAGGTTGAGCGCGGGGCCGATCCGGCTGTCGCTGCCGCTGGCCCGCAGCGTCGCGACGGCGAGCCCGTGCGCGAGCTGCAGGTGGTGGGCGACCAGGTAGGCGGCGTCCGGGTCCTGCCGGCCCGGGGCGTGGTGGCCGGTGAGGTAGCCGTTCTGCACCACGGTCTTCGGCTCGTTGATGGTGAGCCACGCCGGCACCCGGTCGCCGAGGGCGCGGAAGACCACGTCGGCGTAGTCGGCGAAGCGGTGGGCGGTGTCGCGCGACTCCCAGCCGCCGTCGTCCTGCAGCGCCTGCGGGAGGTCCCAGTGGAACAGGGTGGCCATCGGGGCGATGCCGCGCTCGTGCAGGCCGTCGATGAGTCGGCGGTAGAAGTCGAGCCCGCGCTGGTTGGGCAGGCCGCTGCCGTCGGGCTGGATGCGTGGCCAGGAGATGGAGAAGCGGTAGCTGCGCAGCCCGAGGTCGCGCATGAGGTCGAGGTCCTCGGCGTAGCGGTGGTAGTGGTCGGCGGCCACGTCGCCGGTGTCGCCGTTGCGGGTGCTGCCCGGCACGCGGCTGAAGGTGTCCCAGACGGACTCACCGCGCCCGTCCTCCTTCGCGGCGCCCTCGATCTGGTAGGCCGAGGTGGCCGCGCCCCAACCGAAGTTGTCGGGGAAGCGCAGTGGGCCGGTAGGCCCGGTAGGTATCGACATGGATTCTCCTCATGGATACGGGGCCACCGCCGAGATTCGGGAGCGCTCCCAGAATAGGCCAGGGGCGGCCGACCCGGTCCTTCGACCGACACGGCGGCCGGCGATGGCGGGTCGAGGCGGGTGAGGGCCCCAGACAGCGAACGAGGCCGCCGGGCGGCGCGGTGCGCCTGTCCCGTCGGCCTCTTTTCCCATCGTGTACGGGGGTTTAGTGTGGGGACGGGGGAGGGCAACCCCCGTCCCCACCGTAACTGCACACACACGGGCGGAATTTGGGTCCTGCCGTGCGTGTCGCGCGGGAGCCGGGCCACGCGAGTGGCTCTGGTTCCACCTCCCTCCGTAAGGCGGGACGATGGCTGACGACGGCGTCCGGGCTGGCCCGTCGTCGGCCCTCGGGTTGGCTCGCCGGGCCCGTCAGGAACGACCCCAGCGATCTTCTTGTTGGAACCTTGTCGATGGAAGCGCTCCCATCGACCGATGTTGCGACTGTAACGCCCGTCACGGCTTTGTGAAAGACCCAAAACGAGATCGAAACAACGAGCTGAACGAGCGGCGTCTGCGCTTGTTGTGGGAGCGCTTCCATGGCAGACTGTCGATTCAACGCGACAGGAGCCACATCGCGTGAGCGCGGGTTCACCGAGGGCAGCCGGCAGCACGATTCCGGTCACGGTCACCCGAACGCAGCCGGCGGGACCCCCTCCCGTGCGGGCCGCACCGCCCTACCCCGGCCGGGCCCGGGGGAGACCACCTTCCCGGCGCCTCGAATCTCCCGCGGACCACCACCCTCGCGGGCAGGCGCCTTCGCCGGGGACCGTCCCGGCCTGGTCCGAGGAGACACCGCGCACATGAGACAACTGGCAAGACGCCGTCGAGTGGCGATCATCGCTGCCGCCGCGCTCGCCGCTGGCGGGGTGACCCTGCCCGCCGGCGCCGCACAGGCCGCGCCCGCCTGCGACGTGGTCTACGCGACCAACGACTGGAACACCGGCTTCACCGCCAACGTGACGATCAAGAACCTGGGCGACGCGGTGAGCAACTGGACACTCAAGTGGACCTTCCCGAACAGTGGCCAGCGGGTCACCCAGGGCTGGTCGGCCCGGTTCAGCCAGTCCGGCAGTGAGGTCACCGCGACAAACGAGTCGTACAACGGCAACCTCGGCACCGGCGCCTCCACCACCATCGGCTTCAACGGCTCCCACACGGGCAGCAACCCGAAGCCCACCTCGTTCACGCTCAACGGCACCCCCTGCAACGGCA
This sequence comes from Micromonospora sp. NPDC049047, assembly GCF_040649135.1. Taxonomy (NCBI): domain Bacteria; kingdom Bacillati; phylum Actinomycetota; class Actinomycetes; order Micromonosporales; family Micromonosporaceae; genus Micromonospora; species Micromonospora sp. NPDC049047. The sequence continues at coordinate 6,468 of NZ_JBEZEY010000028.1, forward strand.
CCCCGGCCAACCAGCCGCCGACGGTCTCCCTCGACCTGCCGAGTGGGCCGTTCACCGCGCCGGCAGACGTACCGCTGACCGCCACCGCCAGTGACCCGGACGGGACGATCAGCAAGGTCGAGTTCTACCGCAACGGCCTGCTGATCAACACCGACACCTCCGCCCCGTACGCGTACACCCAGGAGGACCTGCCGGCCGGCAACTACACCGTCCAGGCCAAGGCGTACGACAACGCCAACGGCATCGGGGTCGCCGAGAAGGCGTTCACCGTCGGCGCCGCCAGCGGCCCGACACTTGTCGCCACGCCGTCCGCGGTGAGCGTCAGCGAGGGTGGCAGCTCCACGTTCAACCTCAAGCTCAGCGCCGCGCCGACGGCAAGCGTGCCGGTCACCCTCACCCCCAGCGGCGACCCGGACATCACGGTCTCGCCGACCAGCACCACGCTGACCCCGAGCAACTGGAGCACCGGGGTCACCGTCACTGTCGCCGCGGCTGAGGACACCGACACCGTCGGTGGCGCCGCCACCATCACCGCCGCCGCCACCGGCCTCGCCTCGCTGGCGGTCACCGCCACCGAGATCGACAACGACACCCCCGGCGGCGACAACACCTACATCGCGAAGTTCCTGGAGCAGTACGGCAAGATCAAGAACTCGGGCTACTTCAGCCCCGAGGGCGTGCCGTACCACTCGGTGGAGACGCTCATCGTCGAGGCGCCCGACCACGGGCACGAGACCACCTCGGAGGCGTTCAGCTTCTGGCTCTGGCTGGAGGCCAACTACGGGCGGGTCACCCAGAACTGGGCGCCGTTCAACAACGCCTGGACGGTGATGGAGAAGTACATCATCCCGTCGCACGCCGACCAGCCCACCGCGGCCTCCGCCGGCACCCCGCAGTACGCCGCGGAGTACAACCTGCCCAGCCAGTACCCCTCGGCGTTGAACCCGAACATCTCGGTCGGGCAGGACCCGCTCCGCTCGGAGCTGCAGTCCACCTACGGCACCGGCGACATCTACGGCATGCACTGGCTGATGGACGTCGACAACACCTACGGCTTCGGTCACTGCGGTGACGGCACCACCAAGCCGGCGTACATCAACACCTTCCAGCGGGGCACCCAGGAGTCGGTGTGGGAGACCATCCCGCAGCCCTCCTGCGACACCTTCAAGCACGGCGGTCAGTACGGCTACCTCGACCTGTTCGTCAAGGACACCGGCGCCCCCGCCAAGCAGTGGAAGTACACGAACGCCCCGGACGCCGACGCCCGCGCCGTGCAGGCCGCGTACTGGGCGCTGACCTGGGCCAAGGCGCAGAACAAGCAGGCCGACGTCGCGGCCACCATCACCAAGGCCGCCAAGATGGGCGACTACCTGCGGTACGCGATGTTCGACAAGTACTTCAAGAAGATCGGCAACTGCGTCGGGGCCAGCACCTGCCCCGCCGGCAGCGGCCGGGACTCCGCGCACTACCTGCTGTCCTGGTACTACGCCTGGGGTGGCGCGTACGACACCAGCCAGAACTGGTCCTGGCGGATCGGCTCCAGCCACAACCACTTCGGCTACCAGAACCCGTTCGCGGCCTGGGCGCTCACCAACACCCCGGAGCTCAAGCCGCAGTCGGCGACAGCGGTCTCCGACTGGACCAAGAGCTTCGAACGGCAGCTGGAGTTCTACACCTGGCTCCAGTCGTCCGAGGGTGGCATCGCCGGTGGCGCCACCAACAGCTGGGACGGCAGTTACGCCCAGCCGCCGTCGGGCACCAGCACCTTCTACGGCATGTTCTACGACGTCGACCCGGTCTACAACGACCCGCCGTCGAACCAGTGGTTCGGCATGCAGGCCTGGTCGATGCAGCGGATCGCCGAGCTGTACCTGCAGACCGGTAACGCGAAGGCCAAGGCGCTGCTGGACAAGTGGGTGCCGTGGGCCATCGCCAACACCACTGTCGGCACCAACTGGTCGATCCCGTCGGACATGGCGTGGACCGGTCAGCCGACCACCTGGAACCCGTCCAGCCCGCAACCCAACACCAACCTGCACGTCGAGGTGATCAGCAAGGGCCAGGACGTCGGCGTCGCCGCCGCCTACGCCCGGACCCTTATCGCCTACGCGGCCAAGTCGGGCAACGCGGCGGCCAAGACCACCGCCAAGGGTCTGCTCGACGCGCTGTCGGCCGCCAGCGACGCCAAGGGTGTCTCCACCACCGAGAAGCGTGGCGACTACCGGCGCTTCGACGACGTCTACAACGCGTCCACCGGCCAGGGCCTCTACGTGCCGTCGGGCTGGACCGGGAAGATGCCGAACGGCGACGCCATCGCCGCCGGCAAGAGCTTCCTCGACATCCGTTCCTTCTACAAGAACGACCCGGACTGGCCCAAGGTCCAGGCGTACCTCAACGGTGGTGCGGAGCCCGAGTTCAACTACCACCGGTTCTGGGCACAGGCGGACGTCGCGATGGCGTACGCCGACTACGGCAGCCTGTTCCCGAACGGCTGACGACGACCCGGGGTGGGTGGCGTGGACCGCCCACCCCGGGATCCGGCCCAGGGTCCGCGGAACGTCGGACCCTGGCCGGCGGACGGCCTGACACCCACGGTCAGGCCGGGGTGGGCTGGCCATCTGGCCGACGCAGCGGATCGGCTGGCCCACCCCACCGCCCGGACTGGAGCCCACCGCGAAAAAGCCCAGAAATTCGGGCCGTCACGGGATCACGCAGAGGTCCGCAACGGAGTAACGTACGTCACCGGAGAGGCCGCTCCCCCCGTGGCGGCCTCTCCACTTTCTTGGCCGCCACCGCCCCGATTCATCCCGGCGGTCGCGACGGCTCTCCGCCCAGCGGATGACGCAGACCCGGGTGCCCGGCCGGCAACGACCGCCGCAACACCACCCAACTCAGCGCCAGCGCCGCGGCGACGAGCGGCCAGGTCAGCGCCACCCGGGCCACCACAAGCGCGAGCACCTGCCCACCCAGGTAGAGCGGCACGAACACCGCAAGCCGCAGCAGGTAGGTAGCGGTCCACACCCAACTGGCCCGGCCGTAGCCGCGCAGCAGCGCCCGATCGCGCCGCCACCGGGTGCGCTGGCCCAACACCCCGCCGACCAACACGCCGAGCAGTGGCCAGCGCACCACGATGCTGACCGCCCAGGCGAGCGCACTCGCGGCGTTGGACAGCACCTGAATGAGGAAGAAGTCCTCGGCCCGGCCGGTGCGCACCGCGATCAGCGCCGCGACGCAGACGGCCAGCAGACCGACAAGCACCGAACGCGGCCGGTCACCCCGACGCAGCCGTACGCCGGCCACCAGCGCGCCCACGGCCAGCGCCGCGCCGATCCCACCCCACAGCGACTCGCCGCCGAGCAACCAACCCGCCGCGAACGCGAGCGGTGGCAGGGTGGCGTCGACGGCACCGCCCCGCCCGCCCAACAGGTCTGCCAGCGACTCGGTTCGGGCCCGCCCGTTCGGGTCCCCGCGCTGGTCCGGCGCGGGTGCGGCCGGGTCCCTGTCGTACGCCGATGCTCCGCCCACCGCCGCCTCCTCACCTCCGGCACAACGTAACCCCCGGCGGGCGGCGGGCCACCGCTCGGCCGGCCGGCACCGGCCGCTACGGTGTGCGGATGCGCGCGACGGCACGGGGTTGGACCGCGGTCTGGTTGGTCGTACTGGCCCTTGTCCAGGCGGCTGCCTTCCTCGCCGTGTGGCGGGTGGCCGTGCACACCGAGATCGGCCAGTGGGTGGACACCGTCGCCCTCACCGGCAACCGGATCGGGCAGGACACCATCGAGGGTCCCGTCGACCGGATCCTCAACGCGATGTCGGTGGTCTCGCTGTTGGTCGCCACCGCGATGATCGGGTTCATCGCGCTGATCCGGGGCCGGATCGCCCTGGCGATCACCGCGACCCTCCTGATCGCCGGGGCGAACGTGTCGACCCAACTCCTGAAGTACGCGCTGATCCGGCCCGACTACGGTGTCGATCCCGAGCGCGCGGCGGTGGGCAACAGCCTGCCCAGCGGGCACACCACTGTGGCCGCCGCGGTGGCTGTCGCACTGGTGCTCGTGTTGCCGGCCAAGGTGCGGGCCGTCGGCGCCTACCTCGCCGCGGCCTACGCCGCCATCGCCGGAGTCGCCACGCTCTCCGCGGGCTGGCACCGGCCCAGCGACGCGATCGCCGCGTACCTGGTGGTGGGTGTCTGGGCCGCGGTGGCCGGGCTGGTCCTGTTGATCACCCAGCGGGAGCAGGCCGAGGTCGCCCGCGGCGACGCGCACCGGACCGCCGCGTTGGTGCTCGGAGTCGGCGGGGTGCTCGCACTGGTGGTCTGCGGGTTCTCCCTCACCTGGCTTGTCGACCTGCGCGACACCGGCCCGGACGAGCTGAGCCGTCAGCCCCTGTTCGTCGGGTACGCGGGCAGCGCCGCCGGGATCGCCGGCACGATGGCGGTGGTGATGGCGTTGGTGCTCACCGTCGTGCACCGGCTGGTGCCCAGGGTCAAGGGCTGACCCGGCCGATGGACGCGGTCCGCGCGGCGTTCGCCGCGGAGTGCGCGCAGCTCACCGAGATCCTCGCCGACCTCGTCGACGCCGACCTGGACCGGCCCACCGGTTGCCCACCGTGGACGGTCGAAGAGTTGATCGCGCACGTGCGGACCGGAGTCGGCCGGCTTGCCGACATGCTCGCCGCGCCGGCCCCACCCCGCGCCGAGGTCGACGCCGCCGGTTACTTCGGCCGGGCGAAGTTCACCCCGCCTGTCGACGCCGACCGGATCGCCGGAGGCCGCCGCGACGCGTCGCAGGTGGACCGGGCGGCTCTGGCGACCGAGTTGGACCGCGCCTGGCGGGCCACCGACGCCGCGGTCGACGCCGCGCCACCCGATCGCGTCGTCCGGACCCGACACGGCGACGCGATGACCGTCACCGAGTTCCTGCGGACCCGGGTCGTCGAGGTGGGCGTGCACGGCCTGGACCTGGCCGCCGCGCTGGGCCGGCCGCCCTGGCTCACCCCGCCGGCGGCCGAGGTGATCGCCGACCTGCTCAGCGGGGGACGACCGACGCCGGTCGGGTTGCGCTGGGACCGGCTGACAGTGATCCGCAAGACCACCGGACGGGCGGCGCTCACCGCCGCGGAACGGTCCGCGATCGACGCCGCCGGCTTCCGCTGGCTCGCCTTCGGCAGCTGACCGCGCGCCGCTGGTCGGTGGAGGTCAGCTCGCGGCGCGGGGCGCGGGGACGTGCGGGGCGACGCCGCGCAGGTGGGTCAGCACCACCGGGTCGATCCGGCCCGGCACCAGCCGCTCCTCCAGGTTCTCCAACCCCGCCCAGGAGACCAACGCCGCTTCGGTGCCGCCGTCGGTCACCGGATGGCCCAGCGCGGTGAGCAACGCCGCCACCTCGTCGGCGACCGCGCCGCTCAGGTCGAGCAGGGTGGCCGGGTCGGGCCGGCTGAACAGCATGGTGTGCACCGCGAGCAGACGACCCAGCTCGGCGACCGGGTCCGGGTGGTCGTCCACCCGGAGGTCGACGAGCACGTCGCTGGTGCCGCCGTACCCACCGCCGCGCTCGACCACAAGCAGCCCGGCGCTCTGCCGGCCCCGCCGGTCACCGCCGGCCTCGTCGCCGGCCCGCAACGCGGCGACCAGCCGTTCGGCGAACGGCAGCGCGGCCCCGGCCAACCAGGCCTCGCCAAGTGCGTCGACGACCTCCGGGCCGGTGAGCACGTTGCCCTGCGCGGCCCAGCCGTCGCCGGCACGCCCGCCCGCCCACGGGTGGCAGGCCGGCCCGGTCCAGCTGGCACCCGAACCGTTGACGCCCACCACGCCGAGCTGGCGGTGGTCCCGCTCGGGATCCGCGGCGATCAGCCCGGCCACCACGTCGGCCGGGGCCACCCCGGTACGCAGCAGGGTGAGGCCCTGCGGACGGTACGCGAGGTTGACGTGCGCCTGGGTGGCCAGGGCGCCGACCTCGGCGGCGGCGGCCGGCACCAACGCCCCGGCGGCGAGGAACTTGCTGGCGACGACGACGCCGTGCCGACGACCGTCGGCGGAGCGGGCGACAAGCGAGAAGGTCACCCGCCGAGAGTAGACCCGACCGGGCCGGACACCGCCGGGCCGGGCTGCTCAGAACGGCGGCGCGGCGGCCTCCGGTGGGGCACCGCGCGCCCGGCGGGCGTCGGCGACCGCGACCGCGGCCAACACCACCACCCCGACCGCGGTCGCGATCACACCGGGCAGGTACAGCAGCGGCACCGACGCCGCCACCAGCACGGTGAGCGCGATCCACCGGGACGGGGAGATCCGCCCGAACACCTCGTACTCCAGGCGGGCCCGGCCGATCAGGAACAGCGCCGGCCCGCCGAGCACCATGGCCAACCAGGCGCCGGGAATCTTCTCCAACGGATGCTCGATGATCAGCTCGTACCCGATAGCGGTGGCGGCGAGGCCGATCACCATCAGCAGGTGGGTGTCGGCCGCCGACCGGCCGATGTTCGCCGGATGGCGGGCCTTCGTCACCGCCTCGCCCAGGATCCGCCCGGCCCGCTGGACGTAGATCCGCCACAACACGATCGAGGTGGCCAGGGCCAGCGCGAACGCCCACACGTGCCCCGACTCGTACGGCCCCATGCTGTACGCGAAACCCGCCACCAGGATCGTTTCGCCCAGCGCGACGAGGAAGAACTGCTGGTACCGCTCGGCCAGGTGCTCCCCGGCGATCTCCCACTTGGAGACCGTCGAGCGACCCAGCCCCGGCACCGGCCAGCCGCAGCGGGCGGCCAGGTACTCGATGACCAGCGCCGTCGACCAGAGCACCACCTGCTTGTTGGTTCCCAGCAGTGCGCCACCGATCCAGAACACCCCGCTGAACGCGAACACCACAGCCATGCGCACCTTCAACCGGCGGTACGGATGCGCTCCCAACGCGATCGACAGGATCAACGGCCGGGTCAGCTGCGCGACCACGTACGCCACCGCGAACATCAGCGCGGTCTCGCTGAACGCCCGGGGGATCGCCACCCCCATCAGCATGCTGCCCACCAACGCGGTGATCACCACGGTCTGCAGGGGCACCTTGTACGGGTCGTAGCGGCTTGTCGTCCAGGCGGTGCCCTGCCAGACCGACCAGAGCGCGAGCAGCAGCAGCAACGTCTTGCCGCAGCCGGTGACCACCGCCATGGCGTGCTCCCGGGCCGGCCCGTCGGTCAGATCCTCGAACGCGCGGGCCGAGATCCGGGTGAGCGCGAAGACGTACACCAGGTCGAAGAAGAGTTCGAGGAAGGTGGCCCGGACCGGGTCGCGTTTGGCCGGCTCCAGGTGCCCCGCTGCCCTGGAAGCCATGGTCAGCGGCCTGCGCCGTCGGTCCGGTCCACCTCGAAGTCGTAGCATCCGCGCCGTTACGGGCGGCCGGGAACCGGCGATTCTGCCCAAGCCGGAGATCTTGCCCGGGGCCCCCGTCAACGGGCACGATCGGTCGGTGACGAATCGATGGGGCATGACGGTGCCGTTGGGTGGGATCGCCCTGGCGCACCACGACGCGGCCTACGCGGCCCTCGACCGGGCCGGGTTCACCGACGTCTGGTCGTCCGAGGTCGCCGGGACCGACGCGTTCACCCCGCTGGCGCTCGCCGCGGCCTGGCAACCGCGGTTGCGGCTGGGCACCGCCATCGCGCCGGTCTTCACCCGGGGTCCCGGGTTGCTGGCGATGAGCGCGGCGGCGCTGGCCGAGGCCGCACCGGGCCGGTTCACCCTCGGCATCGGCGCGTCCTCACCGGTGCTCGTGCGGGACTGGAACGCCGTGCCGTTCGACGAGCCGTTCCGCCGCACCCGCGACGTGCTGCGCTTCCTGCGCGCCGCGCTCAGTGGCAAGACCGTCGACGAGGCCTACGACACGTTCACCATCCGCCGGTTCACGCTCGAACAACCGCCGGCGGTGCCGCCACCGATCCTGCTGGCCGCGCTGCGTCCGGGGATGCTCCGGCTTGCCGGTGCGGAGGCCGACGGTGTCATCCTCAACTGGCTCAGCGCCGAGGACGTGCCGCGGGCCCTCGCCGAGCTGGGCGAGCGGCGCGCCGGCTTCGAGGTCGCCGCCCGGATCTTCGTCTGTCCCACCGAGGACGTCGCGTACGCCCGAGCGTTGGGCCGCCGGCTCATCACCAGCTACCTCACCGTCGGCGCGTACGCCGAGTTTCACCGCTGGCTCGGCCGGGACGAGGCGCTCGCGCCGATGTGGGCGGCGTGGGCCGCCGGTGACCGGCGCGGCGCCAACGCGGCGGTGCCCGACGACGTGGTCGACGCGTTGGTGCTGCACGGCACACCACAGCGGTGCCGCGCCGAGGTGCACCGCTACGCCGACGCCGGCGTCGACGTGCCGATCCTGGCGCTGCTGCCCACCCCGGAGGTCACCGCCGGCGGCGCGCCCGCGCTGCTCAGCCTCATCGCCCAGCTGGGGGTCGAGCCGGTGGGAGCGTCCGCGTGAACCTCACCGACCGGATCGTGGTGGTCACCGGCGGGGCCGGCGGCATCGGGGCGGCACTGTCCCGCCGCTTCGCCGCCGAGGGGGCAGCCGCCGTGGTGATCGCCGACCTGGACGCCGACGGGGCGGACGCGGTGGCCGACGGCATCGGCCCGGTCGCGCACCCGATCGCCCTCGACGTCACCGACGAACAGCAGGTGCGCGACCTGGTCGCCGACACCGAGGAACGCTACGGCCGGATCGACCTGTTCTGTGCCAACGCGGGAGTGACCACCGGCGGGGGAGTGGAGGTCGACGACGTCGACTGGGACCGGGCGTGGCGGGTGAACGTGCTCGCGCACGTCTACTCGGCCCGCGCGGTGTTGCCCGGGATGCTGGCCCGGGGAGGTGGGCACCTGCTGCACACCTGCTCCGCGGCGGGCGTCCTCACCGCGGTGGGCGACGCCGCGTACACCGCGACGAAGCACGCCTCGGTGGGGTTCGCCGAGTGGCTCGCCATCACCTACCGGGACCGGGGCATCCGGGTCAGCGCACTCTGCCCGCAGGGCGTGGACACTCCGATGCTCGCCGACGGGCTCGTCGAGGGTCATCTCGGTGCCCGGGTGGTCGCCGCGTCCGGGGTGGTGCTCACGCCCGACCAGGTCGCCGAGGCGGCCATCGCCGGGCTGGCCGAGGAACGTTTCCTGATCCTGCCGCACCCGGAGGTCGCCGACTACGCCCGCCGTCGCGCCGAGGACCCGGACGGCTGGCAGGCCGGCATGCGCAAACTCATCCGCCGCCTGACCACCTGACCCGCCCGGTCCGCCGTGCTCAGGACGGTTGCGTCACTGACGAGCCGGAAGGCGAGGCAAGCCTCCTGATCAGCGCGGCGGCCGGGGGGACCGGCGGGACCGGCGCAGCGGAGCCGGGTGGACGGACCAGAGCAGCCGCCGCCACCAGGGCCGGGCGGAGCGAAGGCTGGCGACGTAACCGGTGGCCACCTCGGCGGCGCGGGCCGCCTGGTCGGCCGCCGCGGCGTCGGGGGCGAACCCCACCTGGTTGAGCAGAGCCGCCAACTCGTCGACGGACGGGCCGTCACCGTCGCCGCTCGTGCCGCCGCTCGCGCGGGCCTCGGCGAGGGCCACCCGGGCGTGCCCGGCCACCTCGGTGGCGGCCAGGTCGTCCCCGACCGGTCGGCCGGCCAGCCGGAGCGCGTCGGTGACCTCCTGCCACGCACCGGCGATGCGCTGACCGGGATCACCCTCAACGAGCCGGGCACGGGTGAGTGCCCGGCGCATCGCCCACAGGGTCAGCAGCAGCGCCCCCACCAGCACCAGCAACCCACCGCTGCCCCCGGCGACGAGCAGCGGAGTGGACACGCCGCCCCGGCCGGGCGGCCCCTCCCCGGCGGCGACCGGCTCGGGTGACCCGGTCGGCTCCACTGTGGGCGCCGGCGCCTCCGACGGCGGGGGGTCCTCAGGTGTCGGGCGGAAATCCTCCTCCACCGGCCTCGGCTCCTCGTTCGGGCGCGGCAGCGGGTTGAACGGCACCCACCCCAGCCCGTCGAAGAGCACCTCCGGCCAGGCGAACGCGTCACCGGCAAGCACCGGCCCCTGCCCGCCAGCCCGAAAACCCACCACCACCCGGGTCGGCAGCCCGGACAACCGGCCGAGCACCGCGAACGCGGCAGCGAACTGCTCCGACGTGCCCTCCTGACCACCGCCACCGCGGGGCCCGAAGAGAAAGAAACCCAGATTCGGGTACGCGTGCCCGCTCGGCGCGTCCGCCACCACCCGGTAGTGCTCGGCCAGGAACTGCTCGATCGCCAGCGCCCGGGTGTAGGGGGCGCCATTCTGCTCGGCGAGCTGCGTGGCCAGCCGACGCATCGGATCGGGCACCCCGTCGGCCACCCGCAACACCCGGGCCACCTCCTCGCCGGCGGGCACGTTCGCACTTGCCAACAGGTTCTCGTCCGGCCGCTCCTCGGCGGAGGTCACCGCGTACCGCAGCCCCGGCGTCAACCCCTCCGGCCGGATCAACGTCCCGCTCGCCGGGTCGTACGCCACCCGGGCGCCGCTTACCTCCCGCGGCGTCGCCACCGCGGGCAGCAGCCGACCGGTCAGCTCCGCGACGGTGATCTGTTGGCGGACCGTCTGCACGGTGCTGTCGCGGGACGGGGCGGCGGCCGGCAGGATCCGCCCCGCGTTGCGGTACGTCGCGCCGACCCGCCAGGTCACCCCGTCGTAGTCGCTGAGCACCGCCAACCGGATCCGCACAACGTCAGCGGCGTCACCGGCCGGCTCGGCCCCCGGCGCGGCGACAGCGGCGCGTTCCGTGCTCACGTCGAGCAGCTTCTGCTCCGGGTGCAGCGCCCAGCCGGAGATCCGGATCAACGGGTTCTCGTCGAGCGTCTGCACCTGCGGCGGCTCCACGTACCGGCGTGGGTCCACCGGCCGCCCGTCGACCTGGGCGGCGACGACCGGGCCGAGTAGCGCGACAAGTCCGACCACAAGCGCCACCCCGAACGCCGCGCTGGCGGCCAGCCGCAGCCGCACCGCCGCGCGTACCCGGGGGGCCAGCTCGGTGGTCGGATCGGCGGCGGCCGGCGTCGCGCCGGTGCGGGCCGCCAGGCCAACCGCCGCGACCGCGACGAACGCCACTGTCGCCCCGACCGCCGGGGCGGCATTCGGACCCACCACGTAGAGGGCGGCGGCATACAGCCCCGCGGCCGGCAGGTAGCCCAGCAGCACCCTGCCCGTGCGCAGCGCTACCTCCGCGCCGGCCAGCCCGGCCAGCCAGGCGGCGACCACCGGAACCAGCACCGTGTCCGGGGTGGGCTCCACCGGGATCATCGCGGTCAGCAGCCGTGGAATGCCGTTGCGCGCGGCGTCGCTGGTGACCTCCAGCAGACCGCCCGGAAGCTCCGCGCGGTTGGCGGCCAACCGCAGCGACCACAGTGTCCAACCGGCCATCGCGGTCACCGACACCGGCGCCACCAGCCAGGACGGCAGTCGCCGGGCGGCCACGCTCACCAGCACCGAACCGGCCGCCGCGCCGATGACCAGCCCGGTGAGCAGGTTGCCCGCGTACACCCGGCCCAGCACCACCCCGGCGAGCGCGGTCAACCCGATCAGCGTCAGCGGGACCACCGCCGCCCGCAGCACCCGCACGACGTCCGTCACCACCGGCGTACCCCGTCCCACTCGGCGGCGAACTGTGCGCCGTCGGCCGCGTCGACCACCACCAGGCCGGCCGCGCCCGGCGGCGTCGGCTCGGCCGCGCCGAACACCCCCACCACCACCGACGGGTACGCGCCCCGGAGCGCCCCGACATGCCCCAGATCGTCGCGCCCACCCGGCCCGGTCAGGAAGATCAACGTGTCACCGAGCCGGTCCTGGCGCAGCCGGGTGGTTGCCGCGCGAACCGCCTCGTCGGCATCCGCGAGCTCGGCGGCGGCGAGCCGGTCCAACGGGCCGAGCGCCGAACCGACGTCCGGCACCCCGGCCACCCCGGCTGCCCCGGCCGCCCCGGCCGGCGTGGCCGGCTCCGGACAGGCGAACAGCAACACCACCGGCAGGTCGGCGCGGTGTGCGGCGGTGACGATCGACGCCGCCGCCTCGCACGCCGACTCGAACGACTCCGCCACCCGACCCACCCGCTGCGGGTGCGCGGCGGCGCGGTTGTCCAGCAGCACGACCAGGTGCGGCAGGCTGGTGTCCACGTTCTCCCGCACCATCAGCTCACCCACCCGGGCGCTGGTCCGCCAGTGCACCCGGCGCAACTCGTCGCCCACCACGTACTCCCGCAGCGAGTCGAACGTGATCGAGCCGTGCGGCACCCCGTCCACCCGGCCGTCCAGGCTGCGCCCCGCGCCGCGCGGGACCGCCGTCAACGGGTGCACCCTGGGGTACACCCAGACCGGCACCGTCGCGCCGTACGGGCGGGCCAACGCCACCAACCCCAGCGGATCACGCCGGGTCACCCGCAGCGGCCCCACCGGCACCACCCCACGCCGGTGGGTCGGCACGTCGTAGCGGACCTCGGTGTCCCGGCCGGGCCGCAGGCGCAACACCGGCACCGGCACGCCGCGATCCCCGCACCGATCCTCGGCCAGCAGGTTCGCCGACCGCAGCCGGCCCGCGTTGCGCACTGTCAACGTCATGCTCGCCGGCTCGCCCCGCGCCACCCGATCCGGATTGGCGTGGCGGGTCACCGTCAGCCGGGGCCGCCAGGCCGCGACAAGCGCGGCGTAGCCGACGGCCGCGCCGGCCGCCGCGCCGAGCAACGTCAACTCGGGGTACGCGAACCGGAAACCCGACCCCAGCAGCACCACGGCGGCGACGAGCAGCCCGATCCCACGGGCGGTGATCCCCATCGAGCTGCCGGTCAGCCCTGCACCGGAGCGGGCTGCCCCGACGGCAGCGGCACCGGCACCGAGGCGACGGCCTGACGCAGCACCTCGGCGGCGGTCATCCCACGCACCTGGGCATCCGGTGTCAGCAGCAACCGGTGGGCGAACACCGCCTCGACGAGCGCCTTCAGATCCTCCGGCATGATCCAACCCCGCCCGTCGATGAGCGCGTACGCGCACGCCGCACGGGTCAACGCGATCACACCCCGAGGACTGACCCCGACCCGCACCTGCGGGTGGGTGCGGGTCGCGGCGGCCAACCGGACCGCGTACGCGTAGAGCGGCTCGGCGATGTGCACCCGACGGGCCATCCGGACCATCTCCCCGACGGTGGCGGTGTCGGTGACCGGGGCGAGCGCCTCCGGGGAACGCACCGTCGCGCCCCGCAGCACCTCCACCTCCACCGCCTCGTCCGGGTAGCCGACTGACAACTTCACCAGGAACCGGTCCAGTTGCGCCTCGGGCAGCCGGTAGGTGCCGTCCATCTCCACCGGGTTCTGGGTGGCCACCACCAGGAACGGCGACGGCACCGGATGCCGGACCCCGTCCACTGTGACGGTGCGTTCCTCCATCACCTCCAGCAGCGCCGACTGGGTCTTCGGTGACGCCCGGTTGATCTCGTCGGCGATGACGATGTTGGCGAAGACCGGCCCCGGATGAAACTCGAAGTCCCGGCTGGCCTGGTTGAAGATGGTCACCCCGGACACGTCCGACGGGAGCAGGTCGGGCGTGAACTGGATGCGCCGCCACTGACCCTTCACCGTGGCCGCGATGGCCCGCGCCAGTGTCGTCTTACCGACCCCCGGCACGTCCTCCAGCAGCACGTGACCCTGCGCGAAGAGCGCGGTGAGCGCCAGCCGCACCACCTGCGGTTTGCCGAGCACCACCGCGTTGACGTTCTCGGCCAGCCGGGCGGCCAGGGCGGCGAAACCCTGCACCTCCGGCTGGGTGAGCGGCTCGTGGGTGTTCACGGTCGGCGGTGCTCCTTGCCTGGTGGTTCAGCAGGTGGGCAGGACGTTGATGTTGTCGCCGCCCTCCAGGTTGAGCCAGGCCCAGGGAATGTAGTTCTTTCCGCTGAACTCGACCTGCACCCACCAGGTGCTGCGCTTGTGGTCGTTGTAGACATAGGAGTCGACGTCCTCGCCGGTCTTCTTGCAGTACGCCTTCAGCCGGGTGCCGGGCTTCGCCCAGCCGGCCTGCTGGTCGTTGTCCTGCTTGGTGACCTTGAAGACCTCGTTGCCGTTGCGGCCGTCGACCTCCTTGTCGCAGTAGGTGCGCTGGTCGGCGCCGGTCCCGTTGTTGCAGGTCGCGATCCCGTACAGCGCGGGAGTGGCCTGCGCCTTCGTGGCCGTGCCCTGGCCGGCCGCGTTGGTGGCCGTCACAGTGAACGTGTACGCCGTGCCCGGCGTCAGACCCGTCATCGTGATGCTTGAACACGCCCCGGCCTTCGCCGGCTCACCAGTGGTGCTCAACGAGCAGGTGGCCTGACCGCCGCCGGCGTCCACCGTGAACGTCACAGTCGCCCCGGTCGCCGTCGCGGACGAGCCGGTCACCGTGACCCGTGGCTCGGCGACCGTACGCGCGGTGGCGGTGGCCTCCGGCCCCGGACCCGCCTCGTTCACCGCCTTCACCTTCACCGTCACGTTCTGCCCGTTGCCCAGCCCGGTGACGGTCGTGCGGGTTTCGGAAACCTCGCTGACCCGCCCACCGACGTCCACCACGTACTTCGTCACCGGGCGGCCGTTGTCCTCGGCCGGCGCCCACTGCACCGTCACCGCACCCGGCTGGTTGGCGACGGTGCCGGCCCGCAGCTCGAGCGGCGCACCGGGCGCCGCGAACGGCACCACAGTGTTGCTGACCGGCGACGCCGCCGAACCGGCGCCCTTGTCGTTCACCGCCACGACGGTGAACGCGTACTGGGTGCCGAACTCCAACTCACCGGCGGGCACCACCAGCTCCGTCTTCGTCGACTCGCCGACCGGCGCGTTCGTCCCCGCCGAACTGGCCGTCACCGCGTACTTCGCGATGGTGTTGCCCTGCCCGTTCGCCGCCGGCCACTTCACCAGCACCGTGCCGTCCGGCCGCTCCTGGGCGGTCACGCTCGCCGGCGGGTCGGGCACCGCAGCCGTCGGGACCACCGGGTTGCTGCTGCGCGGCGGGCCGTCGCCCTTGGCGTTGACGGCGTGCACCGCGAACCGGTACGTCTCACCGTTGGTCAGACCCTTGACCTCCACCGCACGCTGGTTGGCGCCCACCTCGAGACGCTGACCGGCACCCTCCACCACGTACTTGATGATCTCGGCGCCGTTCGCGGCGGCCGGCCGCCAGCTCACCCGCGCCTGGGCGTTGCCGGCGGCGGCGGTGACACTGCGCGGCGCGCTCGGCTTGCCCACCCGGGGCTTCTTCGGCGGGGGCGGCGGCGGGGCGACCGGCGGCGGGTCGCCGCCGAGCACGTCGTTTGCGTACTTGTCGACCTCGCGCACCTGGTGCTTGTCGTCCACCACGCGGGCGGTCGCCGTGTCGGGCGAGTTGATGAACAGGTGATTTTCCCGCACCTCAAGCTCAAGCGGCCCGTTCGCCCGCCCGGCGATGGTCTCGACCAACTGGCCACCCGCGTCGAAGGCGTAGATCTCGCCGGTGGCCTCGTCGGCGCAGTAGAACCGGTCCGCCCAGGCCACCGCCGCGCTGAGCCGGTCGCCCTCACCCGGCACCGTGAACGCCCGCTCCTGTCCACCGTCACCCACCACCAGCACCCGCCGCTCGGCGGGCACGGTGACCGGGACCCGCTGCCCGCTGGTGCGCGTCGGCATCGCCGCCGCACCGGAGAGCGTCAACGGCGTCGGGTGGACCTTGCCCTGCTGGACCCGCACCAGCTTCCCGGCCGTACGGTCGAGCACCGCCACCCCCTCGTCCAGGGTGGACACCACAAGCTCGTGGCTGGCCTCGGCGACCTCGTACGACTCGATCTGCTTCGGACTCAGCCCGGCGCCGGCCGGCGCGGCCGAGGCCGGCGCGGACGGCAGCGTGGCGGCGGTGATCGCCGAGACGGTGCCCTGGCTCGGCACCGCGATCCACAGCCGCCCCTCACCGTCGAAGGTGCCGCCGGTGATGCCCGGCGGATAGTGCACCGGCTCGCCGACCGGGGTCAGCGACCGCGGGTCGAGCTGCCGCACGATGCCCTGCACGGCGTCGACGACGAAAGCCGAATCCTCGTGCAGAGCGACACTCACACCCAGGCCGGGGGTGGTCCGGGTGGTCGCGGTGAGCTGCAGGGTGGCCAGGTCCAGCGAGCTGACCTGCCCGGTGTGCAGGTCACGCAGGACCAGCAGCCGGTCGGTCTGGGTGATCTGCATCGGGTGTCGCACGGCACCGGGGATCTCGGTGCGGGTGTCCACCCGCGCGGTGACCCCGTTGACCCGGGCCAGTTCGCTACGCGCCGCGCTCCACAGCCACGAACTCGCGTCGTAGTTCGCCACCGCGTTGTCGGCGGCACCGAGCCCGAGAACGGTCAGTCCCATGGCCGCCAACAGCGCGGTCACCGTGCCAACGGTCACCAGCCCGCCGCGCAGCCGGGACCGGGAGCGAGGGGCGTCGGTCCGTACGGCGTCTTCGATGCTGGCCACAGCCGGCTGCCTCCCGTGAGTCGTGGCAGGTGGCGCGCAACGCGACCACCCCTCCCCTGAGCCGGGTGCCATCATATGGCGCTGCTGGTGACGGGGGAACCCGCACCGTCACCCCTGTGGATACCGAGCGTGTGCGCAATGGACGCCCAGCTCAGGCCGGTTGAGCTCGGCCCTTCTCAGCTCGGCGACGGTCGGCCCGAGGGCCCGCCGCTCGAAGATGTGGTGCGCTCCCGCGTCGTACAGACCTGTCCGGAGGTCGCGAAGCTGTCGGTGGAGTAGACCGCCAACACGGTGAAGCAGTGATCCACCCGCGAGTTCAACCCGTTCACCGTGTAGCTCGTCTTACCCGGGTCCACGGTGGCCATCACCCCCAACGGCTGCCCGGCCCGACCGGCGGCAACCATGAACGGCACCGCCCCGCCGGACGGGTCCGTCCAGGTCAGCGTGATCGTGGTCGCGTCGTCCCGCAGTCGCAGGTCCCCGGGAGGTGGCCCGACCGGTGCCTGTGCCGTTGCGGTCGGCGAGGTCCCCGGGGGCGGCGGATCGTCACGGGTCAGCACCACCGCCCCCAGGCCGACCACCGCCACGACGGCCACCCCGGCGGCCACCGCCGCGCCGATCAGCGTCGCCCGGTTGCGCCCCGCCGACCCACCCTCATCGGTGTACGACGGCCGGTACCCGTCCGGCACCGGGTGGTAGTGCTGACCCGGGTACGGCACCTGCATCGGCTGGTGCTCCCGGGGTGGGTACTGGTCCCGGCCTTGGTACTGGTCGTGAGTCGGGTACTGGTTGTGAGTCGGATACGCATCGTGGGCCGGGTACTGCTCGGGGTGGTGCTGCGGCGTCGCCCGAGGTGCCGCCGGCGGTGACCCCGCCAGGTCGGTGCCAGGGGCCGCCAGCCACGTTGCCGGAGCCGGCTCGGTCGACGGCACGACCGCGCTCGACTGGGCGACTGTCGAAGCCGGCGGAACGGCGCCGGCCACGGTGCCACCCCTGGTCGGGTCACTGTCCGGCTGGACGGACGGGATCACCTCGGTCTGGTCGGACAACGTGGCCGAGGTCCGCTGCGTCGGCACCACCACGGCAGCACCGCCTACCAACCCGAACCCACCGTCCGCGCCACCGTCGTCCTCGTCCGTCGGGGATTCCTCGGCGGCCTCGGCGGACGCGGCACCGGCAGTCGGCAGGGGTTGCGGTGGGGCGTTGCGGCTCCACGGCGGTGCGGTCAACCCCCACGGGGGTACGGGCGGCGCACTCACCGGAGGCGCGGAGACGGGGTGCCCAAAGCCGGGTGGTGCGGAGACCGGGTACGAGTGCCCGGGTGGTGCGGAGACGGGGTGTCCGAAGCCAGGTGGTGCGGAGACGGGGTGGGTGTGTCCGGGTGGTGCAGAGACGGGGTGTCCGAAGCCAGGTGGTGCGGAGACGGGGTAGGAGTGCCCGGGTGGTGCGGAGACGGGATGGGGGCGGACGGGTGGTGCTGATGTCGGGGACGGGTGCGCTGGCGGCGCGGAGACCGGCTGCGGGTGGCCGGGCGGCGTCGCGAACGGTGGTGCGGCGGCGGGCGGCCCGCTGACCGGGTGGGTTGGGGGTCCGCTCACCGGATGCGTCGGCACCGGCTGCCCAGGGGCCGGGAATGGGCGGCCCGACGGCTGCGCGTCGACGGCGGAGGCGTTGACCGGACCAGTCGCCTCGGCTGATCCGGCAGCGGCTCGGGCAGCCTCCTCGGCGAGGAGCGGTTCGATCTGTCGTACCTGGATCGTGGGGTTGTCCCACGGAGGTGCCGGAGGCCCGGACACCGGTGCGGTGACGGCCGGTGCCGGGGCGGGTGGGTTCGACGGCTGGTGCGGCACGTCGACCGGCGGGTGGGACGCGTGGTCGCCGGCCCGCTGACGGGGCGGCGTGGTGGTCCCGGCCGTCGGTCGCTGTGGTGGCCGCTGATCGGACGGCGGTGGCTGGCTGTCGGCTCTTGGTCGAGGTGGCTGGCTGTCGGCCCTTGGCTGGGGTGGCTGGCCTTCGGTCCTTGGCCGGGGTGGCTGGCCCTGGGTGTCCGGCTGGGCTGGCGGGCGCTCCGCGCTCGGTCGGAGCGGCTGGCTCTCCGGCGCCGGCCGGGAGGGCTGGCTGACCACTGACCGGGCGGAGCCGGACACATGCTCGTCGCCGCGTTGGCGGGGCGCCACCCCGGACGCGGCGGACGGCGCGCTGGGCTGCGCCGGCGTGCTCGGGGGAGGGGCGGGTGCACGCCGAGGGATCGGAGCCGGCGCTGCGGCGGCGGGCCCGGGTGGGTGGGTTGCGGCGGGGCCGCGTACCCCTGGAGGGGTTGCCTGCGGTGCGGCCGGCGGCGGCGGAGCCCAGCGCGAGTTGGTGGACGCCGGGCCGTCAGCAGTGGGCCGCATCGCGGCCAGGGTCGCCATGGACAGGGTCGGGCCGGCCAGTGCCGACCGGATGCCAGAGTCCGCCGCCGCGGCGACCGGGTCCGGATCGTGCTGCTCGGTGGGCGTCGACGCGGACGGACCGAGGTAGGCGCGGGCGGCGCGTACCGCCGGGTGGTGCTCCCCGAGGGTGGCCGGGCCGGCGGTGGCGACGCGGGTGTAGTTGCGGCGGGCCTCGTGCCGGTTGCCCAACTCCTCCGCGACCTCGGCCAGTTCGAAGGCGAGCGCGAGCATCACCGGGTCCGAATGCTCCCACCGCCGCTCGCCCGCCGCGAACGCCTCCTCCAGCACCCGACGGGCGCCGAGCGGATCGTCCGCCTCACGGTGCAGCCGCGCCAGCAGGTGCGCGGTGTGCAGCAGCTCAGGATGATCCTCGCCGTACGACGGGGCAGCGGATCCGACCGCCTCCGCGAGTAGCTGCCGGGCGGCCCTGACGTCGCCCGTGGCACGCAGGGCGAGGGCGCGGTGTTGGGCGGCGGCCAGGGGGGAGGGATGGGACACGTGGCAATGCTGCCGTCCGAGGGGTGCCGGACGCTACCCGGACACGCCCCGGACGGCGAGTCATGACGGACAACGAGGCCCTTTGAGCAGCGGCGGAAGTGCCAGGAGAGAGGCGGCGGAAGGCGATGTGCATGATCCACGAGCGGCGTGTACAGTAACTCCCCGTGCGGCCCGCCGTACCGACCATCGGGTGGCAAGATCATCTGGTCGGCAAGGTAGGCTGTACGAGCAAGTCCGGGTGGCGGAATGGCAGACGCGCTAGCTTGAGGTGCTAGTGCCCGTATAGGGCGTGGGGGTTCAAGTCCCCCCTCGGACACCAAAGATTTGCTTCACGGTGCGTGTCGAGATCGACATCAACGCGCACCGTTTGCGTTGTCTGGCTGGTAGCTCAGCCGGAGGCCGAGTTGTCGGTAGACCTCGGCACCAGTAGCTGGTTCCGTTAGGTGAGACGTCGATCCCACTCGCGATGCCGTGGCCAGTGCATGCTCTCTGGCGACCTCTTCAACACACCCGAAGCCATCGACCTTCGGAAGGTTCAGCTCATCACGCCGCGATGCACCCTCGCTCATGCCAAAAGGAGTGCATCGGTTTGGCGGCCGAGGCTCGCGGTGCTTCGCCGCATCGCCGACGGATTATCGGGCTCAAGTCTCAGGGACGCAGGGTTACCTTGCCGGTGGTTCTGCGGGCGATGAGGTCCTCGAAAGCGCGGCGGGCGTCCTCCAGGGGATATGCCGCATGGACCATCGGCTTCAGCACTCCGGCAGCCGTGAGCGCGAACATCTCGGCCAACGGCTCCGCATAGGCGCCGGGAACGGTGAGGGCCGGGCGTAGCCAGAAGCCCATCACGGCGGTGTTGCGGTCCGCGAGGGCGCTCGGATCGACAGGTGGACAGCCCTCGCGGGAGGCATTCCCGAAGGTGACCAGACGTCCGAAGTTCCCCAGGATTTCGAGGCCGGCGCTGAACACGCGGCCGCCAATCGACTCGAGGACAACGTCCACCGGCATGCCATCGTTGGCCTCCAGGACCCGCTCGGCGTAACAGTCCGGGTCGCTGGACACGGCGACGTCCGCACCCAAGGAGAGGGCCAGGTCACGTCGAGCGTCCGTAGAGGCTGTCGCGATCACACGCCCGGCACCGAAGTGCTTGGCGAGCTGCACAGCAAGCGAGCCGACACCACCGGCCGCGGCGTTGACGACAACGCTCTCACCGGGACGCATCCGCGCACAGCTTCTCAATACATGCCAGGCGGTCAGGCCCTGAACGAGAAGCGCGAGCGCCTCGGCGTCGCCCACCCCGTCGGGCACCACAACGGCGTCCGCGTCTTCCACGACCGCTTGCTCGGCAAAGCCACCACCGCCGAAAATCGGTGCGAGCACCCGACGACCGTCGCTCACTCGCCCAACCACCTCAGTGCCCGGGATGAATGGCAGCTCCGGCACCGGACGGTACGACCCGGCAATGCGGCTGGTGTCGGCAAAGTTAACCCCTGCCGCACTCACGTCGACGAGCAGTTGCCCATGGACCGCCATCGGCTCCGACACATCGACGATCTCCAGAACTTCGGGACCGCCGAAACGGACGCACTGCACAGCTCGCATGATCAGCAACGTACCCCCCCGCCGGCAGTAGCCGGCGACCGCAGCATGATCGATCATCCGCTTTGCTGCCGATCGTGGGCCGCCAAGCGATGTGCCATCACGTACCGTAGTTCCTCCCGACATCCTGTGGCACGCGGAGCCGATGAGCGGACCGGCAGCCGATGCGAGTCGGAGATGCGGTAGCTGGTTGAACGTCAGGGCGTGACGTCTACCAGCACCTTGCCGACCGCGCCGGTCTCCACCGCTCGGTGAGCGTCGGCGGTGCGGTGCAGTGGCAGGCCATGTTCTTTGCCGACCGGCAGGGCGCCGTCGCGGATCGCGACGGCGACATCCTCGACGGCTGCGGCGCGCGCCTGCGGGCCAGCCGTATAGAGCACCAGGAACTGTAGGCGCGTGTTCAGCACCATGTTCTGCCCCACGTTCAGTTCGACCGCCTGTCCGCCCTGGTTGGCGTACGTCGCGATCGTGCCGCGGGTACGCAGCACGGCCAGATCCAGAGTTAGGTTCGCGCCCAGCGCCACCTCGGCGACGATGTCGACGCCGTCCGGGGCGATCGCACGGATGGCGGCGGCCGGGTCGCCCTCGCGATAGTTGATGACGTGGTGGGCGCCGGCGTCGAAGCCGGCCTCGTCTGGCAGCGGCACGGCCTGATCGGCGGGTACGACGGTGAACTCGGCGGCGGTGCCGGTGGGCCGCCCCGCGGCGGCCATGAACAGCCACACCCGCTGACCGACCCGGCTCGGGTCGACGCCGTCACCGACGGCGTCGATCACACCGGCACCGTCGAGGTGCGGGGTGATCTCGGAGAACAGCTTGCGGTGGGCGACGCCGGAGCGGGCCTGCCAGTCGGTCGGGTTGACCCGGACACGGCAACCCGGACGCGGACTTCGCCGGGTGCCGGCGTGGGCCGGTCACGTTCGACGAGTTGGAGAACGTCGGGGCCGCCGTTGTCGCGGTAGATAATCGCCTTCATGATCCATCCAATGTTCGATCTGCATCGTACTGTTCGAGGCGCGTCGAACAGTACGATGGGAGTCGAACTTTCGCAACGTCTGGCTAGGCTTCGTCTCGTGACCGAGGTGATCGAACCCGCCATCGAGACCGTGACGATCGACGTCGTGCTCAGCACGCTTGCCGACCCGGTGCGGCTTACGCTCGTGCGCGCCTTCGTCGCCGCTGGGGACTGGACCTGCGGCAGCGACGTCCTGAAGGACACTGGCGTCACCATCGGCAAGTCAACGCTGTCGCACCACATCAAGGTCCTGCGCGATGCCGGCCTGATCCGCACGCGCGTCAACGGCACCCGCCGACTCGTCACGCTACGTTACGCCGAGGTGGAACAACGCTTTCCCGGCCTGCTGACCATGCTCCGCGAACACGGCCCTACCCGTGGCGCCGCGAAGGCACCCTCCTCAACCGCATGACACGTGAACCGGGGAAGGTTAATGGCGGGTCCCGTCGTGGCCTGCAACTACGGCAACGAACGCCGTGTCGGAGCACGCTGGCAGGAAGGGGCGTTTACCGGCTGACGGCCCGGAGCAAGGACTACCGGTACTAGACGAACCCGCAGGTCGCAAGGAACGAGCCGCCATCCTGGCGATCCAGGCCGGCCTTGCACCCTGACCAGAACCAGCAGCAGTGCCGCCGGTTGAGCTCCTGGATTATCGCAGCGGGCTGAAGAAGGCGCGCAGGTCGGCAGCGAGCAGATCGGGCTCTTCCTGGGCGAAGAAGTGGCCGCCGATCCTGGGCTCGTGCCAGTGGGTGAGGTTGGCGTAGGTGCGTTCGGCGAACGACCGGGGCAGGCCGGCGTCCTCCACGCTGACCGTGATGCCGGCGGGCGCGGTGACCATTGGCAGATGTGGGGCCTGGCGGTCGTCACGGTAGGGCCGGAAGGACGTGCCGATGCAGTTGGTGACCCAGTAGAGCATCACGGTGGTCAGCAGCTCGTCGAAGCCGAACCGGCGGGAGATGTCGCCGCCACAGTCGCTCCAGCGCTGGTACTTCTCGATGATCCATGCGGCCAGTCCGGACGGCGAGTCGCTCAGCGCGGCCGCAAGGGTGTCGGGCCGTGTTTCCTGGAGGATTCCGTAGCCCCAGTCATCTTGGGCCTTCGCGTCGAGCATGGCGATGAACGCCTCCTCGGCTGGGCTGAGGTCGCCCCTGCGGTCCGCTGGTGGGAACTTGATGTGCTGCGAGAAGACCCCGATGACCCGATCTGCGTGGCGGGCGCCGAGCCACGTCGACACGCCGGACCCGATATCGCCACCGTAGGCGCCGAAGCGGTCGTAGCCCAAACGGGTCATCAGCTCAGCCCACACGTCCGCGACAGCCGCCTCGGTCGTCGGGCCCTCGGCGAGTGGACCGGAGAAGACGAAGCCGGGCAGGCTCGGTATGACGAGGTCGAAGTCTGCGAGCCGGGACACCAGGGGCAGCATCTCCGTGTAGGTGCTGGGCCAGCCATGGGTCAGGGCCAACGCCGTAGCGTCGGGCGATGCTGAGCGAACATGAACGAAGTGGACCGGCGAGCCTCGGACCGTGGTGACGAACTGAGGGTACCGATTGAGGGCACGCTCGACCGCACGCCAGTCGAATCCATCGAGCCAGTACCGCACCAGATCTGCCAGGTACCCAGGGTCGGTGCCGGCGGCCCACGGCTCTCCTGGGGCGGCTGGCGCGAGCCTTGTCCGCGAAAGCCGAGCCCGCAGGTCGTCCAGGACGGCTTCGGGCACATCGATGTGGAAGGGCGTCACCCGATCATGATTTCATCGCAAGGAGTCACTTGGCAGCCGCCCGAATGGGCAGGCCGGTGGCCTTCTCTGCTTGTGTACAGCAACGGAGTCAGTGACCGAGTGAATCGCCGAGGCGTGCGGACGCTCGGGGACCGTCACGGCTCGAGTGGGTCAGCCTTCCGGGTGCCCGTCGTAGACGCGGATCTTGTACTCGGTGGTCTCCAGCGCCAGCCTGAGCTCACGGATCTGCCGCGTGATCCGGTCGTGCTGGTCGCGCATGATGCGTCGGCGTTCCGTGACGGTGCTCGGGCCCTGCTCGACGAGCGAGATGTAGCGTTTGAGATCGGTCATGGTCATGCCGGACAGGCGCATCCGGGTGAGGAAGACGAGGCGGCGCAGGTCGGCTGCGGAGTATTCGCGGTACCCGGAGGCGTTGCGGGCGGGACGCACGAGTCCCTCCTGCTCGTAGTACCGGAGGGTGTGCGTCGACAGGCCGACAAGCCGGGCCGCCTCGGCGACACTCCTGGGTACCGTCGAGGCCTCGATGGGGGCGTCGTCGAGCAACTCGTGCAGCGCGTCGATCGTCGAGGAGGACGGCCCGTCGCTGGCAGCGAGGATGCGTTCGATCAGCGCTTCGGTGGCCATGGCCGTCAGCGTACGGCGATCAGAACGCGCGAACCGCGGGCGGTATGCCTGGGAAGTCCGCCGACTCGCTCACCGACGCCCACTTCTCGACGTCGTCGAGCGCCCCACGGTAGACGCGGGTGAGGTTGCGAACCGCCTCGGCACCGAGCGGGAGCCGCAGCGGCGCCTCGGGTGTGTCAAGCATGTCCCGGATCACCCGGGCGGCGCGTGCCGGGTCGCCCTCCTGGATGCCGTCGGCCCCCTCCATGTTCCCGCGCACCGCACCGGTGACCCCGTCGTAGATCGAGCTCCGCCGCGCTGTGTTGAGCACACCCGCGGCGTTGAACGCGGTGCGGAAGCGACTGGGTTCGACGATGAGGACACGGATGCCGAACGGTGCGACCTCGCCCGCCAGCGCTTCCGACCAGCCCTCGAGGGCGAACTTGCCGGCCGAGTAGCTGCCGACGGCGGGGAACGACATCCGCCCACCCTGGCTGCTCATCTGCACGATCGCACCAGAGCGACGCTCCCGTAGGTGGGGCAGAACGGCACGCACATAGGCGGCCGGGCCGAACAGATGCTGCTCGAGCATGGCCCGCAGCGCGGCGTCCGTGATCTCTTCGGCGGCACCGACCTGTCCGGCGCCGGCATTGTTGACGAGTACGTCGACGCGCCCGAACAACTCCAGCGCCCGCTGCACGACCCCGGCCGCTCCGGCAGTGTCGCGCACATCGTGCTCGACAGCGAGGAGCCCATCCCCGTACCGCGCCTTGAGCCCGTCGAAGCGGTCAACCCGTCGCGCGGTCCCGATCACATGCTCGCCAGCCTCGAGTGCCGCCTCGGCGAGCCCCAGACCGAGGCCCGAACTCGCTCCCGTGATGATCCATGTCTTCGTCTCGTTCGCCGTGGTCATGGCGCCGACGCTAGAGCTTCGAGCGCGCTTGAAAGCAAGCCGCGCTCAGTCTCCGGAGGCGACCAGCGGTCCCGTCCGCTTGATCCTTCGCGCGACGATCTCGATTTCGAGGCGTGCAAGCCGGGGAGCGCGTCGTACCGGTGCAGGTGGTCGCCGTGGGCGAGGCACCGTGACAGCGCATCCTCTGTGATGACCTCTTTGGCGGATCCGAAGAGGTCACCACCGTAGCTGAGCTTGCGTGAGCTTCAGAGTTGCGCCGAGCGCCAACGGCGGTGGGGTAAAGGACCGTGTCGCCCCTCGGCCACAATTTAGTACATGATCCACTTGGGTTTACCTGAGCGGATACCGTGCGGGCTGTCGGCCGGTAGGTCAGGTTCAGCCCCAGTTCGCGGTAGATCAGGGCCTTGTCGGCGGGGTCGGCGTCGTGGAGCACTGCGGTGATATTTCCCAGGGTTTCCGCGATGTGGCGGATCTCGTCGGGGCTCATTGTCTGGCGTCCGGTGAGGCGGCGTAGCTTGCCCTCGGCGGTGACCTGTTCTGCTTGGAACGGCGACGGACCGGATCTTGCCGGTGATGGCAGGAGGCAGCGTCCGCTCATTGCCGATGTCAACGCGCGATCGACACCTCGATGATGGTGGCCGTTCCTACCGCGGGTCGGCCCTCGTACATGGTGATCGTCATGCCCGGCTGCAGGTGACGCCAGAGGGCGGGGGACAGTGGGCCCAGGCGGACCGACCCTGTGGCACCTGGTGGCAACGCTGGCGCGGACTCCACCCAGACACGTGCCACGAGCAGATCGGGATCGCCCGCGGCTGTACACCGGCCGAGGTTCCACAGCGGTCGGAGGATGCCCTTGCCCGGGATCGGTGTTCGCCGGCCACCCTCGGTGGCCGACAGGAGCCGCAACTCGGCGCGGACAGTTCCGTGGATGCTCTCCCAGCGGGCCCAGTGGCACCACGCGGCGGCGTCGGGCAGCCACATCAGCTCGGCACTGTCGATCAGTAGATCCCACCAAGCGGTCGGCGGTCGCCAACCCGTGTGGAGGTCTGCAAGGAGGTCGAGCGCGATCTCCCACTCGTCGTGGTCGAGGTACTCGCGTACGTCCACCACCGTCACGCCGGCCTCGTTCACGACGTCCGCCGGGACCATGGCCGCAGCTCGACGGAGCAGTTCGGCAACATCCACGCGCAGATTCTTCACCGTCGCCGCAGGATCAGCGCGACGGCTCCCACCGGCGCACCGGCCTGTCGCTGATCGGGCGTGTCAACAGCCGGTGCCCGCTCGGCAGATGTGCGTCGCCGGGGCGAGTGCGGGTAGGGGCTATGCCCAGGGTGGGATGTATCGGCCGATGTAGTCCCGCGCACGGGGGAGCGGGTCACGCCAGTACTGGTTCGGCATGCGGTGGTGGTGCTTCTGGCAGAAATCAGCGAGATCCTCTGCGATCTTGAGGCGCGTGAGCGGTTGGCCTTCGAAGTCCGTGTTGACCGCCAGCAGTTGTGGCTCGGGATTCCAGCCTGAGTGGTCGAACGCCCAGCCGCCCCAGGCGGCGTAGGTGTGGAAGACCTGCCGCTGACCCGGGAGGCGCACCCCAGCTATTTCGATGGGCCTGTTTGAATAGGTCTGCCGGCAAACCCAGGCGAGGATGTGACAGGCTCCCGCGGCGAAGAAGGCCTGGTCTGTCCGGTCCCATGCGACCCGTTGGTCTGACCGCTCGATCGGCGTCCGACGAAACGGTCCCGCTGCTGTGGCTGCCACAGCCCGGACGGTAGTGGATGAGCTGACAGACTCGATCATGCCGAATGGGGCGTCGCGGTGAGTAATCGGCAGTGGTGCCGAAGCCGTCCGGTCCGGTAGCCGAAGAGCGGATGCCCGATCTTGGCAAGTTTCTGTTGACCTCAACCGGAGTTCAGATGCTTCACTTCGGCCATGAATCATGACGGCCTGCGCGTCGCCATCACCGGTGCCGCACGTGACACCGGACGACTACTGGCTGAAGCGTTCGCCGAGCGCGGTGCACAGGTCTTCCTCTCGGCCCGCGACCTGGCTGCGGCCGAGCATGTTGCGGATGCGATCAGCCAGCGGGGACGAGGTCGGGCTGATGCATTTCACTGCGACCTCGCCGTACCGGAGTCGGTGCGCGCGTTCGCCGGTGCCGTAACCGAACGGACAAAGCACCTCGATGTGCTGATCAACAATGGTGCCCCATACGTCGAGGGTGACGACCTGGGAGACGTCTCGGACGACAAGATCGAAAGCGTGATGGCTGCGGGCGGGACCGGCACCATGTTGTTGACCAAAAATCTACTGCCGCTGCTACGGGCATCGTCGCGGCCCGACATCGTTAACATGATCTCCGCGTGCGGCGAGGTGGGGCACCGCCGCTCGGGTGCACATCCTGCGTTCTACGCGGCTAAGCATGCCCACGCCGGATTTGCTGAGATCCTGTCTCACCGGCTCCGGCCAGAAGGGATCCGGGTAATCTCACTTTTTCCGCCGGACTTCGTTCAGGACGGGCCCCGACAGGTAAACAGCGAGCTCACCGCGCGATCGGTCATCGACTGCGTGCTTTTCGCGGTCGGCCAACCACGAGACTGTTTCATTCGTGAGTTCCGCTTCGAGCAGGTTCGGCAGGCGTCCACACCCTGACCGCTCACTGCGCGAAGCAGTCGCTGTCGAGGAGGGGCCGTGCGCCGCGCTGGTCCGCGACCCGTCGTTCCGCGCGGTGGCGGTCGGCTGGTTGGCCCGCGGTGGTGGCACCGCCGCGTGGCGCCCGATCACCCTCAGCCTGGTCGCCGCCGACCCCGCCGACCCCGAACCGCTGCGCGCGGTCCTGACCGGCGGGATCCCGTTGCACAGCGCGTGCGGCTTCGCCGACGACCTGGAAGAGCTGCTGCGGACCCGACCCGACGAGGCCGGACCGATGCGCCGGCTGCTGGCCGCCGTCGACGCCACCCCGGCGTGGCGGGTCGTGTGGCGCCGGCTGCTGTCGGTCGCCCCGGATGACCATGGCGGGCAGGTGTCCCTGGCGTTGCTGTCGGACGAGACACCCGACGCGATCGCACCGCTGTGGGTTCGACTGTGGGACGCGTATCCGGACGACGAGCGGCGGGCCGTGTTGCGGAACCTCGCCGAGCGGCAACTCGCCGGCCAGCCGATCGACGAGCCGGGGTGGCGTAACGTCCGCCGCAGGCTCATCGACGGCACGGTGACGGCACCCCGGACACCCCACCGGAGTCGGTCGTCGGCGTCGGCACGGCCCTGCTGTTCCTGCCGGCTCCCCGCGCGGGGGACGGGACGTCCGCGCCGTGGCAGTGCCGGCTGGAGTGCCCCCACTGTGGTGTGCCGTTCGACCTCACCAGCGGCGACGGCGTCCGGCAGGCCCGGTGGACCTGCCTGCGGTGCGATCACGACCTGACCATCGACACGGCGACGTTGGCGATGACCGTGCGGCCGATGACGCGGGCCGCCGCGAAGCCGGTGTTCGTCTTCAGCCGGGCCCCCGGTTTCGGCCGCGGATCCACTGCGACCGGTGCGGGCGGGAGATCGCTGCGGATGTGCCCACCCCGGACGGCGGACACGTCGCCTTGGACCGCGAGTGCTGGCTGCTCCACGAGGTGACGGCCGCCGACGTTACAGACTTCGTTGAGCACGGTCGGTACGTCGAGGCGGGCCGGACCGCCGAGCAGTCCGACTAGACCACCCTCACTGGTGCCGGCTGTTGAACTGAAGCCCTGCCGGCGCCAATCAGGGGCCAGACCGCATCGATGCATGGCTCTGCTGTCGTCGCGGTGGCGTCGGTATGGATCCCGCGAGCTGAGACCCAGATACCAACGGCGAAACTCTGAGTAGGGCCTCCTGAACGGTGACCTCTTCGGCCGAAGAAGTCACCACCACAGCTAGACTTGCGTGAGCTTTAGAGTTGCGGTGAGCGTCATCGGCGGTGGGGCAATGGGTCGGGTCGCCCTCGGACACATAATTACCACAAATTGATGATGATCCGCGCAGATTGACCTGCGCGGATTCTTTTATGGTGGTGTGCAGTGCTCCTGGTCGCAGACGATGGTGATCTTCCTCCTGCGCAGGAGTGCGACCAGGTCGTGTGGAGTCTCGATGCCGCCGGGGAGGCGGGGGTGGGCGGCGAATCGGGCGATGATGTGGTCCTCCCTGAGGTAGAGGATCTTGCGTCGGCGGTTGGTGGGCGCTTGGGCGCTGGTGTGGCCGTGGCGGCATCGGTAGCCGGGGCGTTGATTGATCCAGTGAGATTCCATCCTTCGTCCGCAGGGTCCGCAGCGGCGTCGGTGCCGTTGTGCGCGGGTTGCCGGTTCCAGACCTGCCGGCCCGTGTAGCGCGGATTGGCGAGTATCTCTCGGCCGGGTCCACTGCCGGGCAAGATTGGGAAAGGCCGTCTCCGACTAGCGGAGACGGCCTTTGAACTGGGGGTGGAGCTCAGGTCACTTGGTAGAGGGCTGCCATCCGATGGCCGGAGCGATGGTCTGGGCGATGGTGGTGAGTAGTCGCAGGTTTTCGTCGACTCCGAGTTGGTTGGGGATCGTGAGCAGCAGCGTGTCGGCAGCCCGCACGGCTGCGTCGTCGCTCAACTCCTGGGCGATTCTGTCGGGTTCGCCGATGAAGCTCTTGCCGAATCGTGAAACAGCACCGCCGAGCACACCCACCTGTTCCTGCGCACTGTGGACCATGTCGGCGCCGAACATCTGACGGTCGCGCTCCGTGGTGATGGGCAGGACCGAGCGGGCTACGGAGACCCGAGGCTCACCAGTGTGTCCCGCATGCCGCCAGGCGCTGCGAAAGACGTCGATCTGTTCTGCCTGGGCTTCGGCGAACGGAATGCCGGTGTCCTCGGACAGCAGGGTGCTGCTCATCAGGTTCATTCCCTGTTCGCCAGCCCATCGGGCACTGGAGCGGGTGGATGAGCCCCACCAGATCCGTTGGCTCAACCCTTCCGAGTGTGGTTGGACGGCGAGTCCGGCTCGGACGCCGGTAGCCTTCGGATCGGTGAAGGCGACCGAGCCTCCGCCGATCGCGGTCCGGTAGCGGGCCGCGTGCTCCCGGGCCAGGTCGGCGTCCGTTCCGCCCTCCGGCGCACTGCCGCCCAGGAGGTAATGCACCGGCTCTGGATCGCCGAACGCATGCTTCAGGTGCTGTACTCCGTTGATGTGTATACCGCCGCGCGTGTCTACTTCGAGCGGCTCAATCGGGCCGTTTGGGATGGCGTGCCCAATTTGGATGGACTTTACGCCGAGCTCGACGAAGTGCGCGGCGCCTTCCTCGCCACGACCCGCGTAGCCCTGGGCTCATAGCCGGCCGCAGCATCGCGACGTGCCGCATTGCTTGAGCTCTGCCGGACCGCGCTACGCGCCACCACTACATCGTCCTCGCGGGCTCACCGGTTCCGGCCATCCGGATCTGCCGCCGATCGGTTGCTACGCAGTGTCATCCCACCTGGAGACGATAGCGGTGACATCATCGCCGGAGGTCAGAAGCCGCGCGGTGTACGACAATGGAGGAGTTGCGTCGGAATCGGCCCGGTAGGTCGTCGTCACGTGGTAGCCGGTGTCGGCCAGCTTCCACTTTGGCAGGAGAGCGGCACCGGCGCCCACATCACGAGGGTGCCCCGCGCTGTGGATCAGGGCTGACTGATGGCCGTCGGTCTGGTGATCTGCTAACTCGCCGGTCCAGATTGAGGGGTCGCGTACCCGGCACTCGGGTCTCTGCCGGGACGTGTCCACCCACTTCCTTGCGTTCTTTGACGCGAAGTCGTCCAGGGCCTGGCGGTCAGTCGCGGTCCAGGCGGGAAGCTGCGCTATCCACTCTGCTGCCTGCTCGGCGCTGTGGCCGCTGCCGATCAGCATGGGCGGGCTGTCCGTTGTCCGGCCGGCGGCAGGACTGCCGTGCGTGCCTTGACAGGAAAGCGGAGCGGCAGGACAGTCGACGTATTCATAGACGATTCGCTATCTACGGCGAGGTGTGCCATGCGGAAGTCGCTGACTGCTGTGGCCGCCATCGCTGTTGCCGTGGTCGCGATGATGGCCGCGATCTCACACGCGAGTGCGGCGAACGCGGCGGCCGGGTGTCGGGTGAACTACGTCGTCACCAGCCAGTGGACCGGTGGCTTCCAGGCCGACATCGCGGTCACCAACTTGGGTGACCTGGTCAATGGGTGGACGCTGCGGTTCGCGTTCCCTGCAGTCGACCAGCGGCTCACGCAAACCTGGAGCGCCACCTGGGCCCAGGCGGGCCAGCAGGTCAGCGCGACCAATCTGGGCTGGAACGCGACCCTGGGCACCAATGGCTCCGCGAACATCGGTTTCGTTGGCGCCTGGTCGGGCAGCAACCCCATACCGGCGTCGTTCACGCTCAACGGCGTCACGTGCACCGGCGGCGTCCTGCCCAGCGTGACGCCGACCCGGACGACCACACCGCCGGTCGCTGACTATCCGGCGATCGTCACCTGGCTCAGCCCGACCGCCGGCGCGGTGTACACCACGCCGGGAACCGTCCCGCTGGCGGCGACCGCGACCGTGGGAGGCGGACACAGCATCACCTCGGTGTCGTTCCGGGTGGACGGCGTCACGGTGGCCCGGGGGGTGAGGACGACCGGTGACCGGTTCGAGGCGCTGTGGACACCACCGATCGGGGAGCCCGGCACCAGCACCACCTTCGTGCTGTACGTCTCGGCCGGCACCGACCAGTCGCTGTCTGGCGCTGCGCCGCCGTTGCTGGTCACGGTGGTGACGCCGGCGTCCACCGGCACCAACCACCCGCCGGCGGTGGCGTTGAGCACCCCCGGCGGGCAGACCTACTTCCTCGAGCCGACGACCGTCACGCTGGTCGCCGACGTCGCCGACACCGATCCCGGGGACCTCGTCAGCCGGGTGGAGTTTTACCTCGGCGCAACCCGGCTGGCCGCGACGCCGACCAACAGCGGACAGCGCTACCAGTTCCAGACGGCCCTGTCGGCCGGCACGTCGTCCACCTTCACCGTGCGGGTCCACGATTCCCACGGCGGCCTCGGCATCTCGAACCCGCTGACCTTGACCATCGGTTAGCGCCTCTGCCATCCGTTAAGGGCTGACAAGGTCCTTCCACTGGCCGTCGATACGTTTGCGAATCGGCACGGCGCTCAGGGTCAATTCGACCAGGCCATCGGGGGTTGGCGGTCACCGTCGTGGTGGGTGAACCTGCGGCGGTCGCCAAAGGACTCGATGGGGGCGGTGCCGTTCCAGGAGGCGAAGTAGGCCCGGTTCGGGAACCGGGTGATGTCTCTAAACTCGACCAGCAGCCGGGCGGCACCGGATGGTTCGTGGGCCTGCCCAGGTTTGACGGACGTCCAAGATCAGGGGGACCTGAGGTCTCCGGGAGGACGTCCATCATCATGGGCCGCCGCAAGTGGAGCGCAGCCACCGTGTGATCCTCGATGGTCTGTGAAGACAACCGAAGATCGTGCAGTGGCCGTAGGTCATAGCGTAGACCTTGCCGGGTGGCAGGTGGTGTTCGAGGATGCCGTACAGCGGATCGCGGGACGGTTCACCCGGCGGAAACCGCGGCTTGCCGCGCGCGCGTCCGTGACTGGTCTGTTGTCGCAGAGATCCCGGCACGCAGGTCCGGGTCGGCGCCATAGACCTCGTCGCCGGCGACCCAGCCGGCCGGGACCCCGGCCCGGACCGCCGCGTCGATCATGTCCAGGGCGACCTGCGCGTGCCGTGGCCGTACATCGATGGGCTCGTTATGTCCGCTAAGGACGCCGCCAGCCGCTCGTTGGAACAGGTCATGGCTGACGGCGACCTCGCATCGTACGAGGAATGTCTCAGCTTCTACCCAGCGGAACCGCAGACTGAGTAGCCACCGAGCTGGACAGCGAGCACCGGGTCCCGTGCCGCCGGCACACGGCTGGTGGTAGCGGCCGCTCGACCGGGCGGCGGCGCTTCGCCGTCGCCCGGTTCGGATCAGGCTAGGCCGGGTGCGCTTCGGCCCACTCGCGCATGCTGCGCGGCGCCCGGCCGGTCACGCGCTCGATGGTGTCCGTGACCGGCGCCGGCTTGTTGACGTGCGTCTCCCAAGTGGCGAACAACAGGTCGGCAGGCGCGTGCGGGGCGATCTCCGCCCGCGCGGTCGCGGGATCGATCTCCTCGTATCGCAGCTCACGGCCGTGCGTCTTGCCGATTAGCTCGATCTGCTCCCGGTGGGTGAGCGACTGCGGTCCGGTGACGTGGTAACGCTGCTGGCTGTGCCCGTCCTGGGTCAGCGCTGCCACAGCGATCCCGGCGAGGTCAGCGGGGTGAATCGGGGAGCCTGCGGCGTCGGCGTAGGGGCCTCGAACGACGTCACCGGCCGCGAGCTGCCCAGGGACGTCGAATGCCCAGTGCAGCGCGTCGGCGGAGTTGATGTCCAGTCGCAGGAAGGTCCACTGCATCCCGGAGTCGATGATCGCCTGCTCGATGCCGTGGTGGAACGCCGCGACGTCGTTGGGCTGCTGCTCCGCGTTGTCGTCGATCT
The DNA here is from genome assembly GCF_040649135.1 of Micromonospora sp. NPDC049047. NCBI lineage: Bacteria > Bacillati > Actinomycetota > Actinomycetes > Micromonosporales > Micromonosporaceae > Micromonospora > Micromonospora sp. NPDC049047. The sequence continues at coordinate 40,249 of NZ_JBEZEY010000028.1, forward strand.
CCGCCGTGGACTGGAACACCACGCGCTTGACACCGGCGTTCTTCGCGGCCTCGATGAGCTCCGGCACCCCAGGGCCCATGGCGAGGACGAAGATCCCGTCGACGTCCCTCACCGCAGCCGGCAGGGTCGCAGGGTCCTTCATGTCGCCGGCGACGATGTCAGCGCCGGCAGGAAGATCCGCCTGCTGCGGATCACGAGTCAGGGCCCGTGCAGGCTTACCGACCGACACCAGTTGCTCGACGATGGACCGGCCCACGGGTGCCGTAGCCGCAGTCACGAGGATCATTGATTACTCCAGAAAATGGTGAGGTCTGAGTGGGATTAGGTTTCGGGCCTGCTGTCAGATGCTCACGAAGGCCAGGATGAAGGCGTAAATGGTGACCCCGAGCGTGACAACGGTGAACTCTTGTGAGGCCGCGACGAAATCCGTCACCCGAAGCCCGGGTCCGGCGACGGCGAAGAAAATGGTGCCGAGGGCCGCGACGCCGAGGCTCGCGCAGTGGCATCGAGCAGGTTCATGACCATGGCCGCGAGGAAAGTAACGAGTCCGAGCCAGCGCCCCGGTGGTGCCTTCGTGTTGTCCATGTCGCAGACTCTGGCAGCGAAGTAGGAACATCCGTTTCCTACTGGGGTGGAAAACTTCCGGCATGTTGGAAACATCGGCGCGGTTGCTCCGGCTGCTGTCCCTGCTGCAAACCCCACGCAGGTGGAGCAGCACCGAGCTGGCCGAGCGGCTGAACGTGACCACCAGAACCGTGCGCAACGACGTCGAGCGTCTCCGCGCTCTCGGCTACCCGGTGCACGCCACGTTCGGCACCGACGGCGGCTACCGCCTCGCCGCTGGCGCAGTCCTCCCGCCGCTACTGCTCGATGACGAGGAAGCCGTCGCCATCGCCATCAGACTGCGTACCGGCACGCCGTCCGTAGCCGGCATCGAGGAATCCTCCACACGGGCCTTGGCGAAACTCGAACAAGTGCTGCCAGCCCGGCTGCGTAACCGAGTCAACGCGCTGCAGACCTACAGTGTCGCCGTCTCGGCAGGCGACGACGATCACCGGGTTGCCGCGACGGCGCTCAGCGAGATCGCCGCAGCGTGCCGAGACCGGCAACGACTGCGCTTTGACTACCGCTCCCACGACTCCTCAGAGTCTCGCCGTGAGGCCGAGCCCTACCGCCTGGTCAACTGGGGGAGACGCTGGTACCTCGTCGGTTGGGACATCCAGAGGGAAGATTGGCGTACCTACCGCGTCGACCGTATGACCTTGCGTCTACCGCACGGACCTCGGTTTCTCGCCCGGCCGCTGCCGGACCCGGATGTTGGCGCATACGTCATGCGCGGGATCGGTCGAGCCGTGTGGCGACACCGGGCGACAATCATCGTGCACTTGCCCGCCGAAGTCGTCGTTGAAAGACTCCCACCAGCAGTAGGGCCCGTCGAATTTATCGGTAGAGATCGCTGCAGGGTGCGCACAGGATCTGACAACCTCGAGCAACTCGCTGTCTGGTTCGGTCTGCTCGGCGCCGACTTCGAGGTCATTGAGCCGCCGGAGCTCCTCAATCACCTCAGGACGCTGGCCGACAGGTATCGACGCGCCGCCGGCGACACACCGAGCACCACCCGTGCCGACTGACCCCCTGCACCGACCACGGTTCGAGCCGGGACAACGCGCTCCGGGCAGCACCACCAAGATCCGCGCCGAGCTAGATTGGCGACCCCGATCCGAGGACGTGCGGGCCGAACACCCACCGCCAGTCGGGCGCAGGAGACTGTCCGACGACGGGTGGCCCGCGACGCTGCCGACCCGCCCTCGGTCCGTCGTGGTCAGGTGCTCGCCGAGGGCGAGGTCCGCGAGGACGGCTCCACCCAGGACGTAGAAGAGGGTGTTCTACCCGGCGATCGGTCGTCCCGGATTCGGGTTGGAACAGAAGCAGGAGGAGATCTTCGGCGAGGGTCGGGGCGTGCGTGGGGTCGCTGGTCATCGGCGGGGCTCCCAACGGAAGAGTCGGGTGGCGAGGTTGACGGCGATGACGACCCAGCCGAGCGTGGGCGCGAGCAGGAGCAGGGAGTCGGTCACGGCGACGCCGCCGTTCCAGGCGTTCATGATGAGTTCGGTGGCCGAGCCGCCGGGCAGCAGCCGTTTGAGCCAGGCGAGGTTCTCGGTGCCGGAGATGCCCACCCAGGTGGTCACGGCGATCAGACCGAGAGTAACGGGCAGGGTGGTGACCTGCGCGTGCTCCGGGGAGCTCGTCAGCCCGGCCGTGGCCAGCGCCAGGCCGATCAGCATGGCCAGTGTCGCGAGGATCGCCACCACCAGCAGGGCGACGTTCGACGGTCCGCCGGCGACCACGGCCAGGGCGGTCAGGATCGCGGTCACCTGCACCGCCGCGATGACGAGTACGGGCAGCAGCAGGCCGGCGAGGATGCCGGGGTCGCTCGCGGTGGTGGAGCGCAGCCGCTTGAGGAAGAGGTTCTGCCGCCGGGACGCCAGCGTGGTGACGGCCGTGGCGTAGAGGCCGAACGCGGCCACTGTGAACGTGACGATCGCGGCGATGTAGCCGAGGCTCCCGAGGGCGGCGTACGTCTCGTGCTGACGCACGAAGAACACGCTGACCGCGACCGGGATGATGAGGCTGGTGATCAGTATCAGTCGGTTGCGGAAGATCTGGATCAGCTCGCTGGACGCGATGGACAACACGGGTGAGGCTCCTTCGGGATGAGCGGATCAGGTGCTGATGGCGCGGAAGACGTCGTCGAGCCGGGTCGGCCCGGCCGTCAGGTCGTGCAGTTCCACTGCGTGGTCCTGCGCCCAGCCGAGCAGGAGGTGTAGGTCCTTCTGCAGCTCGAAGGACTCGACGGTGACCTTCCCGTCGGCGTTCACGTCGGCCTTCAGCGGAACCGGCGGCACCGGCGTGGCGAGGGAGAAGCGGATCACGCCGGGGAGGGTGCGGGTCAGCTCGGAGACGGTGCCCTCGCGGTGGAGGGTGCCCTGGTGCATGAGCCCGATCCGGTCGGCGCGCTGCTGTGCCTCCTCCAGGTAGTGCGTGGTGAGAACGATCGTGGAACCGTTCTCCCGGAGCCGGTCAACTGTTGCCCAGACGGCGTCGCGGGACTGGATGTCGAGGCCGGTGGTCGGCTCGTCCAGGAAGATCAGCTCCGGGGTGCCGTAGGCCGCGGTGGCGAAGTCGAGCCGCCGCTTCTCCCCGCCGGACAACTGCGACACCCTGCGGCCGGCGCGGTCGGTGAGGTCGACCAGGTCGAGTACCCGGTCGACGTCGTCGGCGCGGCGGGTGAGCCGACCGACCAGACCGACGGACTCGCGGACGGTGAGGTCCGGGGAGAATCCGCTCTCCTGGAGCATGACGCCCATCCGGGGACGAACCGACCGTCGGTCGGTGGGGCTGTGCCCGAAGACGCGTACGGTGCCCGAGGTGGGTTTCCGGTGTCCCTCGACAACTTCCAGGGTCGAGGTCTTTCCGGCTCCGTTGGTGCCGAGCAGTGCGTAGAGCTCTCCGGGCCGGACCGCGAAGGTGAGGTCCTTCACGGCGTGGAAGTCGCCGTAGGTGAGGTTCAGCCGTTCTACGTCGATGACGGGTGTGGTGGACATGCGCCAATGACAGCGCGGGCGCGGCGGTTCCGTCAGTGGCACCATGTCATCACCGCAGGTGACGTGGTGTCACTGGTAGCGGCCTCCCGCTGCCCGATACTGGTCTGGTGACCGCCAGCTCACAGCGCTTCACCGAGTCGACGCAGGGCAGGCTGCGCCGGCTCAACCTCGCCACGTCGCTACCCCCTGTGGTGTTCGCCGCGGTGGTCCTGCTCTACGCCGACGTGCGTAGCTGGTGGCACCTGGTCATCCTGGCGCCGGGCGCCGCGGCGGCGCTGGTGGCCTTCGAACGATGGACGGCGAACGACCTTGCCAGGGTCGTGCTGCCCTGCCTGGTCGTGGCCGCAGTGGTGTGGCCACTGGGGGTCCTGGTGAGCGGCAGCCCCAACGCCTACTGGGGGTTCTGCGCGGTGGGCTCCCTCGCCATGCGCGAGGTGCGACGGCACCGGAAGTGGGCGCTGGCCGGGCTCTTCACCTACGTCGCCGCCGTCGGCGCGGCGCGGCTGCTGGTGCAGCGGGACGACATTGGTCACGTCCTGCTCACCTACGTCCTCGTCCCGACCGTCCTCACCATCGTCGTGACGATCTTCACCATCGTGGGCGAGCGGTTCTTCGACCTCATCCGGGAACTCGAACAGACCCGGGAACGCGAGGCCGAACTCGCGGTGATGCGGGAACGTGTCCGGTTCGCCAGCGACCTGCACGACATCCAGGGGCACACCCTGCACGTCGTCAAGCTGAAGATCGCCCTGGCGCAGCGCCTGCTGAGCGGTGACACCGCTCGGGCGGAGAAGGAGCTGGGGGAGACGTACGCGCTGGTCAGCGACACCATCGCGCAGACCAAGGAGTTGGCGTACGGCCAGCGGCGGCTGAACCTCACCGCGGAGATCGAGAACGCGAAGAACCTGTTCGAGGCCGCCGGCATCCGGGTCCGGGTGACCCGGGAGGGCGAGGTCGACGCCCGCGTCAGCGAACTGCTCGGGCAGGTGCTCCGCGAGACCACCACCAACATCCTGCGCCACGCGCAGGCCACCCAGGTGCAGATCACGCTCGCCGCGTCGGGCATCACAGTCGTCAACGACGGCGTGTCCGCCGCCTCGCCCCCTGAGCTGAGGGGACTGGCGGCACTCCGGCAGCGGGTGACGGGCGACGGAGGGGAGCTGATCGTGGAACAGCAGCAGGGACGGTTCCGGACGGCGGCGACGTTCCCTGTCACGCGTGCCGGCGCGGACCGGAGTGACGGCCGATGACCACCATCGTGCTCGCCGACGACGAGGCGCTGCTGCGTACGGCCCTGGCCGCGTTGTTGCCGATGGAGGGCGACGTCACCGTTCTCGCCGAGGCGCAGGACGGCCGGACGGCCGTCGAGGCCACCCTGCGGCACGAGCCCGACGTGCTGGTCATCGACCTGGAGATGCCGGGCGTGGACGGCCTCGGCGCCGTCGCCGAGATCCGCCGCGTACGACCCGAGCAGGTGGTCCTCATGCTGACCCGGCACGCCCGCCCCGGCGTGCTGCGCAAGGCGTTGAAGCTCGGTGTCCAGGGCTTCGTCAGCAAGTCGGCCGAACCGGCCCACATCACCTCGGTGATCGCCACCCTGCATGCCGGGAAACGCTGGATCGACCCGGACGTGTCGGCGCTCGCCGTCACCGAGGACAACCCCCTCACCGACCGCGAGGCAGACGTGCTGCGGGTGACCGGCCAGGGCTACTCGGTCGTCGACATCGCCGCCCGCCTCCACCTCGCCCCGGGCACCGTCCGCAACTACCTCTCCAACGCCATGCGCAAGACCCAGACCCGGACCCGCCACGAGGCGGCCCGCTACGCCCGCGAACACGACTGGCTGTGATCGGCGGCCGGCCGGTCCGCTCCGGGCGCGACCACCCACACCGATCCGATGGACCGAGAGGATGACGCGTTCCGCGCCGACGGTCCCTTCGCGGGACCGGGTCGGGTTGACCGGTGTGGCGGGCACTGGAGGGCGATGCCGGATCGGCATGAAGGCGGCGGCTTCTGTCTTCGATCGCATGCCGGATCGCTGCCAGGTTGGAGTCCTGTCCGACCGGCGCCGCCCGGCGTCGGACCCACGGCACCGACAGGGAGCGATCATGATTTGGGCGACACGACGTCTGGTGGCGGTGGCGACAGTGGTGTCAGTGGCCGCCTGCGGCCCCGCCGACGCCGCCGAACCACCGACACCCGACCGTACGGCGACGGCCACCGCGTCCACCACCGCCGACGCGAACCCCGAGTTCCGGCGACTGGAGCAGAGGTTCGATGCGCGGCTGGGGGTCTACGCGATCGACACCGGGACCGGTCGCACCGTGCGGTACCGGGCCGACGAGCGGTTCGCGTACACGTCGACGTTCAAGGCGTTGGCCGCTGCCGAAGTTCTCGACGAGACCACCGACGCCGAGATGGACCGGGTGGTCCGGTACTCGGCGGACGACCTGGTGACCTACTCGCCGATCACGGAGCAGCACGTCGCCGAGGGCATGACACTGCGCGCCATCGCCGACGCGGCGGTGCGGTACAGCGACAACACCGCCGGCAACCTGCTGTTGCGCCAGCTCGGCGGACCGCAGAAGTTCGAGAAGGAACTGCGCGAGGTGGGGGACAAGGTCACCGATCCGGCGCGCTACGAGACCGAGCTCAACGAGGCGAGGCCGGGTGATCGGCGGGACACCAGCACCGCGGCGGCCCTGGCCGAGGATCTGCGGGCGTACGCAGTGGGAGACGCCCTCGAACCGGCGGACCGCGACGTGCTCACCGGTTGGTTGAAGGGCAACACCACAGGCGGTGAGCTGATCCGCGCCGGTGTGCCCGACGGCTGGGTCGTGGGGGACAAGACCGGCGCCGGTGGCTACGGCACCCGCAACGACATCGCGGTGATCTGGCCCCCGGACCGTGCGCCGATCGTCCTCGCGGTGCTGTCCAGCCGCGACCAGAAGGACGCCGACTACGACGACGCCCTGATCGCCCAGGCGGCCGAGGTCGCCATCACCGCGTTGTGACGGCCTGTCGACCCGCCCTCAGGCGGCGGGCTCGCCTCCTGCACCAGTGTGGATCGAGGTTGCCCAGAATGCCCCTGCGTAGGCACGAGGACCGCCGCAGCTGAGCTACCTGCTCGCGGTCGACGGCAAGACCGCGCTCGCCACCAGGTGCGAGCGGCGAGCCCGGACCATCAGCTACGCCCGCTAACTCCACCAGGGCAGGGTGCCCGTCCGCAGGTGGTCGTGCAGGCTCCGGGCGACCTGGGCCATCGTCGCCTCGCTGCCGGGCTGTGCGACGGCGGGCACCCGGGAGGCGGTGAGGGCGACTATCGCGTACGACTGCCCGTCGGCATGATCCACCACTCCCATCTCGTGTCGCAGGTGCAGCAGGGTGCCGGTCTTGGACGACCAGCGGGACGCGTCGGAGGTGAAGTCGGGTGCGAGTCGCTGCCGGTGCAGGTTGTCGGCCATCAGCGCGCGTACGCGGGCGGCGGTGCTCTCGTGGATCGTCGAGGGCCGCCACAGGGCGTGCAGGAGGTCGACGAAGGCCCGCGCCGGCCCGGCGTTGGCGCGGGTGACGTCGAGCTGGGCGACCGGATGGCCCTGCCCGGGGGTCGCCGCGCCGATGGCGAGGGAATGCGCCAGGTGCACGTCGTCGGGGCCGAGGCGTTCCGCCGGCGTCTCGGCGAGGTCGCCGACCCGGCCCCGCACGGTGATGCCCTCGATCCGCAGTCGCCGCAGCTCCGCGGCGACCGCGGCCGGCGGGACGAGGTCGAACAGGGCGTCGGCGGCGACCCCGTCGCTGACCGCGGTGCTCAGGTAGAGCAGGTCGTCCACGGAGACCCGCGCGGGATGGCGGAAGCGACTGAGCCCGGTCGGGCCGGGCGTGGTGATCCGACCGGGCGCGACGTCGACCGGCGTCGCCGGGTCGAGTTCCCCGCGCCCGACCCGCTCCAGGACGGCGACCGCCAGCGGCACCTTGACCAGCGACGCCGACGGGTACGGGGTGTCGGCGTCGAAGCCGATCTCCTGGCCGGTGTCGAGGTCGCGGACGAGGAAGGCACCCCGCAGTCCTGCCTCATCCAGCAGGTCACGCGCGTTGCGTACGACGGCGGTGGCGCTCATCCGGCATCTCCTGTCGGGCGGGCGCCGGGTGCGGCGTACCCGATCGCGCCCAGGCATCGCGCGACCTCCGCGTGCAGGACGGTGCGGAGGTGGGCGAGATCCTCGCGTACGCCGGCGGCGACGTCGTAACCCCGCAGGAGCTGTGGGTCGGCGAGAGGGCACCAGTGCAGGGAGAAGTCCTCGGCCTGCTGACGGGAGCAGAGCAGCAGGTCGGGGGAGCCGAGGGCCGCCGCGGCGGCGTCGACCAGGGATGGCGCGACCGACACCTGGGCCGGTGCCAGACCGGCCGACTGGCCGGCGCGGGTCAGCGGGTCCCGTAGGTGCGCGACGTCGTCCTCGGGCTGAATCAGGATCCGTCGGCGCGCCTGGGCGCGGGCCCGGCCGCTGCGCAACGTCTCCAGGAACACCGTCGGCGCCGGGAAGGGAGTCCGGGCGGCCAGCCCGAGCGGCACCCGCCAGGGCGCCATCGCCTCCGGCACCGCCACGATCCCGGCGCCGACCTCAAGCGTCTGGCAGAGCCGTTCGCGCTCCTGAGGGCCGGCCGGCCGCACCTCCAGGTGGATCCGCTGCCGTCGGGCCGCGACCACCAGGGCGGCGAGGCGGTGCGGCGGGCAGATCTCGGGTACGGCGACCCGCAGCGGCCGTAATCGGGCCCGCTCGGCGTCGTCGGCCATGGCGTCGGCGAGGTCGACAAGGCGTCGCGCCGTCGGCAGCATGTCCTGCCCGAAGGGGGTCAGCCGGACCGCGCGGGAGGTCCGATCGAACAGCCGCGACCCGAAGTGCTCCTCCAGGGCGGCGATGCGGCGGCTGGCCACCGACTGGGGGATCCTCGCTGCGGCGGCACCGGAGGTGAAGCTGCCGTGGCCGCTGACGGCGACGAAGGCCCGACACGCGGCGACGATGTCCATCCACCGAATCTATACACGGAACACATGGACAGGGCCACAGGGATCAAGATGGGCATCGTTCGTCGGTCGGTCCTAGTGCCATGACCACGAACGTTGACGGTGTCGGGGTCAGGCTGCTCGGGTGGCGGGGTGGCCTCAGTGTCGTTGGCGTTCGATGCGGGCGCGTTCGCGGCGTTGGGCGGCCAAAACGTCGGGGTGGCGGGCGTTGGCGTTGCGCCAGCGTAGGTAGGCCTGCAGCCGACGGGTCAGGACGGCGTGGTTGGGATGGTGGACGCGGCCGTACCGAAACCACAATCTCGGGGCGGGTGAGCATCAGAAATGATCACGGAGGTACATTGACCGGCATGGCAGTGCCACTCGCGGTACATCGCGCGTTGGTCTGCGTGCAACACGGCCAGGTGCTGGTCAGCGACGCAGGAGGCGGCGACCTGGCAGGCCTCGACGACTCGTGGGACGACGCAGTCGAATTCGGGCGCTTCGTGGGCGCCGCCGACGGCATCGTGAACATCGTGACTCCCCGCGCGGACAGCAGCGGCACACCATTCACCGTCGAGGAATGGGCCGACGAGCCGCCGGACGACCGACACGACTGGGATCACGAAGTCGACATCGACATCGACGTGCCGAGCGGGAAGCTGGAGCTATTCATCACGACCGGCGAGATAGAAGACGGCAGCGTCCGCCTCACCAAGGCCGGCCCGTGCCGGCTGCGGGTGTCCGCCCGTTTCCCGGAGGCTGGCGACGACGACTCCGCCGACGTGTACCGGCTACGGATATGGCTGCGCACCGCCGACACGCCGCCGCAGCTCCGGCAGGCCTGGCCGCACTGGCCCAGCGTCCGGTCATGACACCACCGAACACGCCTCACCCGACTCGCCGCCGACGGCGGCTCGCTCCTGGACGGCCATCGTGACCGTCGCGCTGAGCGGCTGCGCCCGCGAGTATCACCCCCAGGTCCGGCCGGCCCGCCCCGACGATCCCGCCGTTGCCGACACCGTCGCCTTCGGCGTCCTCGTCGGACAGGTCCGCGTCTACGGATACCAGCGCTTCCACTTTCTGAGGTAGCCCTAGGATGAGGATTGGGCCCCGGGTCGTACACCTCAAGCTGGCGCACCGGCCGGCCGTCCTCCACGGTCCCGAGGTAGTACGTCGCGTAGCCCCCAGATGCCGAACCCGTCGCCCCGCGATTTGTTCCACCGACGACAGAGGTAAGGGCTTACCACGAAAGGATCCTGTCCTGGCTTGGCCGCGCCGTCTCCAAGCACCGTGGCGCAGCTGCCGAGATCAATTCTCGCCAGGGTCGAGGAACAGCTCAGCCAGTCGGGGTAGCCGACGCCGCATCTCGTCATCGTTGTCGAAGTCGAAGTCCTCACCCATGTCGGGAACGTGCGCTTCGTCGATGCTGACCGTGACGTGTTGGCGGGCCTTCATCGCGTCGTAGAAGGCATCGTCGTCGCCACCCGTGGCCTGCTCGTAGGCCTCGCTGGCGACGTAGTTCACCGACTCGGCGAACAGCGCGCCGTCGTCTTCCTCGGCCGCCGCTTGTCGTACCACGGGATGGTCAGCCAGTCCGTCGGGAGAAGCTAGGACTCGTTCGTACCACTCGCGCCCGAGCGCGATGACTCCCGCCCGGAAATCGATGAAGCTGTCGTCCGAGCATCCTCCGCCGATCAGGTACGCAGCCGCCCACACGTCCCAGCGATAGAGGGCGTCATGGAGCTGATCGAACAGCTCCTGGAACTCGAGGATGCCCTCCGGTGATGTTGCGGCCAATCGCGTCACCAGCGCTGCGGCAACGGCCTCACCGTCGTCGCCGGTCCGCCCGTCGAGACCCGCCCCGGCCGACTCCACGACCGCCCAAAACTCGTCAACGTCCACGGCGCGAGAGTCTCCCACTGAGGACCGACACAACTCATGCCTGTCGACCCGGGCACCAGTCGCGAGCAGCGCCAAGGCATTCCTGACCCTGGCATCGGCTCATGCCGCCGAGCGTCACGCGCTGCCACAGGTGGATTGTTGGTACGTGGTGCTCGCGGTGTCACGCCCCGGTTGAGACTGTCAGAATCACGTTTGAGTCGGTGCGCGGAGGCAAGGAGAAGGCATGAGCGACTGGAACGACAAGATCATCACTGAGTTTCGCGCTAACGGTGGGCAGGTCGGCGGTCAGTTCGCTGGCGCGCCGCTGCTGCTGTTGCACACTGTCGGTGCCAAGAGCGGCCAGCCTCGCGTGAACCCGATGATGTACCAGAAGCTGGACCACGGCTACGCCGTGTTCGCGTCCAAGGGCGGTGCGCCCGCCAATCCCGACTGGTACTACAACCTGCTCGCTCACCCGCAGGCACAGGCGGAAATCGGCACGGACAAGGTCGAGTTGGTCGCCAGAGTTGCCACCGGCAACGAGCGGGAACGGATCTGGAGCGCCCAGAAGGCCGCGTATCCAGGCTTCGCCGACTACGAGCAGAAGACCACCCGCCAGATCCCAGTCGTCGTACTGGAACCTGTGCCGTAGGCAGAGATGGCACACCTTATTGGTCGCCGGTGCGAGCCGCGCCGCTGATCCACAGGCAGTAGGGCGGCGTCCGCTCATACCGATGAGCGGACGTCCTGGGGTCCGTTGGCGTGTTACTGCCCCCACCCTGCCGGCGGCTCCACGCTCTCGCAGGTCAGAGTGGGTGGAGGGGCTCCTTGTGCGAAGGTGACCGCTATGGGGTTTGCCTGGGGAAGGCCGGCTGGAAGGTCAGCAGGCGGGTGGCCAGGATCGGCTGGAAGAGATGCCGGAGCAACTGGCGCAAGTGCGGCTCGTGAATTGGTAGCGAAGGCTACAAGGCCGACTTCGCCGCTACCATCGGCGGCGACTGTGACAATCTCAAGACGGCAGGCAGGCCGATTCTGGCGTGACCGTACCCACGACTGGGGAGCGAGAAGATACAACGGCATGTGCGCCAAGCTCAACCAGTGGACCCGCGGGCTGTCGCGGTCCTCGTGTCGCGGCGTCTCCTACCGACGGAGCTGGGCATGGTGAAACAGTCCAACCCGTGGAGGCGACTGCTCATCGCCGGTCTGATGCTTCTCTACACCGGTATCCGCACGCCCGACGTTCTCGCCGAAAGAAGCTGGCGATCGTGGGCCGTCCTGCCGGTGCTCCTGGCTGTTCTCTGGTTATTTGTGAGGGCGCTGCGCGATGTCGTGGTGAGGCGGGGCCGCACTTCCGCTGACCGGGACGCTGCTGCCTGACATCCCCGGGTACGGCGGCTGGGGGGCAGACACTGCCCGCCCCAGCCGAAGCGGGGCTGCTCGGTCGTATGGGGCCGTGGTGAAGGATCGGGCCACCATCGGCTGGTTGAGCCGCCCCGGCTCTTGTAGAGACCTCCCCCGCTCGGGAAGAAGCGAGAGATGGCTGGCACGTCGAGCACTGTCACACCAAGCCTGGCCAGCCGCTTGGCGACCGAGCGCCGGCCCCGCGCGTGCAGATACGGGCCCAGCACCTCGCCGCAGACCAGGGTCACGGTACGGCCCGCCTCCGCCAACTCCGCGGCGGTCTCGATGCCGGTCGGACCCGCGCCGACCACCGTCACCGGGGCCGTCGTCGACGCGGCGGCGACGACCGACCGCAGCCGCTGCGCCTGCTCCAGGCTGGCAATCGGGTAGGCGAACTCGGCCGCTCCGGGCACGTCCGGGCCGGTGCTGCCACTGCCCACCGCATACACCAGGTAGTCGTAGGCGACCGTGCCGCCGGCCGCCAACGTCACGCTGCGCCCGGCCGCGTCGATCCGGGTCACCGTGTCGACCACCAGCCGGACGCCCCCGGCCAGGACCTCCCGGTAGTCGACGACCGCGCCGTCGGACCCGCCCACCACCTGGTGCAGGCGAATCCGTTCGACGAACGTCGGGCGAGGATTGATCAACGTGACGGCCACATCGTCGCGCTGCGTCAGGCGATTGGCTGCCATGACACCGGCGTACCCGCCGCCGATCACGACCACATCAGTCTTCCCACTCATCGCCGCTCCTCCGTCTCAAGGGGTTCGGCCTCAAGACACCGCGTCACCGACGGCGCTGACAGGATGTGAGGTAAACCACTTCACAGGGCGAGGCTCGACCCGCGGACTCCTCACGGGTCGGCTGGAGGGCAGCGTGCCAGCGGGTCGTTGGGCTATCACGGATGCGTATGCGGTAGCCCTAGATCCCGCTGCCCGGGTGCGACCTTCTCGATGGTCGACCAGAACAGCCCGGCCAGCGCGCGGGCCAGGCCCTCGCGGGTGACGTCTTCGGTTTCACCCTGCCGGCGGGTGATGTGGTCGATGATCAGCTGCCGGATCTCGATCGTGGGCTCGTGCGCGACACTAGGCTCGTGGATCAACCGATGAAGGTGCTGTGGTCACGGCTTCTGCACCTGCGTTCGAGCCCGGGGGCGTTGGCCGTCGCGTCCGGTGCGCTCGTCGTAGCGGAGCGACACTCGCGGTTGGTTCGCCTGGACCCTCAAACCGGAGCGCCGTTATGGGCGCAGAACGTTGAGGACTGCTGGGGCACCACTGTTGTCGCGGGGGACCGCTGTCTCTACCTGAGTCAGGCTGGTGTCCTACATTGCTTCGACCTGCACAGCGGGCAGCGGACGTGGTCGGCACCGAAACTGCGCCTGCGCCACTACGTCAGCGTTAGCGGATCCGTCGCTTTCCTGGGCGGGTGGCGCGGCTACCGTCCGCTGATGCGGGTGGATCTGGCGAACGGCGAGCTTCTTCCGGGCCCGTTCCCGGGACCCGCGTCGGACAGCAGCCTGGCCTGGCCGCTGCCCGTCCGAATGGACCCGGATCGGGGCGGCACGGCCGACGCGATGCTCATCGCGACTGCCAAACAGGCAGCACTGCTGCTGTTGGACGCTCGGACCGGCGTTACCAAACGTGAGTGGTCGCTGCCAGCGCCGGTGCGCTTTCCCGACTCCGGCGTCGCCTTCAGCCCCAGCCAGGACGGCCGCATCGTCTTCCTCAGCGGTAGGCGCACCGTCATGGCCCTGCATCCCGCCAGCGGCATGGAGATCCTGTGGCGCCACGACCGTGACCTGCCACCGCTGCCACCGCTCCTCACCGGCCGGACGCTCTGGCTGGCCGACGACACCGGCGTCACGATCATCGACCTCGACCGCAGTGCCTGTACAGAGGTGACGCATCTCCCGCACGGTGCTACCAGTGGGGGCGTCCCCGTCTCCGGCGGCGCACTCTTCGCCCGCGCCGGGAACCAACTCATCATGGTGAACCGGGCCGGGGAGATCGCCGCTTGCGTGCGACTGCCAGCACGCATCGATCGGCTACTTCCTGACGGTCGATTTCTGGTACACACCATCGGCAAAGGCCACCTCACCACGATCGACATCTCGACCACGCCGACGACAGCCCTCTCGGTTCCTGGCTGACCGCACCGAATGCGGCAGACGAGCGTCGCACGGAGGTGCCGTCGACACCGCACGCGAGGCGAGTCACATGTGCTTGTGAGGTTCGATGCCCTCTGGGTCGGTCGGCGGCGACGATGAGGCAGTCGTGATCACCGTCTGCTTTTGCCGCTGTCCGGCAAATTCCTGGTTGCGCTGCCGTTGCTACCTGTGCGGAGCACTGCCGAGGTTCACGTCCGACACGATAACCCCACCGATTCACCTCGGGATTGGCTGACGGGCTGCCCCGGCTATGGCTCGTGTGCCCCCAGACGCCCCGGTGTGGCTGCCGTGCCGCCGGTACGGCAGCCACACCGTCACGTGCGACAGCCCGGCCTTTCACTCAGTGAAAGCTCCGGTTCCCCAGTGGGGACACCGCACGGGACGATCCGGCTCCATCGACGTCCGTCGGCATGGAGGTCCGGTCGCATGGCATTCGCGCGTAACCAGTGGTATGTGGCCGCCTACGGCGGTGAGGTGGGCCGGAACCTGCTCGCCCGGACGGTGCTCGGTGAGCCGCTGGTGCTGTACCGCACCAACGCCGGGCAGGCGGTGGCGCTCGCTGACCGGTGCGTACACCGGCGCTTCCCGCTGTCGGAGAGCCGGCTCGACGGCGACACGATCGTCTGCGGCTACCACGGCTTCACGTACGATCCGACCGGCGCCTGCGTCTTCGTACCCGGTCAACAACGCATCCCGCGCACCGCGCGGGTGGTCTCCTTCCCGGTGGTCGAACAGGACTCCTTCATCTGGGTCTGGATCGGCGACCTGGACCGGGCCGATCCGGCTGCGATTCCCCGCGCACCGTGGCTGGCCGACCCGCGCTACGCGGTGGTGCGGGGCATGGCGCCACTGAACGCACGGTACGGCCTGCTGGTCGACAACCTTCTGGATCTGTCCCACGAGACCTATCTGCACGGCGGTTACATCGGCACGCCGGAGGTGGCGAACACCCCGATCACCACCGCTGTGGACGAGGACCGGGGGATCGTCTACGTCAGTCGGCACATGGACGACGCCGAGTGCCCGCCGTTCTACGCGCGCTCGACCGGGATCCAGGGCCGGATCACCCGGTGGCAGGACATCGAGTACCACCCGCCCTGCCTCTACCTGCTGCACAGCCGGATCGCGCCGCAGGGTGTCTACCCGCCCGCCGAGGGTGAGGACCGCGAAGCGTTCCACGCCGAGATCGTGTACGCCATCACCCCGTCGACGGAGCACACCACCTATGACTTCTGGGCGGTGGCGCGGGACTTCGCGATCGACGACGAGTCGGTCAGCGAGTACCTCCACCACAGTAATCACACAGTTGTCATGCAGGACGTGACAGCCCTCAACATCCTGGAGCAGGTGATCGCGACCGAGCCGGACCGGTATCAGGAGTTGAGCATCAACATCGACACCGGTGGCCTGGCCGCCCGGCGGCTGCTGGCGCGGATGGTCGGGTCGGGGACGGTGGGAGCGGCGCGATGAGCTCCGGGGCAGGCTCCCGCACCGGGGACCGGGTCTACCGGATCCACTGGGTGCCGGGCACCGACATTCTGCGCGGGATCTGTCACTGCGGGGCCGAGCGTCGCACCGAGGAGCCTGTCGAGTTGTGGGAGTGGCTGCTCGGCCACCCGCAGGACCACAAGGGTGCGGCCGGGCCGGTGCCCGGACCGGCGAGGCGGCTGGCGATGCGCGAGTGACTGTGGACGTGCTGACCGGTGTCGAGCTGGTGGTCGCCGGTCGTGATCAGGTGGCGGCGGAGGTGGTGGCGATCCGCCTCTGTCGCGCGGACGGCGGTGAGCTGCCCGAGTGGACCCCGGGCGCGCACATCGACCTGGAGTTGGACGCCGGGCTGGCCCGTCAGTACTCCCTCTGCGGTGACCCGGCGGAGCGGTCCGTCCTGCGGATCGCGGTGCAGCGCGAACCGAACGGGCGTGGCGGCTCCCGGCTGGCGCACGAGCGGCTCACCGTCGGCGCGACCGTCCGGGTGAGCGGGCCACGCAACACCTTCCCGCTGCTCGCGGCACGCCGCTACCTCTTCATCGCCGGCGGCATCGGTATCACCCCCATCGCACCGATGGTCGCCGCGGCCGACGCCGCGGGCGCCGACTGGCGGCTGGTGTACGGCGGACGCAGCCACGCCACAATGGCCTTCGCCACCGCCCTGCGGGAAAGGTACGGCGACCGGGTGAGCCTGCACCCGCAGGACGAGACCGGCCTGCTCGACCTGGCCGGGTTGCTGGGCCGGCCCGGCACCGGGCTCGTCTACTGCTGCGGCCCGGAACCACTGATCACGGCGGTCGAGGAGCACTGCCGCGACTGGCCAACGGGCTGCCTGCACGTCGAGCGTTTCACCGCCAGTGGCGACACCGGCGCGCCGGAGACGACGATCGAGGTCGAACTCACGCTCTCCGGGCGGACGGTGACAGTGCCGCCGGGCACGCCGATCCTGCAAGCGGTGGAGGAGGCCGGGGTCCAGGTCCTCTCGTCCTGCCGGGAGGGCACCTGCGGCACCTGCGAGACGCCGGTGCTCGCCGGTGTGCCGGAGCATCGCGACAGCCTGCTCACCGCCGAGGAGCGGGCCGCCGGGGACACCATGATGATCTGCGTCTCCCGGGCCCGTACGCCCCGACTCGTGCTGGAGCTGTGAGCGCCCGGCGTAAGCGGGGATGATGACGGGGTGCGCGCAGAAGCGGGACGGTCGGTGACGAGCAAGGTGCTGGCGTTGCTCGACGCGTTCAGCCCGGCCACCCCGGCGTTGACCCTGAGCGAGCTGGCGCGTCGCACCGGAATGCCACTGCCCACCGTGTACCGGCGGGCCGCGGAGCTGGTCGCGTGGGGGGCACTGGAGCGTGGCGACGACGGGCGGTACCGGATCGGTCTGCGGCTGTGGGAGGTGGGCTCGCTCGCACCCAGGGGCCTGGGGCTGCGGGAGCTGGCCCTGCCGGTGATGGAGGACCTGTACGAGGTGACCCACGAGAACGTCCAGCTCGCGGTCCGGCAGGATCTCGAACTCGTCTTCATCGAACGGATCGCCGGGCGACACGCGGTGCCCGTGCTCACCCGGGTGGGGGGTCGCTTCGCGCTGCACGCGACCGGCGTCGGGCTGGTCCTGCTCGCCCACGCACCCGCCGAGGTCCAAGAGCAGGTGCTGGCCGCGCCGCTGGAGCGGTACACCGAACTGACCATCACCGACCCGAAACGGCTGCGTCGCTGCCTCGCCGAGGTACGACGGGTCGGCTACGCGGTGAGCGACCGTCAGGTCACCATGGACGCCCTCTCGGTGGCCGCGCCGATCCGCGTACCGGAGGGTGTGGTGGCGGCGATCTCGCTTGTGGTTGCCCACGACCGGGCGGACCCGGTGGCGTTGGCGCCGCTGGTCCAGGCCGCCGGCCGGGTGGTCTCCCGGGCGCTGAGCAACTCCACCCGCCCAGCCGTCTGATGTAGACAGACTGCGGATCGTTGACGCCCGATCAAATTCTGCATTACGTTGCTGGTGCGCGTGTTACTCCCCACCCTCGTGCGCGGACCGGCATCGACGAACGGGAGCACTCATGTCACTGGACGGCAAAGTCGCCATCGTCACCGGCGCCGCGCGGGGTCTCGGCCTCGCCTACGCGCAGGAGTTGGCGCGGCGGGGCGCCTCGGTAGTGCTCAACGACGTCGACGCCGAGGCCACCGCCGACGCCGTGGCGACTATCGAAACGTCGGGAGGTCGGGCCGTCGCGGTGGTCGCACCGGTCGGCCCGACCGAGACCGCGAAGGAACTCGTCAGCACGGCTGTCGAGCACTTCGGACGGCTGGACATCCTCGTCACCAACGCCGGCGTGCTGCGCGACACGGTGCTGTGGAAGATGAGCGACGACGACTTCGACACCGTCATCAACGTGCACCTGCGTGGCACGTTCACCACGGTGCGCGAGGCGGTGCAGCACATGCGGCAGGCCGGCGAGGGTGGTCGGATCATCTGCGTCGGATCGCCCACCGGGCAGCGGGGCACCTTCGGCCAGACCAACTACGCGGCCGCCAAGGCGGGCATCGTCGGCATGGTCCGGACCTGGGCGCTGGAGCTGAAGCGGGCCGGCATCACCGCCAACGCCGTCGTCCCGGTCGCCGCGACCGCGATGACCGCCACCGTTCCCTACTTCGCGGCGGCGGTGCGGGCCGAGGCGAACGGCGAGCCGATGCCCGCGTTCTTCCGACACGAACTGGGATTCGGCACGGCGGACGACGTGGCCGGGCTTGTCGCGTTCCTCGGTTCCGACGCGGCGGCCTCGGTGACCGGTCAGGTGATCGGTGTCGGCGGGGACCGCCTGCAGATCTGGACCCACCCGGAGGCGGCGCTGACCGCGCACCGCGAAGGCGGCTGGACGTACGACGCGCTGGTGGAGGCCTGGCCGACGACGTTCGCCGGTGCCGCGCAGAGTGTCGGTGAACGATTCCCGAAACTCCCCGAGGAGTTCGAGACAGCGCCGTCCTGACCCGCCCGCCCCGACCGCCCGACGGAGGTTGGCCCCCATGTACCAGCCCGCGATCGACCTCGACGACGTCACGGCGATCGACATGCACGTGCACATCGAGGTCGACGACCACGGTCACACCTCACTGCCCGAACCGCTGGTGGCAGCGGCGTCGGCGTACTTCAAGACCGACGGCCCACGGCCCGCGGTCGACGCCGTGGCGCGGTACTACCGCGAGCGGCACATGGCGGCGGTCGTCTTCACAGTGGACGCGCGTACCCAACTGAAGCATCAGCCGCTGTCGAGCAGCGACATTGCCCGCGCGGCGGCCGAGCACGCCGACGTGCTCATCCCGTTCGGGTCGGTCGACCCGCGCACCGGGGGAGCGGCGGTCGAACTCGCCGACCGGTTGATCCGGGAGGAGGGCGTACGCGGCTTCAAGTTCCACCCCACGGTGCAGGGCTTCGACCCCAGCCACGACGAGTACGCGCCGCTGTGGGGCCTGCTGGAACGGGCCGGCCTCCCGGCGCTCTTCCACACGGGGCAGACCGGCATCGGCGCGGGTACGCCGGGCGGCTACGGCCTGCGCCTCGGCCTGTCGAACCCGATCCTGCTCGACCCGATCGCTGCCGACTTCCCCGACCTCCAGATCATCATGGCCCACCCGTCGGTGCCCTGGCAGGACGAGGCGTTGTCGGTGGCCACGCACAAGCACAACACCTGGATCGACCTGTCCGGCTGGAGCCCGAAGTACTTCCCGGCCGAGCTGGTGCGCTACGCGAACTCGCTGCTGAAGCGGCGGGTGCTCTTCGGCACCGACTTCCCGATGCTCACCCCGGACCGGTGGCTTCGCGACGTGCAGGCCACCGACCTCAAGCCGGACGTGCTCCCGGGCATCCTGAAGGACAACGCGGCCCGACTGCTGGGCCTGGCCCGGTGACGACGAGAGGAAACGCCATGACGACGACCATCACCTACGACCAGCTCGGTGACCTCGCCGGCACCGATCTCGGCCACACCGGGTACCGCACTGTCACCCAGGACCAGGTGGACCTGTTCGCGGACGCCACGGACGACCACCAGTGGATCCACGTCGACCCGGAGCGGGCGAAGACCGGCCCGTTCGGCGCACCGATCGCGCACGGCTTCCTCACCCTCTCCCTGGCGGTTCCCTTCTGGACCGAACTGCTCGAGGTCAAGGGCGTGACCACGAAGGTGAACTACGGCCTCGACAAGGTGCGCTTCCCCGCCCCGGTAGTGGTCGGAGCGCGGGTGCGGATGCGGGCCACTGTCGTCGAGGTCGTCGAGGTCCGCGGCGGCTACCAGCTCGCCGTCGACCAGACGATCGAGATCGAGGGAGGGGCCAAGCCGGCGGTCGTCGCGCGCGGGCTGTACCGCTTCTACGCCTGATCCCGGGGGCATCCGTCGAGCCGGGTGAGCACACCACCTCCACCCCAGGAGATTGATGATGCACCAGCACGGAATTGGCGCCTGGTTGGCCAAGCGCCGGCTCAAGTCCCCGGACCAGATCGCGATCATCCACGGCGACCGGTCGCCCATGACGTACCGCCAGTTCGCCGACGCCGCGGACCGGATCTCGACGGTCCTGCGGGAGCGGGGTGTCGGCAACGGCGACTCCGTTGCCTACCTGGGCGAGAACAGCCCGGAACTCCTCCAGGTGATGTTCGGGGCGGCGCAGCTCGGGGCGGTCTTCGTGCCGGTCAACACCCGGCTCGCCGCACCCGAGATCGGCTACGTTCTCGCCGACTGTGCCGCGCGGGTGCTGATCCACGACCCGGACTTCGCGGTGCCGGTGGCCTCCGCCGCGGCGACCGCCGGGACCCCGTACGTCATCGTCAACGGTGCGGGCAGCGCGGACCGGCCCGGGCTGGCCCACCTGGCCCGGGCCGCCGTCACCCCGTTCACCGACCACGCCGACACCGCCCACGAGGATCCGGCGGCGATCATCTACACCTCGGGTACGACCGGCCGGGCCAAGGGCGCGGTGCTGACCCACGGCAACCTCACCTGGGTGGCGCTCAACTGTGTTGTCGACTATGACGTCGTCTCCACCGACGTCGCCCTGATGATCTCGCCGCTGTTCCACGTCGCCTCGCTCGGGATGGGCGCCCTGCCCGTCATCCTCAAGGGCGCCACGATGGTCATCGAGAGGGGCTTCGAGCCGGGCCGCGCGCTCGCGCAGATCGAGCGGCACGGGGTCACCATGCTCAGCGGCGTGCCGACCACCTACCAGCTGCTGGCCGACCATCCTGCCTGGGCGTCGACCGACCTGTCGACGTTGACGAAGCTCACCTGCGGAGGTTCGGCGGTGCCGGCCCGCATCCTCAACGCGTACGAGGCGCGGGGCCTGTCGTTCTCCCAGGGTTACGGAATGACCGAGGCCGCGCCGGGCGCCACCGCGCTGCCGCCCACGATGACCCGCGTCAAGCAGGGCAGTGTCGGCCTGCCGCACTTCTTCACCGACGTGCGGATCACCGATGCGGCAGGTGCGGTGCTGCCCGCGGGCGCTGTCGGTGAGATCGAGGTGGCCGGTCCCAACGTCTTCCCCGGCTACCACGGGTTGCCCGAGGCGACCGCCGAGGCGTTCACTGCCGACGGGTGGTTCCGCTCCGGCGACCTCGGCCACCTGGACGCCGACGGGTACCTCTACATCTCCGGCCGCCTCAAAGACATGATCATTTCGGGGGGCGAGAACATCTACCCGCTCGAAGTCGAGCAGCTGCTCACCGAGGTCGACGGGGTGACCTCGGCGGCGGTCATCGGCGTGCCGGACGAGCGTTGGGGGGAGGTGCCGTGGGCGATCGTGACAGTCCGGGAGGGGGCGTCCGTGGACACCGCCACCGTGCGGGCCCGCCTGGACGGCAGGATCGCGCGCTACAAGCTCCCGAAGAACGTCGTCATCGTGGACGAGTTGCCGCGGACGGCGTCGGGGAAGGTGCGGAAGGCCGATCTGCGGACCCGGTTCGGCGCCTAGTCGCCGGCCGGGCCGCGACGAGTTCGGCGAATTCCGCAGCGGACGCCTCGGCCAGCTCGTCGTGCATCCGGCGGTAGGTCCGCACCGATCTCGCGGCGGGCCATTCCGCGTCCATGAACTCGGCCGGCAGCCTCGGGTCGGCGCGCAGCAGCGCGAGCCAGTCCGCCACGAGCATGGTTCGTACGGTCAGCGCGCTCGGCGCCATCGTCAGTGCGGACGGGTCGTCCCACACCTCGATGAAGGCGAGGTGCGCGCGTCGGATCGCCTCGATGTCCCAGGCAGCGCGCACGCTCTCGCCGATCGGGAAGCCGGCGAGTTCGCGGGCGTGGAAGGCGACCACTGTGTTGGGCGCGAGGTCCTGCCGCAGCCGCTCCAACGACCCGGCGAGGTCGACCTCGCCGGGCGCCAGCCAGAGCCCGTCCCGCAGCGGCGCGAAGCCCTCCCAGGTGAGGGTCGAACGCAGCCGGTGCCGCAGCATCCGCTGGCCCTCCGGGATCGAGAAGGTGACAAGGGTCCACCCGCTGCCCTGCGGGTCGAACGGCCGCGGCCCGCGAACGCGGCACGTCGCCTCGCGCAACACCGCGGCCCCGTGCTCGGTGAGTGAGAAGAGCGTCTCCCGGCCGCTCCTCCTGCGGGCGAGGATGCCGCTGTGTACGAGACGGTCGAGGGTCGCGCGGGTGGCCGGCGCGGCGACGTCGGCGCCTTCCAGCACGTTGATCAGGGCGCTCGCCCGGATGGGTCCCGTGGCGGCGTCGACGACGTGCTCGCCGAAGAAGGCGAGCAACAACTGCTTCGGCTGACGACTACCCACAGTGCTTCCCTTCGGCGAACTCGCTGGCCTGCCCGCCGATCACCGCGCGGATCGCGGGGCCACAGCCTGCCCGCGCTTGGCCCGCTGGATCTGGTCGTAGACGTGCGTCCGCAGTTCCGTGAAACGGGGCAGAGCGCGGGTCGTGATCTGATCGCGCTCCGGCGGCAGGTCGATCGCGAGGTCCTCCTGGACCCAGGTCGGCGACGTGGACAATACTAGAACCCGCTGACCGAGATACACCGACTCGTCGATGTCGTGGGTGACGAAGACAACCGAGATGGTGCGGCTGGCGTGCAGCTCGCGGACCAGGTCCTCCAGGTCGGCCCGGGTCTGCGCGTCCACGGCGGCGAACGGTTCGTCCATGATCAGGACGTCGGGCTGGTACGCGATCGCCCGCGCGATCGCCACCCGCTGTTGCATCCCCCCGGAGAGCTGCCACGGGTGGCTTCGCGCGGCGTGCGCGAGGCCCACCGCTTCAAGAGCGTCGACGACCAGCTTGTTCCGGGCCGCGTGGGTGAGTTTCTTGTGCCGCAGTGGCAACTCGACGTTCCCGCGCACCGTCAGCCAGGGGTAGAGGCTGCGACCGTACTCCTGGAACACGACGGCCATCGCCGGGCTGGGCCCGGTCACCGGCGAGCCGTCCATCTCGACCACGCCGCCGGTGGGCCGCAGCAGGCCGGCGAGGCACTTCAGCAGTGTGGTCTTGCCACAACCGGACGGCCCGACGATGCAGACGAGCTCACCGGCGTCCATGGTGAAGCTGATGTCCCCGATCGCCTCGACGTCCCCCGTCGGTGACTCGTAGACCTTCCGTAGGTGCTCCACCCGCAGCAGGGCGCTCCGATCAGGCACGGTTGACCTCCCTGATTCCGTGGTACCAGCGCAGCACGCGCCGTTCGACGAGACCGAAAGCTACGGCGAGGAGGACGCCGACGAGCCCGAGCAGGAGGATGCCGCTCCACATCTCGGCGATCAGGTAGTTGCGCTGGAAGTAGGCGATCCGGTAGCCGAGGCCGGAGGAGGAGGCGAACATCTCGGAGATGACCATCAGGATCAGCGCTACCGAGAGGGCCTGCCGGACCCCGGCCATGATCCGTGGGCTGGCGGCCGGGAGCACGAGGAACCAGAGCCGCTCCCACCAGGTGACCTGGAACGATTCCGCGGTCTCCGTCATGACGCTGTCCGTCCCCCGGACACCCTCGATCGTGTTCAGCAGGATCGGCCAGACCGCGCCGGAGGCGATCACGACGACCTTCATGGTGTCGGTGATCCCGAGCAGGAGCATCACCACCGGGATCAGCACCGGCGGCGGGATGGCCCGGAGGAACTCCAGCAGCGGTTCGAGGAGTTCGCGCAACCAGCGGGTCAGGCCGATGACGGTGCCGGCGGCGATGCCGAGCACTATCGACCCGGCGACACCGAGGCCGAGGCGGGCGAGGCTGGGCAGCACGTCCTCGACGAACGCCGGGCCGACCCAGGTTTCCCGGAAGGCTTCGGCGATGGTCAACGGGTCGGGGAAGAACCGACTCGTCGTCCTCGTCGCCACCAGACCCCAGAGCACCAGCAGCAGCGTCGGCAGCCCCAGCGGGTAGAGCAGGCTCGCCGCGATCCGGGATCCGACCCTCCGGCGGCGTGCCGGGGTGGCGATCCGCCCGGTGTACGCGGTCACAACGGCTCCTCTCCTCGTACCGACTGGTGCCACGACAGCAACCGACGCTCGATGAACCGGAAGACGATGTTCACAGTGAGCCCGAGCAGGCCGGTGACCACTACCAGCGCGTACAGGCCGGTGGCGTCCCCGGCGGACCGGGACAGCTCGATCATGCGCCCGAGACCGGGGTTACCGATCACCATCTCCGCGGTGATGGCGAGGATGAGCGCGACAGCGGCCGCTAGGCGCAGGCCCGTCATGAGGTACGGCAGGGTGGTGGGCAGGACGAGGTGCGACAACTGCTCCCGCCGGGTCAGACCGAAACTGCGGGCGGTGTCGCGAGCCACCGCGTCGACGTCGGCGACGCCGTAGATCACCTGCACGAACACCTGCCAGAACGACGCGTAGACGATGATGACGAGGGCGGCCTGCCGCTGGATGCCGAACATCAGGACGGCGAGTGGGATGAGGGCGACCGACGGGATCGGTCGCAGGAACTCGACAATCGTGTGCGTCGCGCGCCGCAGGAACGGCACCAACCCGACCACAGTGCCGAGGACGACGGCGGCGACGGTCGCCACCGTCAGGCCGATCGCCCAGGACGTCATGGTGCTGCCCAGCCGTCGCCAGAACGCGAGGTCGACGAGCTGCTCGAACAGCCGCGCCAGCACGTCCGTCACGTACGGCAGGTACAGCGGGTTGATCAGGCCCAGCGTCGGGATCAGCTGCCAGACGACGAGGAACCCGGTAAGGCCGACGACGCCCAGCATCGCTTTGCGTAAGGCGCGCAGGCGTCGGGTGGGGAACACGCGCATGTCACTCCCGTCGTCAGGCGGGCGGCGAAGCCCTCCCCGGTCCGGGGGCGGGGAGGGCGGGACCGCGCCAGCTACTGCTGCTGGATGAGACGGTCGAGGTTGGGTTGCTTGTCGAGAACCTTGTACTTCTGCGCGAGTTCGGCGAGCGTCTGCAGGCTCGACCTGTCGACCTCCCAACCGAACGCCGGCAGCCGCACCGACTCGGCCACCGGCGGCGGCAGCTCCAGGTTGTCCTTGATGGCCTGCCGCAGCGCCGCCTCGTTGGCAGGGTCCTTGGCCCATTCCAACGTCTTCTTCATCGCCGCGGTGAAGTCCTCGACCAGTTTGGCGTCCTTCTCGGTGCGTTCCTTTGTGGTGATGGTGGTGAGCGTGGCCAGGCCGGGCACCACCGCCTGGTAGGGCGCGACGATGAAGGTGTCGCCGCGGCTCTTCAGTTGGGTGACGAACGGCTCCGGCACCCAGGCGGCGTCGATGTTGCCGGATTGGAGTTGGGCCGGGGTGTCCGGGAAGGCGACCTCGACGAAGTTGATTTTCGACGGGTCGCCGCCGTCCTTCTCGACCGCTGCCATGATCGTCACGTCGCCGGCGGCGCCCAGGCTGTTGACCGCTACCCGCTTGCCCGCGAGGTCGGCCGGTCGCTTGATGCCGGACCTCGCCGAGGCCACCACGGCGTTGATGTCGTCGCCGTCGGCGTACGAGGAGGCGTAGTTGCCGATGATGACGACGCCGAGATCCCGCAGGTCGGCCCGGAACGGGCCGAAGGGCTGGCCGATAGCGAAGTCGATGTCGCCGTTCATGAGCGCGGGAATGGCCTGCGCGCCGCCCTGGGCGGGCAGCACCTCGACCTGGAGCCCGCGCTCGGCGAAGATACCCGCCTTGATGCCGCCCCAGAGCGCGGCGGTCTCGGTGATGGGCAGCGCCGCGACCCGAACCTTGCGCAGGTCGCCCGAGGTCTGGTCGGACGGGTTGGACGCGTCGGAGTCGGTGCATCCGGTGAGGGCGATCGCGGTGGCGGCGATCAGCCCGAGAGCCATTACCTTCTTCATTGACGAGGCCCTTCCTGGGCGGGGGTGGTGGGTGCGTCGGAAGTCGGCGGATGCCTCGGATCTGCAGGCGAACTACCGCTGCGTGGGGGCGCACGCCGCTGTGTTGGCCATGGTCAGTCACCCCGGCATTGAAAGTCAAGAATTTCTGACGCCCGTCATGAATAAGTTGAACAACGCTCTGCTGTGGCGACGTCGCACCAGCTCGCGCTCACACCTCGGGCAGGCCCACGTAGTTCTCGGACAGGCTCCTGGCGTACGCCTCGGAGGTGGCGACGTACCGCAGCGTGGCGGTCTGCAGCTTCGTCTCGTACGGGTCGTCGCGCTCCAACCGGTGCAGCATCGAGGTCATCCACCAGGAGAAGTGCTGGGCCCGCCAGACCCGGCGCAACGCCGTGGCCGAGTAGCCATCCAGCAGATCGGTGCGGCCCCCGTCGTACCACGCGGCGAAGGCGTCCCCGAGCAGCGCGACGTCGGCGAGGGCGAGGTTCATGCCCTTCGCGCCGGTGGGTGGGACGATGTGCACGGCGTCCCCGGCCAGGAACAGCCGCCGCCACTGCATCGGCTCGACCACGAAACTGCGCATTCCGGTGATGGACTTCTCCAGGATCGGTCCCTCGTTGAGCGACCACCCCGGCACCGTCTCCAACCGGGCCCGCAGCTCCGCCCAGATCCGCTCGTCCGGCCACGCGGCGATGTCCTCGTCCGGCGCGACCTGTAGGTACAGCCGAGAGATCTCGGGCGAGCGCATGCTGTAGAGGGCGAAGCCCCGCTCGTGGTTGGCGTAGATGAGTTCGTCCACCGCCGGCGCCGCGGCGGCGAGGACGCCCAACCAGGCAAAGGGGTACGCCCGCTCGTAGGTGGTCAGCACCCCCTCGGGCACCGCGCCGCGGCTCACCCCGTGGAACCCGTCGCAGCCGACCACGAAATCGCAGTGCAACTCCTCGTCGCGCCCGTCCCGTCGAAAGTGGACGACCGGCGCGTCCGAGTCGAGACCGTCCAGGCGTACCGCCTCGGCCTCGAAGAGGATCGCGCCACCGGCCGCGAGTCGGGCGGCGATCAGGTCCTTGACCACCTCCTGCTGCCCGTAGACGGTGATCGCCCGCCCGGTCAGGTCTGCCATCGGCACCCGGTGCGACTCCCCGGCGAAGCGCAGCTCGATGCCCTCGTGGCGCAGTCCCTCCCGTTGCAGCCGCTCACCGACGCCGCTGCGGCAGAGCAGATCGACAGAGCCCTGTTCGAGGACCCCGGCCCGGAGCCGGTGCTCGACGTGGTCGCGGCTGCGGCTCTCCAGCACCACGGACTCGATTCCGCGCAGGTGCAGCAGGTGCGACAACATGAGTCCCGCCGGCCCGGCGCCGACGATGCCGACCTGGGTACGCATTCCCGGCATGCTCCTCTCCTCCCGGCGTCAGAACGGGTACCGCGTGATGGTGCCCTGCACGGTGAGCCACTGGGTCTCGGTGAACGCCTCGACGTTCGCCGCGGCCCCACCGAACCGGGAGCCGGTGCCGGACGCCCCCACCCCACCGAACGGCGCCACTGCTTCGTCGCTCACCGTCTGATCGTTGATGTGCACGATCCCGCTGGGGATCCGGTCGGCGAGGGCCATCGCCCTCATCACGTCGCGGCCCAGGATCCCCAGCGACAGGCCGTACTCGGTCTGCCGGGCCAACTGCACTGCCTCGTCCTGGTCGGCGAAGGTGATCACCGGCGCGACCGGGCCGAAGACCTCCTGGGCGTACGCCGGGGTCGTGGGGGTGACGTCGGTGAGCACCGTCGGCCGGTAGAACAGCCCCTCGTACGTGCCCCCGGCCGCCAGTCGGGCGCCCGCGTCGACGCTCGCCGTGACCAGTGCGTGGACCTTGTCGCGCTGGCGCTCGTCGATGATCGGCCCCAGTGCCACCTGCTCCTTCGCCGGATCGCCGACCGGCAGGTGGTTCGCCTTCTCCGCCAGCCGCTCGACGTACCGTTCGGACAGGCTCTCGTGCACCAGGTGCCGTCCGGTGGTCATGCAGATCTGGCCCTGGTGCAGGAACGACCCCCAGGCGCCGGCGGAGACCGCGAGGTCCAGATCGGCGTCGTCGAGCACGATCAGCGCCGAGTTGCCGCCGAGTTCGAGGTGTGCGCGTTTGAGGTGACGTGCCGCCGCCTCGCCGACCTTGCGACCGGCGGCGGTGGACCCGGTGAAGCTGACCACCCGTACGTTCGGGTCGGCCACCAGCGCCTCGCCGACCTCGACGCCGCCGGGAAGGACGTGCAGCAGCCCGGCGGGCAGGCCGGCCTCCTCGAAGACCCGGGCGATCGAGACTCCGCCGCAGACCGCGGTGCGCGGATCGGGCTTGAGCACCACGGCGTTTCCCAGCGCCAGGGCCGGGGCGACGGACCGGGTGGCCAGGATGAGCGGGAAGTTGAACGGCGCGATGACCCCGACGACGCCGACGGGCAACCGGCGAGCAAGGCTCAGCCGCGGTTGCGCGCTGGGGATGATCTCGCCGAGCGGGTGCGAGGCCAGCGCCGCCGCCTCGTAGCATTCCTGCGCCGCGGTGTCGGTCTCGACGCCGGCCTTGGGTGGGACGGACCCGGCCTCCCGCACGATCCAGTCGCCGATCTCGGCGGCGTGCCGCTCGAACAGCTGCCCGGCCCGGCGCAGCACAGCGGCCCGCTCGGTGTAGCTGGTGGCGGCCCAGGCGCGCTGGGCGGCGGCGGCGCGGGCGCAGGCGCGCGTCACGTCCTCGGCGTTCGCCACGCCGACCTGGCCGATCTCCTCGCCGGTGGCGGGGGATCGCACGGGTGCCGTGCCGCCGGCCGGTTCCACCCAGCCGTCGCTGTGCAGGGTGCCCTGCCAGGTCGTGACGTCAAGCAGTGTCATGGCGGTCCTCCTCGGAGCGTGGGGCCGGTGGGCTGGGCGGACTTCCGCTCACGAAGGGCCCGAAGGTGTTCGCTGACCGAACGGCCGTTCTCTTCATGAACGTTGGCACGTGGCCCGGCTCGCGTCAACGCATCGCCCGGCATGACTGCGGTGCATTGTGGACGGCGGTCCGGCCTGTCGTTGACGGATGTCGTTCTCCGTCGTACGTTCGAGATGAGTACGGCAGTCCGCATAGCGAACGGCTGCCGCGGCACGGTTCGGGCGGGAGGCGGGGAGGCCCATGGCGAAGCTCGTCTCGCTGGCAGAAGGCGTGGCGGACCTGGTCCGCGACGGCGACGTGGTGGCCCTGGAAGGGTTCACCCACCTCATTCCGTTCGCCGCCGGTCACGAGATCATCCGCCAGGGGCGGCAGGATCTGACCCTCGTGCGGATGACCCCCGACGTCATCTACGACCAGCTCATCGGGGCGGGCTGTGCCCGTCGCCTGGTCTTCTCGTGGGGTGGCAACCCGGGCGTCGGGTCGCTGCACCGCTTCCGGGACGCCGTGCAGCACGCCTGGCCACGCCCACTCGACCTGGAGGAGCACAGTCACGCGGGCATGGCCAACCGGTACGTCGCCGGGGCGTCCGGGCTGCCGTTCGCCGTCCTGCGCGGCTACACCGGCACCGACCTGCCCGGGCACACCACAAACATCCGGCCCATCACCTGCCCGTTCACCGGCGAGACGCTGACCGCCGTCCCCGCCCTGCGTCCGGACGTGACGGTGGTGCACGCCCAGCGCGCCGACCGGAACGGCAACGTGCAGATGTGGGGCATCACCGGGGTGCAGAAGGAGGCGGTGCTCGCCGCCCACCGCTCACTTGTCACAGTCGAGGAGATCGTGGACGAGTGGGAACCCGTACCCGGGCAGGTGATCCTGCCCGGCTGGGCGGTCACCGCGGTGGCCGAGGTGCCCGGAGGCGCGCACCCCTCCTACGCCCACGGCTACTCGGTGCGGGACAACGACTTCTACCGGGACTGGGACGCGGTCAGCCGGCACCGCGACACCTTCCGGGCCTGGCTGGACGAGCACGTGCACAGGGCCGGCGCGGCGGCGTGAGCCAGCGCAGCGAGCGAGGGAACGCGATGACGGACTGGACCGCGGACGAGATGATGACAGTCGCCGCCGCACGGCAACTACGCGACGGCACCGCCTGCTTCGTCGGGATCGGGCTGCCCAGCACCGCGGCGAACCTCGCCCGCGCGACCCACGCCCCGAACCTGGTGCTCATCTACGAATCCGGGTGCCTCGGCGCGAAACCGGACCGGCTTCCGCTCTCCATCGGAGACGGGATCCTCGCCGACACCGCTGACGCGGTCGTCTCGGTGCCCGAGGTGTTCAACTACTGGCTCCAGCCCGGTCGGATCGACGTGGGCTTCCTCGGCGCCGCGCAGATCGACCGCTACGGCAACATCAACACCACCGTCGTCGGCGGCGACTACGACGCCCCGACGGTCCGGCTGCCCGGCGCCGGTGGCGCCCCGGAGATCGCCGCCTCCTGCGGCGAGGTCGTGGTGATCGTCCGGCAGGACCTCCGGACGTTCACCGAACGGGTCGACTTCGTCACCTCGGTCGGGTACGGGACGGGCCCCGGCGACCGGGAACGACTCGGTCTGCGCGGCGGAGGCCCCCGAGTGGTGATCACCGACCTCGGCGTCCTCGCACCCGACCCGGTCACCTGCGAACTCACACTTACCCACCTGCACCCCGGCGTGACCCAGGACCAGGCGCGGGCGGCCACCGGCTGGGACCTCGCCGTCGCCCGGGGACTGGCCACCGGTACGCCGCCGACGGCACGCGAACTCGCGGTGCTGCGGGCGCTGGAGGCGACGAAGTCCGACGGGAGACGACAGTGACCACCCAGGACACCCAGGCGGACAGTGCTCTGGTGCTACCGCGGTACCGGCGCGACGATGTCGACGCCCACCCGCCCCTGCTCAGCCCCGGCTACCAGTCGACAGTGGCGCGGGCGCCGAGACACCCACTGGTCTACCTGCCGCAGCGGCTGACCGAGATCACCGGGCCGTTGCTGGGCGAGGGGCGGGTCGGTGCGCTCGACCACGACCTGACCCGCCAGCACGACGGCGAGCCGCAGGGACAGCGGATCATCGTGCACGGGCGGGTCCTCGACGGTGACGGCCGGCCGGTACCCCACACGCTTGTCGAGATCTGGCAGGCCAACGCCGCAGGTCGGTACCGCCACGCACGGGACACCTGGCCCGCGCCGCTCGACCCCCACTTCGAGGGGGTCGGCCGGGCGCTCACCGACGACCAGGGGCGCTACCGGTTCGTCACCGTTCAGCCCGGCGCCTACCCCTGGCGTAACCACGACAACGCCTGGCGGCCGGCGCACATCCACTTCTCCCTCTTCGGCCGGGCGTTCACCCAACGGCTGGTGACGCAGATGTACTTCCCTGGCGACCCGCTCTTCTTCCAGGACCCGGTCTTCAACTCGGTCCGCGACCCGGCCGCCCGGGCACGGATGATCGCCCGGTACGACCACGCCGCCACCACACCGGAGTGGGCGCTGGCGTACGAATTCGACATCGTGCTGCGCGGCCGGGAGAGCACTCCTTTCGAGGACGAGGACGACGATGAGTGAGCAGTTGGGCGTCATGCCCGCGCAGACCGTCGGGCCGTACCTGCACATCGGTCTGCACTGGCCCGACGGCCCGTACGTGGTGCCCGAGGGCACGCCGGGCGCGTTCTGGATCAGCGGTCGGATCGTCGACGGCACCGGGACGCCTGTGGTCGACGCGATGGTGGAGAGCTGGCAGGCCGACCCGGAGGGCCGGTTCGACCATCCGGACGACCCTCGGGGTGCCCGGCCGCCCGCGCTCGCGGGTTTTCGCGGATTCGGGCGGAGCGAGACCGACGGGCAGGGGTGCTACCGGCTGCTTACCGTCAAACCCGGTGCGCTGCCCGAGCCGGACGGCGGCACCGAAGCCCCCCACCTGACCCTGTCGGTCTTCGGGCGTGGGCTGCTGCACCGCCTCGTCACCCGGCTCTACTTTCCCGACGAGTCGACGGCGAACGCCGCCGACCCCGTGCTGCGCAGCGTCGACGCCGACCGCCGTGGCACCCTGCTGGCGAGTCCCGCCCCGGACGGGCTCCGGTTCGACATCCACCTTCAGGGCGACCATGAGACAGTCTTCTTCGCCCTCTGACGGCCTGCTCGGCGGCCTCTCCGGCACCCCGGACGTCGACGCGGAACTCAGCGACTCGGCAGTGCTCCAGGCGATGCTCGACGTGGAGGCCGCGCTCGCCCGCGCCGCGGCGGACGCCGGCGTCGTGCCCGTACCGGCGGCCGACGCGATCGCCGCGCAGTGCCGCGCCGAGCGGTACGACCCGGCGGCGCTGGGCCGGGCCGCCGACGCCACCGGCAACCCGGTCGTCCCGCTCGTGGGCGAGCTGACCGCCGCCGTGCCGGAGCACGCCCGGGCCTGGGTGCATTCCGGAGCGACAAGCCAGGATGTGCTGGACACCGCGCTGGTCCTGGTGGCGGTGCGGGCGCTCGGGCCGCTGCTGACTCACCTCGACGTCGCAGTGGAGGCCGCCGCCCGGCTGGCCGACGCGCACCGGGACACCGTGATGGTCGCCCGGACACTCGGGCAGCAGGCGGCACCCAGCACCTTCGGGCTCAAGGCCGCCGGCTGGTTGACCGGTCTGGCCCAGGCCCGGGACCGACTGCGTCAGGCCCGCGCCGCGCAGCCCGCGCAACTCGGCGGCGCGGTCGGCACCCTTGCCGCGTTCGGCCCGGCCGGCGCCGAGGTCACCGAACGGTTCGCGGCGCACCTGGGCCTCCCGCCGAGCCCGCTGCCCTGGCACACCCGCCGTCAACCCTGGCTCGATCTGGCCGCCGCCCTCGGTGGGCTCCTGGTGGCCACCGGCAAGATCGCGCTCGACGTCGGGTTGCTCGCCCAGAACGAGGTGGGTGAGGTCGCCGAGGGCGGCGCCGGACGAGGCGGCTCCTCGGCCATGCCGCACAAGCGCAACCCGGTGGACTCGATCCTCGTCACCGCCGCGGCACGACGCGGTCCGGGTCTCGTCGCCACACTGTTCGCCACGGCGGTGCAGGAGCACGAGCGGGCCGCGGGCGGCTGGCACGCCGAGTGGGAGCCGCTGCTCGATCTGCTGCACGTGACCGGTGGCGCGACCGCCCGGTGCGCTCGGATGCTGGCCGGGCTCCAGGTCCGCCCGGAGCGGATGCGGGAGAACCTCGACGCGACCGGCGGGCTCCTGCTCGCCGAGGCGGTCGTCGCCCG
Source organism: Micromonospora sp. NPDC049047 (assembly GCF_040649135.1). NCBI lineage: Bacteria > Bacillati > Actinomycetota > Actinomycetes > Micromonosporales > Micromonosporaceae > Micromonospora > Micromonospora sp. NPDC049047. The sequence continues at coordinate 73,242 of NZ_JBEZEY010000028.1, forward strand.
ACTGGCGCCCGCCGTCGGCCGCCGCGTCGCACACGATCTGGTGACCCGCGCCGCCGCCGCGCCCTCGTTCCGCGCCGCGCTGCTCGCCGACCCCGACGTCCGTGCCCACCTGTCCGACACGGAGTTGGCCGAGGCGCTCGACCCGTACCGCTGGCTCGGCTCGGCCGGCCGGTTCGTCGACAGTGCCCTGGCCGCCGTCCGGGGAGCGCGCGGATGACCACCCGGTTGCATCTCACCGTCGACGGCCCGGCCGCCGCGCCGGTGCTGCTGCTGGGCAGCTCCCTCGGCACCACCGCCGCCATGTGGGAACCCCAGCTGTCGGCGCTCGCCCAACGGTTCCGGGTCATCCGGTACGACCACCTGGGCCACGGGCGCTCGGCGGTGCCGCCCGGACCGTACACCCTGGACCTGCTGGGCCGGGAGCTGCTGCGGACGCTTGACGACCTCGACGTGCCGTGGGTCCACTACGCGGGCTTGTCCCTCGGGGGCATGGTGGGCATGTGGCTCGCCACGTACGCGCCCGACCGGGTGCGGCGGCTGGCGCTGCTCTGCACGTCGGCGTCGCTCGGTCCACCCGAGCAGTGGCGGGCACGAGCCGCGACGGTCCGGGCCGACGGCCTGCCGGCGGTCGCCGACGCGGTGGTGGCCCGCTGGTTCACCCCGACCTTCGCGGCGGCGCGGCCGGAGGTGGTCGCCACCCACCGCGCCATGCTGACCACGACGTCGCCGGCCGGATACGCCGCCTGCTGCGAGGCGATAGCCGCGATGGACCTCCGACCCGACCTCGGCCGGGTCGCCGCGCCGACGCTTGTCATCGCCGGGGCGGACGACCCGGCCACCCCGGTGGAGCACGCCCGCGACATCGTCGGTCGCATCCCACGGGCCCGGCTGGCGGTGGTCGACGCGGCGGCGCACCTGGCCAACGTCGAACAACCCGAGCAGGTGTGCCGACTCCTGCTGGAACACTTCCACGAGGGACGTGGTGACGGATGAACGACAGCGAGCGGCACGACGCCGGCATGACGGTACGTCGACAGGTGCTGGGTGACGCGCACGTGGACCGGGCGATCGCCGGCACCGACGAGTTCACCGCCGACTTCCAGGACTTCATCACCCGCTACGCCTGGGGGGAGGTGTGGAACCGGCCGGGCCTCGACCGGCGGACCCGTAGTTGCGTCACCCTCGCCGTGCTCGCCACCCTGCGCCACGACGAGGAGTTGGCGATGCACGTCCGGGCCGCGCTGCGCAACGGGCTCAGCCCCGAGGAGGTGGCGGAGGTCCTGCTCCAGGTCGGCGTCTACGCTGGTGTACCGGCGGCGAACCGGGCGTTCACTGTGGCCCGGGAGACCCTGCGGCAGGAGGCCGGGTGAGCGAGGAGGCGACGAGGTCGCCGGAGTTCGTTCAGTCGCTGGAGCGCGGCCTTGCGGTGATCCGGGCGTTCGACGGCGACCATCCGCAGCTCACGCTCAGCGAGGTGGCCAGACGGACCGGGCTGACCCGGGCCGCGGCGCGCCGCTTCCTGCTCACTCTGGTCGAGCTGGGGTACGTGCACACCGACGGCCGGCTCTTCTCGCTGCGGGCCCGGATCCTCGAACTCGGCTACGCCTACCTGTCCAGCCTGAGCCTGCCCGAGGTCGCGCAGCGGCACATGGAGGCGCTTGTCGCGCAGGTTCACGAGTCCTGCTCGGTGTCGGTGCTCGACGGTGACGAGGTGGTCTACGTCGCCCGCGTGCCCACCAAGCGGATCATGACGGTGGGGATCAGCGTCGGCACCCGGTTCCCCGCGTACGCCACCTCGATGGGCCGGGTGCTGCTCGCCGCGCAGCCGGTCGAGTGGCTGGACGACTACCTCGCCGCCGCGCAGCTGCGACCGCTGACCCGGCGCACCGTCACCGACCCGGCCAAGCTGCGCGCCATCCTGACGAAGATCGCCGCCCAGGGGTACGCCATCGTGGACCAGGAGTTGGAGGAGGGGCTGCGGTCGGTGGCCGCGCCGATCCACGGCGAGAACGGGTCGGTGATCGCCGCGGTGAACGTCTCCGCGCACGCCAGCCGGGGGTCGTTCGAGATGATCCGTCGAGAGCTGCTCCCGCCGCTGCTGGCCGCCGCGAAGCGGATCGAGGAGGACATCCGGGGCGGCCTGAGCCGGACACCGGCGGCCCACGGGCTCAGTTCAGCGTGAGGGCCGGGGCGCCGGCACCCGGGCCGGACGGCGTAGGCACCACTCGGCCACCGCAAGGTTGATCACCCAAGCACGGACAGGGTCTCCGGGTACGGCACCACCAGGCGCCCTCGTCAGTTGGGACGTGTTGGACCGCCGTCACCGCGTCGCCGTTTGCGTCTAGGTCCGACGATAGGATCGGCAAACGTCTATCGAATGCGTTCGCCGTCCCTTGCAGGAGGTGTCGTGCCGGACCTGATCGTGGCGCTCCAACGGCGGATTGACGTCAATGCTGTGCGTGCCGTCAATACCTACCAGCGAGAGGTGCCCGAGTACGCGTCACCGTCACCGGAGCAGCTCACGCACATGCTCGACTTCGCGCGTTTCATCCGCCTGGTGAGTCTGGAGCGCGTACGGGACGACACGCCGCTCGACGAGGACGACCTGGCGGCCATCGGCGACGTCGGCCGACGACGCGGCGAGGACCGGCTCTCGCTGGCGTCGCAGCGGCAGGCGCTCAGCACCCATACCGCACTGATGCTGCGCGATGTGGTGGAGACCGCTACTGCGGCCAACACCGAGGACGTGCTCCACATGGCCAACTGGCTCGGGCGGGAGGGCAACCGGGCCCGCGGTGCCTACCTGGACGGGTACGTTGTCGGCGTCGCACAGGCCTGGTCGATGTCGGCTCAGGTCCAGATGCTCGCGCGATCGCTGCTGGCCGACGACGAACCACCGCCGACGGGCATCGCTCGGGCGGCCGGCGTACGTCTTGCGAGTCACTGGCTGGTGACTGTTGTTGGGTTCGACCCGCCGGGCCTGACCGCGCCGGCTCGGAAGCGCATCGTCGCTGCGGTTCTGGCGTCCTGGCGGATCCCGATGTCCTGGCTCGGGCCGGCGGAGTTGGTACTTGTCACGCCGGCATCGGTCGACGCGCCGGCGGGCACGTCGGCATGGCTTGTCGACGGTGGCGTATACGGTCCGGCGGCGGATCGCACCCTGGACCTGGTCCGCGGCGTCGCCATGGACTCCGGCCGTGAGTGCGCCGCCGGCGCTGCCCTCGGGCCCGTGGGCCAGCTGGCCGGTGTGCTGGAGCAGGCACGACAGATCAGCCGACTGACGTCGGCGGAGCGAATGCCCCAGCACCTCTACAGCGTCGCGGACAGGTTCGTCGAACTCGGAGCCGCCCGCTCGCCCCAGATGGACGGTTGGCTGCGGGAGCTCATCACCCGACTCGAAGCCGGCCCGGACCTGATCCGCACCCTCGACGCGTACTACCTGCACGACATGTCCCGACCGGCGACGGCACGGACGCTTGGTGTGCACACCCGCACGCTCGACTATCGCCTGCGACGCGTGGAGGAGTTGATCGGGCTGCGTCCGGCCTCGACCCTCGGCGTGCGGATCCTGACCGCCGCCGTCGCCTGGGCGTTCGCGGACCGGCTGCGGGAGGCATGACGAGGCCGGGCGTAGCCGGTCGACCGCCGCTGGCACCGCGACGGTCGACCGGCTTGATCAGTCCGGCCTCCTCAGCAGGTGACCTGCACGATGGGCGACTGTGTCGTCATCGTCAGTGACGGTGGGTAGTAGCCGCCGGGAGCGGTGTACGTGTGGATGCCCTTGGTGACGTAGTAGTTCGGCACACTCTGGCAGATCGTGAAGGCGACACCTGTGTACGTCTTGTTGCCAGGACCGGAGTTCAGGCCTCCGACCGACACCAGGAAGAAGCCGCTGCCTGGGACGTACTGGTACAACTCGGCCTGAGCACCGATGTACGGGATTGGCGCGTCACACCACGAATCGGCCTTGCCGTCGATGCTGCCCGGGATGCCGTTGCCGCCGGTCGACGCATGTGGGTACTGGGCCCGTGCGGTGCAGGTGATCACATTCTCGGCGGCCGCCATGGCCGGCCCACGAGCGGTCGGCTTCCGGCTGAACGTGGGCGTCGTCGCTGCGGCCTGCTCCCCGGCCAGAGCCTGTGCCGCTGCGAGCACCGGCTGTGGGATCGTCCCGGCACCTGTCGCGGACTCTGCCGCACTGGCCGGAGTGGCAACGGTGGCCACGGAGACCGCCAGCAGTGCGGCGAGCCCGATGCCGAACACGCGACGTTTGAGCATCTTCCCCTCCTAGAAATCGTTCCCCGAATTTGCAGGGGAATCGGAAAACATGGTGAGGAAACTATTCAGCGAAAAGTGCGTCGGCGTCTTCGTGAACAATCGCAAACCTGCGCACCGACCGACCCCTGTCATTGTCATGCCGCGCAACGGGCCGCACCGGCCCCTGACCTGTCGGCACCCTGGCGAAGGGACGAGTCCCGGTATGCGGTTGACCTGGTGTGGCAATTCGGTTGGCGGATCATGAGGGCGCTGTGGTGAACCACGACCTGGGTGGTGACGACACGATCTGGCTGGTCGTCGAGATCCTGGAACAGGCCGCGTTCGGGTAGCGCCCCCTCGACATCGGCGTCAGTGGCGTCGGTTCTGCGGCCCCGGCCGGTGGCGAAGACCCGCGCCCGGGCGGACAGCTTCGGCAGGACGTCGACGACCTGCTCGCCATCGGCCAGGAGCCGGTCGGGCGACGAGAGCCACACGACCAGCGTGGGCAGCCGAGGTGAGAGCGACAGCCCGGGTGCCTCGACCGAAGCCTGGCCGGGCCACGGTCGCAGGTCTATGAAACGAGTAGCCGACGAGAGTGCGCACGGGGGTCTACAGGCGTGCCCCCTCGCCGTGGAGAATGGGCGCATGCGGCGCTGGGGTGGCGGAGTTGCGCGTCTCCCTGTCATCTGCGGGATTACCGTGCTGGGCGGGGTTGCCACCAACGTGGTTGTCGACAACGGCAAGGTCGACTGGGTCGCCGCGATCGTCGCCCTTGCCGCGACGATCGGCGTCGCGCTGCTCGGCAGCCGACCGCACTCGTCACCGCGGCGGATCTGCTGGCCGCCGCGGCCGAGCTCAACGCGGAGATGCGCCGACAGTGGCAGCGGGAGGCAAACCGCCTGGGGCTGGCCACACCGGACGCCATCCGGATGCCGCTGGTCTACGAGACTGGACAACTCGTTGCACCGTCGTCGCAGATCAAAGGCCGGTCGAAGGCCTCGCTGCCGAGACCCCGCGACGTGACCCACATCGGGGAGTTGTACCGCGCGCTGCCCTCCGGCCGGCTGATCGTCCTCGGCGAGCCCGAGGCCGGCAAGAGCGCGGCCCTCACGATGCTCGCTTCACGTCAGGACGAGGGCAGCCGTTCCCTGGTGCCGTTCGCGCTCACCCGGTGGGATCCGTTCGACCAGACGCTCGACGAGTGGCTGGCGGGGGACCTCGCGGGGCAGTATCCGGACCTGGTCCAGCCGCAGGCCGCGCGGCTGCTCGTCGAGCGCGGGCATGTCGTACCGCTGCTGGACGGCCTCGACGAGATGCCCAGCGCGAATCGGACGAAGGCCGTCGAGACGCTCGAGCAGGAGGTCTGGGATCGGCCGTTCGTGCTGACGAGCGTCAGGGATGTCTACGCCGAGGTGGTAGCAGCGGCCGGCGCACCCATACCACGGGCGGCTGTCGTGACGCTGGGCACGGTCACGGGAGCGCTCGCCGGCCCGTACCTCGCGGCCGGCCGCTTCACCGACGCGACACGCTGGGAGGGCGTGGCACCGCTGCTGCAGACACCTCTGATGGTGTACCTCGCGCGCACTGTCTACGACGTCCCCGGCGGCGACCCAGGCGACCTGCTGCGACTCGACGGCCGTCGCGCGATCGAGGAGCATCTGCTGCGCTCCTACCTCGCCGCCGCCTATCGCGACGACGGCCCGCGGCCCGGATGGCTGCGCGGCAAGTACACAGCGAGGAAGGCGGACTCGTGGCTCGGCTACCTCGCGCGGCTTCTACACCGGACCGGGACGACGGACATCGCGTGGTGGCGGCTGGAGACGGTCACCGCGGTGGGCGTGCGGGCGTGGACCGCGGTGGCCGCGTTCGCCGTGACGGCAGGGGTGCTGCCCGTCCTGCTGCTCGGCGATCTGCTCGGTAGTGTCGGCTCCCTCCTCGTGCTGTGCGTCGGCGGCCTGCTCGGTGCCGCGGCCGGGCTCCAGACCATGAATCTGCGCTCGGGCGAGCCGTACGGCACGCCGCCCGGGCATCGACTGCGTGACCTCGGCGGAACCGCCCGCAGTTGGGGCGTGGGACTGTACATGCTCCTCGGCATCGGGTTCGGCATCGCGATAGTGACCACAATCGGGAAGCCGACGCCGCTCACGGAGCCCCAGCAGCGGCCACTCGCCCTGTACCCGCTGCTGGCGGTACTCATGGGCGGATGGGTCTTCGGGCTCGACGCGGTCCGGGACCGGCTCCGGCGGCCGGTCAGCGGACGGGGCAGCCGGACCGGCGTCGCCCGGCTCCTCGCCGCCGACCGCCGGGTCACCGTGGCCGACGCGCTCGTTGTCACGGCCATGACCGGAGTGTTGATCGGCGTCCTCGCCACGGGCCTTGCCGACATCGCACCCGGCGATCCACCGGTCGGCCCCGCCTTCGTGCGCGGATTCCTCGTCGGCGTCGGGTACGGCCTGACCTACGCCCTGTTCGGTCGGGCCTGGGGGCGATGGCTCATCTACGCCCGGCTGCCGCTACTTCTCGGTCGCCGCCAGCCGACCCGGATGCTCGCGTTCTGGCAGGACGCTCACCGTCGCGGCGTCCTGCGCCAGGCGGGAGCGGTCTACCAGTTCCGCCACGCCCACCTGCTCGACCACCTGGCGCAGCGCCGCTGACCGCAACCCCACCATCTGGTCCAATGATCGAAAGCGCTTCCGCTCGGGCCGCCGGGGCGACCTCTGGTCAGCTGTCGGCAACCGGTAAGCGATCGACGGGCGGCTCACGCAGGTGTGGTCAGCGGTTGTTCGCCCATGTTGGCCGCCTACCACTGGAGGGGGTGGCACCCTGAGCACGTGGACGGGACAGCGAGCTGGGGGAAGCTGACATCGGGGTTACGGTGAGCGGCCTCTGATGCGTACCGCGTTGGTCGTAGTAGCCGCGCTGGCGGCGGCGGTGGTCGTGGACCTGATCTCTGGAATGCTGGTCCGCCGCGTGGCCCGTGGCCGTTACCAGTGGTTGCTGGAGCCGCTGCGGCATGCCTGCCGCCGTCCGGCGGCGATGGTCCTGCTGGTCGGGGTGCTGTACTACGCCCTGCCGTTGGGTCCGGCTGGTTGGCAGCGTCATCTGCGGCACGGCGTCCTGGTGGCACTGGTTCTGTCCGGGGCTTGGTTGGTGATCAGGGCGTTGCACGTCGCCGAGGCGGTCGCGTTCAGTCGGCTGCCGGGTGACGCGGTGGCCAACCGGCGAGTCCGGCGGGCTCGGACGCAGATCCGTCCCGTGCGGCGGCTCACCGTCGCCGTGGTCACGATCGTCGCGATCGGCCTGATCCTCATCACCTTTCGGCCGGTACGTCTCTTCGGCGTCTCCGTGTTGACGTCGGCGGGGGTGGTCGGGGCGTTGATCGGTCTGTCGGCCCGTACCGCGCTGGGCAATGCGTTCGCCGGTGTGCAGGTCGCTTTCGCTGATGGTCTGCATGTCGGCGACGTGCTGGTGGTGGACGGTGAGTGGGGTCGGGTCGAGGAGGTGAAGCTGACCAATGTGGTGATCCGGCTCTGGGACGAGCGGATGCTCATCCTGCCGACGACGTACTTCACCGAGCGGCCGTTCCAGAACTGGACCCGGAACGAGTCCCGGGTGATCGGCAAGATCCAGATCCACGTCGACCACACCGCCGACCTGGACGACCTGCGCCGGGAGGCGCGACGGCTGGTCGAGTCGTCACCGCTGTGGGATCGCGGCCAGTGGGTGCTCCAGATGGTCGACTCCACCCCGCAGACGGTGGTCATCCAGGTGCAGGCCTCGGCCGCCGACGGCGCGAGTGCCTGGGACCTGCGCTGCGACCTGCGCGAGGGACTCGTCGCCTACCTGCGCGACAGTCATCCGCAGTGGCTGCCCCGCACCCGCAGTCAGTATCAGCAGTGAACGCGCGAGTCCGGGCCGCCTGCGTCTTCTCGACCAACTCGACGGTGTCGGATCCGCGAATCCCTCGGCCCGGGCGTGGCCTAGGTGCCGATCCGGCGGGGCTGGAGCTGTCCCGACCCTGGCCCGGTCAGCTGCCAGAACTCCTGCGGCAATTGGTCGACGAAGTCCCCGTACTCCTTTGCGCTGACAGCCTCACGGAGGGTATCCAGTACGGCTCGCGCTCCGTCGGTGGCCACCTGGCGATCCACCCCTGCCCGAGACTGCACCCGCTCGAGGAATTCGGTGAGCCCGAACCGTTCCGGATCTTCGGTGGGCCTGGCAACCTGGCCTCGTAGTTCCTCGGGGAGTTGGACGGCGAGGTCCCTTGCCTGGCCACCAGTGATCCGTTTTGCCATGATCTCGAGCGTGGCGCGGGCGATCGGTTCGGCCTGCTCCGGCGGAACCTCGGGTCGTGCTGCCACAGACTCAATGAACTCGCTGTAGTTCACCTCGGATCCCCCCTCGAACGCGGATTGCGGCGGGTACCCGCCCCGGCTCGGGTGAAACGGTGGTGCGCCGCCCTCAGCGTGGTGGGGGAGGGTGATGGGTGATCCGATGGGCCACCCGCAGCTGGTACAGGCCGGCGCTGGTGATGGCGTAGAAGATGGGTAGGAGGAGAAAGATGGCCAGGCCGACCAGCGGCGCCAGCAGGTAGCCGATCAATCCCGCGAGGACGTACAGGACGACCCCGGCGATGGCCCGGACCCGCTCGACCGGAAAGAAGCCGTCCTTGGCCTGGTCCTTCAGCAGGTCGGGGTTCCGGGCCAGGTAGTGGTAGAACGCCAGCCACGTCGCGCACAGCAACGCGCCGATGAGCGCGTAGAAGGCGATGGCCACGCGCTGGTCGGTGTTGTTGTGTTCCTGCAGCGCGTGCGACACGACGATTGTCGGAAACGGCAGCAGCGCCGTGCTGAACAGTACGAGGAGGTTCATCCAGTGCAGGCCGCGATCGACCTGCTGAATGCGGTTGAACGCCGCCTTGTGGTTGAGCCAGACGACGGCCACGTACGAGTAGGACGCGAGATAGGCGACGTACGATGGCCACTGGGCCAGCAAGCCGGACAGGAGGCGTCCAGGCGGTACGTCCGGCACCCGGAGGTCCAGAACCAGCAGCGTGATGATGATGGCGAAGATCGCATCGCTGAACGCCACGGCACGGCTGGTGTCCGACCGGCTGCCCAGGTTCGTCTCCGGTCCGCTCACCGAGTGCGCCTTCCCAGGGTCGTCTGCGGCAAACAGTTGGGCAGTTCGGCTGCGAATGCGCGGTGCCCGCAGGTCGCTACCTCCGGATACGCCGTATCCGGCCACCGGGCGGACCGCGGTGGCCGGATGCGGGCGGTGGTCAAGGTTTGAGGACGACCCTTCTCGCAGCGGCCCTGCTTGCTTTTGGACCCGGGTCGGATCGATCTCCCCGCGTTCGATGCGCTGCAGGCGATCCCTGTCCCGTTGCTCAGCACGACGTCACGGGGCCGATCACCAGCACCGGTACGGCCAGCCAAGCGACGAGGTCGTCGGGCGCACACCTGCCGTACGCCCGTACACCGTGCGCCAGTCGCCGGAGGCCAGCCGGCTGTTGGGCACCGGGCTGACTGTCGCTTCGGGCCAGTCTCACAGCCGCTGCTCGGCGGGAGCGGCAGCCTTTTGGGCGGCGGAACGGCCGCCGCCACGGGCTCAGGACCGGTCTGATGCGGCACAGTCAGCGCCGGTGCGGAGAAGGCCCCGCTCCGCGGGTGTGCTGCCTGTGGCGGCGGGTAACACAGCCAACCCACCGCTACCCGGGAAAGGTTGACATGACCCTCGCCAGCGAAGCGATCGAGATGCCGTCCGGCCAGACCATGCCCGTGCTCGGTCAGGGGACCTGGTACCTCGGCGAGCACTCCACGAGGCGGCGGGACGAGCTCGCCGCCTTGCGCACCGGACTCGACCTGGGCATGACCATGATCGACACTGCGGAGATGTACGGTGACGGCGCTTCCGAGGAACTCGTTGGCGAGGCGATCGTCGGACGACGCGCCGACGTCTTTCTGGTCGACAAGGTGCTGCCGTCCAACGCCAGCCGACGGGGAACCGTAGAGGCCTGCCGCCGCAGCCTCCAACGACTCGGCGTCGACCACATCGACCTCTACCTGCTGCACTGGCGCGGCACGCATCCACTCGCGGAGACGATCGAGGCGTTCACCGAACTCGTTGACGCTGGCGACATCGGGCAGTGGGGTGTGAGCAACTTCGACCTCTCGGACATGACCGATCTTCTCGATGCGGGCGGAAGCGCCTGCGCGACGAATCAGATCCTGTACAACCTCACGCGCCGCGGTCCCGAGTACGACCTCCTGCCGTGGCTACGCGAGCATCACATTCCGGTAATGGCGTACTCGCCGATCGAGCAGGGGCGGCTGCTCGGCCACCCCCAGGTCGAGGAGGTCGCCGCCCGGCACGGGGCCACTGCCGCTCAGGTCGCGCTGGCCTGGCTGCTGCGCCAGGAGACGGTCGCGGCCATCCCTCGATCGTCCAGGCCAGAACACACCCGGGAGAACGCGGAAGCGCGCGACGTGCAGCTGGCCGAGGAGGACGTGGCGGCACTCGACACGGCGTTCCCTCCGCCGTCCGGCCCGCAACCGCTGGAGATGTTGTAGGGCCGGAGGCCGTTCCGGTCACCTACCGCTGTGGGGCTGCCCGTCCTGCTCGTCTCGCCAGCCGCCTGGCTCGGGATGGTAGCCGTACGCGGCAGCCCGGACCGCCTCCTCGTTCTCCAACCCGGAGCCGATCGCGCCACCCACGGTGGCCAGCGAGCTGGTGATCCAGGCGAGCGTCAGGTAGTCGGTGAGGTTCACCGGTCGCTGCAAGGTCTGTTCCAGCACGGATGTGTCGATCAGCAATGCCCCGACGAGCACCGTTCCAGCGAACAGCACCACGTAGGACAGCGCCGTGGCCAGCGTGAGGGTGAGGATCGTACCCAGGTTGAAAAGCCGTGCCAGCTCGGCCGGTGTCTCGCGGGTTGGTCTCTCCCACAGGTCGTGCGCGACGATCAGCCAGGCCACCAACGCCGTCAACCCAAGCAGCATGATCACGGTGAGCCGGAATCCGCCGAGCGCATCACCCATCTGCCAGATGGTGTCCGTGGTGAGCGCAAATGCGGCAGCGCCGAACGCACCGACCAGCAACTTGGACAGCCCCAGCAGAGCGCGGCCAGGGCGGTTGGCCCGGACCATGCCGGTCAACAGCCGCACCCGGCCGATCAGCCCCGAGGCGACGTAGCGCCGCTCGCCGGTGTCGGCCTCGCCGACCACTCGGCGGACGGCGGGAATCCGACGTGTCATCTCGGCCGGTGGCACCCGCTGGTCGGAGGCGTCGGTCAGCAGTCGGCTTACCAGATCCGGAACGGCCGCGCGGGCTGCTCGCAGCTGGTGTAGGCCCAGCGCGGGCAGGGACACCACCGCGACGTGGCGCCGGGCGGAGGTCTGCGCGACCAGCGGCACCCGCTCGGCGTGCAGCGGCAGGTCGGTCAGGCAGATGGCGATGTCCCACTGGTCGCCACTGCGTCGTCGCGCGACATCGTCGAGCAGTGCCTCAACTCCACCGTCCCGGCGCGGTGCTACCTCCCCCCAGCCTTCCCGGACGGTCCACCGCACATCCGCGCCCAGGCGCTCGGCGAGCCGTCCGGCCAACTCGGCGCTGAGCCGCGCGACCACCCGGGCGGGCTGGTCCGGCGGGGTCGCCACCAGCCCGACGACGATCTCCGGGCGCTGCTGTTCGCTGTGGGTCATCGGTGCACCTCACCGGTAGCCGGGCTCGGTCGCGGACGGCGAACACACCGGGGGGCGTCACGCGCCGTCGTGGCAGCTCCCGTGCCGACTGAGATGGTGGTAGAGCCAGGCCGCCGAGCGGACCGCCCCGAGCAGCCGTACAGCGCCACCGCGACGCCCTCGTCGAACCGAGCGCCCCGCCCACGCAGCCTAAAAGACCATCCCGATGGGTGCAGCGGATTCAGAGGAAGGCGCTCCCGTGGCTCGCACTGGTGCACGAGGCAGGTGCCGAGGCGAGTCCCGAGCAGGCAGACATGTCAATGTCGTCCCATCGCCACGTGTCGATGAGATCCAAAAGCTGCTTCCAACTGTCTCGAACGCGGCCAGAGGACAGCAGGCGAATGCGTAGGTTGAGGTCCCGGCTTGCGGCGATGGCATTACTGGCGCTCTCAGTTTTCTCCAGCCCGCTCTCTCAGGACGCGACGCAGGCTGGTGACATATTCCAGAATGTCGACGTAGTGCTGAAGCCGGTGGTCAAGCAGCCACCTCTGTTGCGAGCGCCGCCAAGCCTGCTTTACTCGGCGATTTTGGAGCCAGTTGTTCACCGACACGGTTACGATGGACGCCACGAGGTCGTTGACGACCGCGGGTAGCCATGCCATCGATTGAGTCGCGGACGCGCCTGCCGATTCGAGCATTCCCATGCCTTGGTCTGGGGTTACCAGGGGCAGGTTGCCATCGTCGATGGCGGTCGCGTTACCGGTGCTTGGGGTTCTAGCACCGTTGTACCCATCTGCCGCGACGCGACCGGACGCCGGTCGGGCCTGACCGCCGACCGGCCGGGCGCCGCTATCGGTGCGGCCCGTGCAGGGTTACGGCCGGCTTGGGCGTGGTCGTCACCTCAGAGGAGCAGAGCCACAGCGGTCAGCACGAGCCCGATCGCGGCCATCACGATTCCGGTGAGCCGATATTCCGAGGTCCTTGCCGGGTCGTATTTGACCAGGCCAAAGTGACCGACCAGGCGGGCCATTCCAATAGGTCGCCACGCCAGCAATGCGCCCGCCACCACGGAAAACACTCCTGCAATCAGCATGATGGTCATCGTCGGATGATAGCGCGGCTCAGGCGAAAGTCAGTGCGAGCAGGAGTGCCCGAGGCGACACTCGTCCGCCTCTCGCCACTGTGGAGCGGGAGGTCAGCGGCGTCGGCGACGGTGCCGGCTCACAGCCCCGGCCACAACCATCGCCACCGCCACCACGGCGGCCACTGCCAGCACGATTGACGCTCCAGCCAGTCCCATAACGGGATGGTACGTCGGCGCGTGGCCGCTGTCTCGTCCGACGCCGACGCGGTTGTCTCCAAGGACACGTCGGTGCTGGCCCTCGTGGATGACCCCGCAGGCCGGGTGGCAGCCGCAGCCTCCTATGTCGCACGCCTCGGCTTCGCCACCCATCTCCCGCTGAGTACGACCACAAACACGACAGCAGCAAGCATCCAGGCGAGCCAGGAAGGACCGTCAGGACGCACCACGGTCCATGCAACGATCAAGGACCCGATCATGGCCACCGCCAGAGCTACCAGATAACCGACACCGGCAGCGCTGGCTGGAATGGACAGGCGAGTTCCCCGGGTTTTAGCCGCGATGCGGCTAGCCGTTCCCACAACCATTGCTGCGGGGAGGAGAAAGAAGCCGACGATCCGCTGGGGCAGAAGACCGACTGCCACGATTGCAACGCCCGCGACCACGCCGGATATCGCGTAGTACCACCACGTGACGACATTCGGACGGTCAGTCACATTCGATCGGGCGGAGGGGCTTCCGCTTTTCTGTCTTCCCGGGCCCATAGTCGCAAGTCAACACGTGGCTACATGCTGTGTCAAGTTCTCCGCGAATTGGGGGTGAGCGGTGCATTGAGCCGGGCCGGGCGGTGATCGAAATGCGGCACCGCACCGTCGAGCCGGACGAGTGGCGCTGTCACTGCGAGCGCCAGCGGCTCCTCGGCGGTGCGATGGGCGATGCCTGGCTGGGTACGACCGCCGGTCACGGTGAGCTGTCGCGGTCGAACGGATCCACTGCTGAGGGCTAAACATGGGGCCGAAGTTGACCGAATGCTTCCGGGCGGAGGCCGGCCTGCTGGCGTGCACATAGCTGATCACTGGTTGCTCAGAGGCCACTGATCCGGGCCGCACAGACATGCGAATCGGCGGTGACCGTCCAGGGGAGGGTCACCGCCGATTGCGTTGTCGAACCGGTCAGGCGGCCGAGCAGGCGGTGTCCAGTTCCTTGATGGCGGCTTCCAGGGTCTTCTTGCTGGGCTTGGCGTCGGCGGACTCGTTGTACGCGTCGCTCAGGGCCATCATCTCGTTCTGGATCTTTTCGGAGGCGGCGCTGACTGCCTCGTTGGCGCTCATCGAGTGCGCCAGGATCGCTACCGACCCGGCGGCCCACTGTGCACTGACCGCGAAGTGCCCGGCCGGCGGGCCGATCTTCTCGGCCTTGGCGATCTTAGTCGCGTTGTCCTTGATGTCCTTCTTGATGTCGGCGCAGGCCTTCACCGTGGCCGCGTCGTTGGCGGCGCTGCTGGCTGCGGTGCTGGCCGCGGTGGTGGCCGGGGCGGCGCTGGAGGCCGCCGGGGTCGGCGAGGCCGCGGTGTCCGTAGGTTTGGGCTGCGGATCGCAGCCGGACATTGCGATCGCCGCCGCAACGGCCAAGCCAGTCAGGACGAGTCGAGTACGGTTCATCGATGTTCCCCCATGATCTTTGTGTTCGGCGCACGCTATCAGCCCCGGTCGATCGGGTGGGAACGGTTAATGGGCCGATGAGCGCCGAGCCCCGGAGTCTGACGCTGGATGAAGGGCGGGGTGCCGGGCAGTGCTCGCAGCTGTCGGTCCGTGGACCTGGCGCTACGACGATCGACAGCAGACTCGGCCCGGTCCGCTCGAATGGGTCCATGGTGAACAGTGGCCGTACATCGGCCAGGCTGTCGTCGACACGGTGAACGCCGCTGGCGCTGATTGGTAAGTTGAACCGATGAGGGTGCGGCCACGACTTCCACTGGCTGCCGGGCTGCTGGCCGTGGTGGCCACACTGAGCGCCTGCGACTCCGCAGCCGAGCCCGGCAGCGACACGTCAGGCGTCCGAGCGCCGACCGGACCGACACGGCCGGGAGCGTTGCCAACCCGGAGCGGCCTGATCGACGCGCAGGTGGTTCAGTGGCGCGATTGGCGCCGTGTCGACGATCGAACCCTTGAGGTCACCGTGACTGCCGGTCCCGCCGACTGTTACGGCGCCGAGCCGGAAGTGACAGAGAGTGAAACTGCGGTGGGCGTCCGGATTCGCGTCGGAATGCTGCCCGAGGCGGCCGGCAAGGAGTGCGCAGCAATCGCCAAGGAGTCGGTGGTCCCGGTGCGACTCACCTCCGCCCTGGGCAACCGCAAGGTCGGGCCTCTGAGCTGACGCCAGCGCGTTGACCAGGGCTGTCTGGCCGATGGCTGCTTCGCCGAATCCGAAGATGTCAGCCATGGTGCTTTCTGTCGTCAGCCGGGCGGCGACCACTCGTGCCGAGGTGGGTGGGTCACGACGATTCGGCGACCGGAGCGACGTTCAATGAGCGCACCGCTCGACCGGGGTGGTCCTGCTGGCCGTACCTCTCGTCGTCAATCCGCCGAAGGCGTGATCGGGCGGCCCGTGCCGGCCTCCACGACGTACACCGTGAAATCCGTCGTGTCCTGGAGTCGGGATGCCTGGTTGTCATACTCGGGTCGTCCACCTTCACGCAGGCGCAGTGCTTCCCGAAGGACCCGGTGCCAGCGCGGGTCGTAGTAGTCGAGGCCCCAATGGGCGGCGCCTGACTTGGTTGTCATCCTCCCGGTGACGATCAGGTGATGCAGGCGGGCGACCCCGAGGACGCACCAGCAGCAGGCATAGTCAAGTTCTGCCCCCGGCTCGTCGGCGGAAGAGACGGCGAGCTGGTCACTGATGGCGCGCCAGTAGGTGTCGAGATTGTCGACGGTGTAACGCTTCAGGACATGCGTGTCGGTCCAGATGTCGAGGGTCGACAGCTGCGGGCCGGCGACCGTGACGCCGTGCCGGGCCAACTCGTGCCAGGCGACGACGGGGTCCAACTGCCCGAGTCGGAAGTCGCGGTGCAGCATCACGGGCACCGATGGCAGGTTCCTCGGATCGGACGCCAGATCGGAGACGAGGACGTGCATTCCATCGAAATCGATAGGGGAGTACGCCGCCATCTGCGCGTGTGCCTGCCGCAGTTGCTCCAGCTCGCCGTCGGTTGGCCGGTGGGTGAGGGTGGCGACGAAGTCTACGTCCGACTTCCCCTCGATCCACTCCCCGAACCCGATGCCACCAGTGAGGTAGAGGCCGGTCATCAGCCCCCTCGGCGCCAGCGAGAGGAAGTGGTAGCAAAGTTCCTGGACTGCTGCCGGGAGGTTCACGGGGTGACCCTACTCGTCGCATTCGAGGCCGATACCCGGCCGACGTGCTCGCGGACCGACATCCCGGAACTGCCAGCTCGGGCCGTGGGCCAGGCGCGGGTGTAACCAGCTCGGTCGTCACGGTGGCGAGGAAACTTCCGGCTGCCGGATGACGGAAATCGTCGGAGCTTGCGGAGATCACCCGTGGCGCGTGGGCGTCGTCGATGTGACGGGTCGCGGTCCGGGACCGCCGCACGTGTGGTGCTCTACTTACGCCACACCTCGATGTGGTCGTCCCCAATGGTCACCACGCCTCGCTGAAAGAGTTGAACCCGGCTCGGGCCGACCAACTGCTCTGCGGAGACGGGGAACCCGATGGCGTCGACGATCAGGTGCGCCCGCGACAACGCCACCTCGGGTGGGATTGACGCTGCTATTGCCTGAAGAACCGGGTCAGACACTGGTAGCGACCCGTGCGCATCCGTGTAGAAGATGATGCCACCCTGAAACGCCTGCGCAGTCCCCCGGCCGCCCCAGGTACTCCCGACAACCTGTTCGTCGGACACCGGGAACCCGAGCCAGCTGGCCGTGCCCCCGAGCTGTTCGTAGCAGAGTCCGTTGCCAGCGCGCACCGTGTGTGTTCCGTGCTCTCGGGACCAGTAGACGGTCGCTCCGCCGCCGTGTTCGAGGCCCAAAAGCCGGTCAGCCACGTCCGGCGGGTAGTCCCATGCGCCCTCGAAGCGCTGGAAGCGCCCCGACGTGCCCTGCGGCGAGTTCGCGGCCTGTGTCGCTGGGCTGCGGGGGAAGCCCAGCACTCCGGACACGTCGTGCTTACCGTCGTGGTAGTCCGCGATTTTCGCTGGGAGGCGGAAAGCACCGGCCCCGGGGGTGAAGTACACCGTCCCGCCTTCGAAACGTTGCCGCCAGCCCCGGTCACCGGCCCCTGAGCGGGAGGGGCCGACAGCCATTTCGTCGGTGGTCGGAAAGCCCAGCACTCCCGCGGGTCCGCGCCGCTGCTCGTAGAACTCGCCGATTCCGCCCCAGACGGCGTGCGCGCCATGCTGGGAGGACCAGTAGATTGCGGCGCCGGTGGTCGCGCCCGGCACGGCACGGGTGCCATCGCCGCAGTCGCGGGAACCCTCGAATCGCTGCACGGTGCCGCAGGTGCCCGATGGGGATGGCCCCGCCTTTTCTGGCGGCGCGAGTGGGAAGCCGAGCCGACCAGCGCACCCGCCAAGGCTGTCGTGGTGTGCCGCGATGGCCCAGGTCGTCGGTTGCGCTCCGGTGGCGGCACTCCAGCAGATCGCGCCGTGGTCAAACCGTTGGTTGAATCCGCCGTGGCCGCGTCCGTGTGCCGGGCCGCACCGCTGGATAGCCTGCGGTTGCGCATCGAAGACCTCACGCCACCGATCCTGGCAGTGCGCCATGGCTTCCGATGCCTCGGGAAGGTCCGCAAGGTCGGCGAGTTGGGCCAGCGCGATGAGCCCAGCAGCCCGGTCCGTGCTGAGTTCTGTCAGCAGAGCGATTGTCAGGTCTTCGTTGATCCCGAACAGTGCCTGGAGTATCGGCGCGGTTGCGGTGTCGGGCATGGCTGTGAGCAGCACCAGCGCCCGGTCGCGCGACAGGGCCATGATCCGGGTTGCGGCCGCACGTGGGCGCAGGTCAGCGAGTGCGGCGGCGGTAAGACCGGGCTCACTGCCGTAATGGTTGATCATCGTGCCGCTGTGACCGAACATGACGCCGCTTGCGTTCCGCGCGTCCACGAGCGGCTCGCGCTGGTTGCCTTCGTCGTCTTCGTCGACGCTGTCGTGCTGCATCATGAGGCGGTTTACCCCGGCAGCCCAAAGTTGTTGTGCTGGATGCCTCGGTCGCCAGCGATCACACCCTGGGCACCGCGGAGGTCCACGACGTATTTCCCGGTGACGGTGCCACCGGGCTCGGCAAGGCGGAGCACACGTGCCGCGGCGGCAAGAACCACATCGTCTTGTCCGCTGTCGGTGGCTTCGACGAGCCGGATCAGACGCTGTTCGTTCGCCTGGGGGTCGGCCTCGTAGGCGCTCAGTGCGTCCGGGTCCCAGTTTTGTGTCTCGGAACGGTGGCGCAGGGCGTCACGGAGGTACCGGTACGCGTCGACAATGGCCCCGGACGTCGTCTCTGTCAGCCCCGCCGACACACCGGCTGCCATGGCAGCCACCACCATCGTCACCGGTTCCATCTGTCATCTCCGTGGAGTCGCTGCGTGGGGGAGGGACGAAGATTACAACTGATCCATTCGAACGTTGCGCGTGATGCTGAAACCGGACAGCCGTCGATCGCGCCAGAGAGGGCAGACCGGATGGCCGCTGCAAATGCGCAAGCAAATAGCTCACCTCCCCACGAGTCCGGACCTATGTCAATCAATGCCATTCCGAGCCCAAACGGCCTCTATTGGATCCACTGTGCTCCTCGTGAACGTCGGCGACGCCACGGTTGCCTGGGTGGTGGTGGTTTGGGTCTGCGGGGCGATGTTCCCGGTCAGGTATGTTGCCGGCGTGGAAATTGAGGTGTTGGAGGGTGCGCTCGTGGAGGTGCCGACGGCGGATGTCAGCGGCATGGACCGGCGAGCGTTTGGTGAGTTCGTGGGGCCGCGCGGTGAGTTGGCCTCGTACGCGTTCGGCTGGTCCACCGGCTCGGACCCGCACGTCGCCCGGCTGTCCGTCGGGATTGGTGCCGGCAACCCTGGGGGTGGCACCTTCCACGCCGTCATCTTCGCCAACGCGGGCAGTCACGCGTTCTCGCTCATCGACGCGCCGTTTGAGCAGGTCCCGCAGGGCGGCCCGGATCTGACCGCAGACCAGTCGCGTGCCCACGAGGACCTGCCGTTCGTTTGGTGGGTCACCGACCACGTCATGCAGCGCGATCGGCGAGCCTGGTGGATGCGGCACTGGCTTCTTGGCACCGTCTGTCTTCAGACCCCTGAAGTCTTTGAACGCCGTGAGCCTGTGCTGTTCGTCAGCCACGACGCGGACGACGGAGTTTGGCAGTTGACCGGAGCCACCGACGCGAGCGGCAGCAACGGCAAAGTGGGGCACCTGCACCATGCCGTCGACGAGGACCCGAGCCTGGTCGACGTTCTTGACCTACCGCCCGGCGGCAGCGCGGCTCGCGCCAGCGTCGGGAAACCCTGGACCGTAGACGTCTAACTTCAATCCGGCATCGCTCACCGACCTCCGGCTGCCGGCAGTGCGATCCGTTGGGCCATGCGCACCGCCGCCCGGGAACGCCCGCCGCGGACCTCGACACCGCGGACCCCTCGGTCCGCGCGGCGCTGAGGCACACGGGCTGGTCTGGTCGGCTGGTGATCGAGACGTGCCACTTCTGCGCCTGCTACACGACGCTGTACAGCCAGGTCACACCCGCCGGCGGCACCGCTTGGTGGACTGGCAACATTCGCCCGGACTACCTCGGGTCCGCCGAGGCGGAGGATCCGCCGACGCTGGTGCCAGTTGCCGATGAGGCGCGGCAGAGTCCCTATCAGGCCAGCGCGTGGAATCAGGACGGCTCGACATTGGGCGGTCGGCCCGACTGGATCCAGGACGCCGAGCACGCCGACTGCCCCGGCTGCGGCCAGCCGATGGACTACGTGGGTCTGATCGGCGGCGCCGACCTGGACGACTACGGTGAGGGCGCCTACTACCTGCACCTGCACCAGCCGTGCGGGTTCGCCGCAGTGAACTACCAGCAGAGCTGACAAGCGTGAGCGCTCAGACGCGGCTGTTGCGGACAGCGGCGCCTACCCCGGCGGAGAGCGCGCGCGAGCGGCGGCATGCGCCAGTGTTCGCGGTCAGCGCCGCCATCCCGGTGGTCCGGTGTCAGCCGGGGGCGCTGCGGTCCAGGATCTGTTGGATGTGATCGACAGTCAGGGCCGGGTTTGCCGCGGCGGCCTCGGCCAGTTCGGGATCGTCGAAAAGCGCGGTGACCCGCGGTGCCGGAAGGCGTGGGCTGCTTGCCATCGCCTCTCGCACTGTGGCGTCCGCGTCGGTGCTGAGTCGGTCGACGAGGTCGGGGTCGGCGTGTGGGTCGAGGGCGACGAGCCGTCGTATCGCCGGGTCCGGGTTGTCGGCGAAGCGGGCCAGTCCTTCGGTGGGGAACTGTGGCAGCTCGCTGAGCCGGTCCCGGCCGCAGCAGTGGTACTCCAGGTAGCAGCGCAGCAGCAACGCCGGCGGCGCAGCCGGGTGGTGCTGGGCGAGCAGGACCCGTACGCCCAGGTCGGAGTCGTCGGCGAGGACAGTGACGATGTCCGCCGGCAACCCGGCGTGGCGGGCCGCTCGTCGGCGCAGCAGCGGATTGGCCGAACGGGCCCACCGCAGCGCATCGGTGATGTCCGGCGCGGCATCGTTGGGATACGGGACCCAACGGCAGCGGACGTCCACGGAGCCGAAGTGGCCATCGCCCGGCACGGTGGTCACGTCGATGTCGATGCCCGCCCGCTGCTGCTCGGTGAGGCCGGGATGAGTGGAGACCGCGGTGCGGACCTCGACCGCCGGGTCGGTGGCGAGCCTGACGAGCTGGTCGTCGGTCAGGTCGACGCGACAGGTGACTCCTTGCCGGACCGACGGGTCGGGGTGGCGCAGCAGCGTCTCGACCACGTCCGGCGGGACGCCCGGGTTCTCGCCCATTACCCGCAGCGCATCCGTGTCGCCGCTGGCGAGCACGTGATCGACCAGCGCCCGGGACAGTGGACGCTGCAGCACGTACCAGAATGCGTGACTGTGCTGGTCCGGCAGATCGGCCGGCTCCATCACCTGCTGCTGGCGCGCGAGGGACGCCACGGCGGCCGCCCGTACGTCGGGCACCTCATCCTCCAGCAGCGCCTGGCGCGACCGCTCGTCCAGCCAGTACGAGGAACCGGCCGCGAACCGGCGTACACCCGGTCGGGGGTGCGCGGCGGCCAGCCGGAACAGACGCTGGTCATACCTTGTCGCTGCGAACAACTCGCCGATCAATTCCTCTCGGCTGAACGGTATGTCGGAGGGCGGACCGTCGAGCTCGGTCAACAACCTGACCAGCACGTCGTCAGGCAGCGGTTCCTGGCCGGGTCGGCCGAACGCGCGCATCCGCACCCGCCATTCCGGGTCGGCCAGCAGCGTGGTACGCGCCAGCGGGTCGACCTGCGGGTGGGCGGCCAGCGCTCCGCGGATCCTGGGCGAGGGGTGGTGCAGCATCGCATCCCGCACCGGTGGCGGCAGCTCACGGCGATGTAGTAGCCCATCGCACACCTGCTCCGGCCACGAATCCAGCAGCCGCAGCAGCACGTCGACCGGCGCTGCCGGGTTCCTCGCCAGCCCTCGTAGCAGGGGCGACGGAGACGGAGACCCATCCAACCACGCATCACCAGTCATCGGCCGCACCTTACGCCCACGCCTCTCGTCGCGGCATCCGCTCAGCGGCACCCCGCACCCCGACGCGAGGACTGACCCGAACCGGGCAGCACCCTGTCATCAGGCCGGCGCGGCTCCGAGGTTGAGGGCCAGGTACTCCAGCGCCGCGGCGGTGTCCTCCCCGTCGTCGTGCGGCCGGCGCAGGTCAACGACGAAGGCGGCGACGTCGGCGAGCGGCCACCACCGTCGGTAGAGGGCCAGGCCAGCCGGCGTCACGGTCCGACCGCTTACCCGCGTGTAGTGGGCCAGCACCTCGTCGTCAGCGCCGATCGTGTCCGCACCGAGCATGCTGCCGAACGCGTCGGTGAGCATCCACAGGTCCCGCTCCAGCGGGGCGATCTGCACGGTCGCCCAGTCGATCATCCGGGTGCCCGCAGCGGTACGCATCACGTTGCCGGGATGCGGCTCGCCATGCGTGATCACCCACTCGGTGCCGCTTTCGCGTACCTCGTCGACGAGCCGGTCGAAGTCATCGAGCCAGGCCCGGACCCGCTCCTCGTGCACAGCCAACAGCTTGCGGGCCGACTCGGCGTACGGACCGGCGGTCCACGGCCGTTCCAGATCGGCAAGCGCGGCGTTCAGCCCGTCCCGTCCCGGCAGCCGCAGGTCGGCTCGGGGAGCGAGGTGCGCCACGACGGCGGTGGCCCGGTGCAGCTGCCCCAGCAGGCCCGCCATCTCGACGACGGTGTCGCGTGGGTACGGGCCGAACTCTCCGGCCGTGCCGTCGACCATCGAGAACACCGACAGGGCGTAACGCGACGAGAGTCGCCGCAACGGCGCTTCGTTTCCGGCCGGGACCGGGGCCAGGATGAAGTCGAGCCCGGCCTCGCGGTGCAGGGCCAGCGCGGTCTCGAAGGAGCGCCGCAGCCTGTCGAATTCCGCGTCCCGGCCCGCCTCCGCGAAGCCGAGATCGTCCACCTTGACGAACCACACCGCCGCGCACCGGTCGGTCACCGACCAGTGGTAGCTGCCGAAACCTAACGGGAGGTATGCCAGGGAACCGGCGTCGACAGTCCACCCGTCGCGCAGCGCCGCGACCAGTTCGCTCTCGTCCAGGCCCACAGGTCTGTCCTGCACGGAAGGGGATTCTGCCATGCGCGCGGACGCCCCCGGACGGGCCGGCCATCGACATTGATGACCGGCGCACCGGCAGGACCGCGCTGCGCGTCGCTGGTGAGAGCGAGTGACCGGGGCCCAGCTGCGTGGTCGCGCTTCTTGCGACCGGGTCACGCGGAGTTGCGCCACTTGCGGCCGTGCCGGCCGATGAGCCGGTCGGCGTCGGTCGGGCCCCAGGAGGCGGCCTCGTAGGTGGGGATCGGCGAGTGGTCCTTCCCCCAGTGGTCGATGATCGGGTCGACGATCCGCCAGCACTGCTGCACCTCGTCACTGCGGATGAACAGCGACGCGTCACCGATCAGCGCGTCCAGGAGCAGACGCTCGTACGCCTCCGGGGACTCCTCGACGAACGTCTGGTCGTAGGAGAACTCCATCGTGGCGGTGCGGACCCGGAAGGAGTGGCCCGGCACTTTGGCACCGAATCGCAGCGAGATGCCCTCGTTTGGCTGGATCCGCAGGATCAGCGCGTCGGCATCGAGGCCGGTGAGCTGGTCGGTCGGGATCGGCAGGTGCGGCGGCCGCTGGAACTGCAGCGCCACCTCGGTGAGCCGCGCTGGCAGGCGCTTGCCGGTGCGTACGTAGAACGGCACCCCGGCCCAGCGCCAGTTGTCCACGTTGAGCCGCATGGCGGCGTACGTCTCGGTCCGCGACAGGGGGTCGACGCCGACCTCCTCGCGGTAGCCGGCCATCAGCTCCTCGCGGGTGCCGCCCCGGGTGTACTGCCCCCGGACCGCGGCCTCGGCGATGTCCCGGTCGGTGGGGAGCCTGATCGCCTGCAGCAGCTTCACCTTCTCGTTGCGCAGGCCCTCAGCCTCGAACGAGGCCGGTGGCTCCATCAGCGCCAGCGCGAGGACCTGGAGCACGTGGTTCTGCACGATGTCCCGCATCGCACCGGCGTCCTCGTAGAATCCGCCGCGGCTGCCGACGCCGAGGGTCTCGGCGACGGTGATCTGCACGTGGTCGACCCAGGAGCGATCCCAGATCGGCTGGAAGATCGAGTTCGCGAAGCGCAGCGCCAACACGTTCTGGACGGTGTCCTTGCCCAGATAGTGATCGATCCGAAAGACCTGGTGCTCGTCGAACGCGCTGTGCACGACGCTGTCGAGCCCACGGGCCGTGACCAGGTCGCGCCCGTACGGCTTCTCGATGACCAGGCGGGAGAAGGAACCTTCGCGTGGCTGGTTGAGCCCGACACCGGCCAGCCCGTTGATCACCGGCTCGAAGGCCCCGGCCGGGGTGGACAGGTAGAAGAGCCGGTTGCCGGACGTACCCCGCTGCGCGTCCAGCTCGTCGAGGGTCTTCTCGAGCCGATGGTAGGTCTCCGGGTCGTCGTAGCCGCCGGCCACGTACCGCACACCGCCCTGCAGTTGGCGCTTGCTGGCGAGGGTGCGTTCGCCGAGGGCGCTCTCGGCGAACTGCTCGTCGGTCATCGGCGTGCGCGCGACGCCGACCACCGCGAACTGGTCCGGGAGCCGCTCGTGCCGAGCCAGGCTCTCGATTGCGGGCAGCAGCTTACGCCGGGTCAGGTCACCGGAGGCACCGAAGATCACCAGCGTGGCCGGCGGGGCGCTCCGCTCCTGGATGAGCTGGGCTGCGTGGTCCATATGTCTACGTTCCTCCGGGCACAAGGGGTGTGGGGTCGGGGGTGTCGTGCGGTCACGTCGGTAATTGTGCGGCTACGGCTGTGGTGTCCGGGGGCCACGCGGCGTGGCCCGTTGGTCGCGGAGGTTGAGCGTCGCATGCCGGGCTGACGGGCAGGCGCTTCGGTGCGGCCTGCCGGCGTACGAGGTGGTACAGATGATCGTGGCCAGGCAGACCGCGGAGGTCAACGGGGCTCACCGACGGCCATACAGTGGACCACCAGGGTGACGTCGTGGCGCACCGGCCGAAGCCGCCTCAGCACAGCCGGCGGGTCGGCGCGCGGTGGGGGAGAATCGAATCATGTTTGTCATCAGGGAGCGATTCTTCTCAATCGGCGACGACTTCGACGTGCTCGACGAGCACGGCACCAAGGTCTTCCACGTCGACGGCAAGGTGCTCAGCGTCCGCAACAAGGTCGTCATCGAGGACGCCGCCGGGCATGAGGTTGCCACGCTGCACCGGCACCTGGTGGCGCTGCGTCCCACGTACGAGATCCGGATCGGCGGTGAGAAGGCCGCAGAGGTCCGCAAGAAGCTGCTCACGCCGTTCCGCGACAAGTTCACGATCGACGTGCCGGGGCCCGACGACCTGGACATGAAGGGTGACCTGCTCAACCACGAGTACGTCATCGAACGCGACGGCACCGAGGTGGCCACGGTCTCCAAGCGGTGGCTGACGATCCGGGACACCTACGCCGTGCAGGTCAGCGCCGGCGTCGACCCGCTGCTGATCATCGGCAGCGTCCTCGCGCTCGACCTGGCCATGGACCGCGACAAGAAGAAGGACGACGAGGACTGACCCCCGGTCGGCAGCCGCGCCGCTCGGAGTCGGGCTCGTGGTCGGGACGATCGGGGCCGTCGAGGCCCATCGGACAGATCACGAGCAGGAGCGGTGACGACGTCGTGCTGCCCTCTCAGCCGTGGGTTCCGGCGCTGCCGGCCGGGAAGAGCGCGCGGACCGCGGCGATGGCCGAGTCGAACCGTCCCTCGCTCAGGCCGGGCACACCGAAGGCGTAGAAGATCGGTCGCGTGGTCCCGGGCTCGATCTGGGTGCGTCGGTCCGGGCCCTGGAAGAGCGACGCCACGATGGCGGTGGCGTCGCGGACCACCGGCTCGCCGGCCCGGCACACCACAGTGCCCCGCATGCCCGGGAAGGACTCGTCCTGCTGCGCCAGGTCGAAGATCAGATCACCGTCGATCCGCGCCCCGTCCTGTACGCCGAGCAGCACCCCGGTGGTCAGCTCGGCATAGAGCAGTGTTCGCACAAGTGGTGGCACCGGTGGCAGGCCCTTCTTGCGGGCACTGTCGAACTGGCCGGGCAGCGGACATCGGAAACCTTCGACCCGGAAGAACGCGTCGGTGGTGGCGATGTCCTGGGCGATGCGTTCGTGCTCGGCTCCGAGCGTCGTCGCGACGCCCAGCCACGAACGCAGGTGCGAGGCTGAACGGCACGAGTGGGGCGGCCGGTCGCCGACAGACACCGTGTGCGCCGCTCCGAGGGCGTTGGGCCTCGGCCGGTAGGACAGCGGCCTGCTGGACGTACCCGATGGTTGATTTGAAAACCAGTTGCGTCTCCGGCCCTGCTGTCGCAGCGTACGGGCATGATCAATTCGGCTCGGCTGCTCGCGGCCTACGACGAGCAGCTTCGGACCGACGCCGAGACGCCGAGCGCGGTCTCCGTCACCCGACACGGGCCACTGCGTCTGGTGACCTTCGCGGGTGGCCGCGGGTTTGTCACCTACCGCGATCTCGGCGGGGCGGACGCCGACACGATTCGTCGGCTCGTCCCGGCGGCGCTCGCGCACTACCAGGCAGACCCGGAGATCGAGCGGGTCAAGTGGAAGGCGCGTGGGCACGACCATGCGCCGGGGTTGCACGAGGCGTTGCTGGAGAACGGGTTCACCGCGGACGAGCCTGAGTCGATCATGGTTGGTGAGGCGCGGCTGCTAGCCGTCGACGTTCCGCTTCCCGACGGCGTGACACTACGTCGGGTCAGCGACGAGGCGGACGTCCGCGCGATGAGTGCGATGCAGGACGAAGCCTTTGACGACCCGGTGAGCGATGACATGGCGAACGCCCTCCTGCGCCGCCTGGCCCGCGATGACGGAATGGAACTGTGGGTCGCGGAGGCGGATGGACGGATCGTCAGCGCCGGCCGGCTGGAGCCGGTGCACGGGACCGACTTCGCCGGGATCTGGGGCGGCGCGACCCGTGCGCAGTGGCGCGGCCGTGGGATCTACCGCGCGTTGACCGCGGCGCGGGCCCGCTCAGCCCTCGCCATGGGCAAGACGCTCATCAACAGCGACTCGACCGAGTACTCGCGCCCGATCCTTGAACGCTACGGTCTGACCAAGGTGTCGACGACGACGCCCTACAACTGGCAGCGGTGAGCGCCCTACTCGCGACCCGTCCGGACCCCGGCCCGCAGCCGTGGCCACCGCTGTTCGGTCCAGGCCCGCAGCAGCCACTCCATCGGCCCGTACCGGAACCGGGCCATCCACGCCGCGCTCGCGGCGAGCTGCACACAGTAGATCGCGACAGCGATGAGGACGACGACCGGGGGCGCGACGGCACCGGCGAGGCCCAACCCGACGCCGGTGAACACCAGCACGCAGAGCAGCGACTGACCCAGGTAGTTCGACAGGGACATCCGTCCGGCCGGTGCGAGCACTGCGGCAACCCGGCGACCCCGGTCGGTCTGGAAGAACTGCAGCAGAGTGGCGGCGTACGCGGCAGCGAGCAGCGGCGCGGTGAGCACGCCAGCCGTCAGCCCGGTCAGGTTGGCGGTCCCGCCGCCCGATGCGAAGACCACCGCACCGGCCAGGCCGACCGGATAGCCCACCTGTTGCACCCGGCGCAGGAACTGCCGGTTCGCGTCGACGTTGGTGAGCAGCCGCCGCCGTCCGGCCGCGTAGCCGAAGAGGAAGGCCGAGAGGGCGAGCGGCCCCTGCACGAGCAGTGCGCCGACCATCGCCGGCAGTTGGCGTACGTGCTCGGTGATCACGGAGCCGAGCCCGCCCTGTAGGGCCTCGGTGGACCGCTGCCCCGCCGCGAGTGCCGTCGCCGGATCGGTGACCAGCTGGGTCCCGCCGACGGCGGCGAGCGCGAGGACGAAGCCGATCCCACCAGTGACCAGTACGGCAGTGCGCAGCGCGGTCCCGACGCCGACTCGCCGCATGGCGAGCAGGATCAGGCCGAGCAGTGCGTACGTGGTCAGGATGTCGCCCTGGAACAGCAACACCGCGTGCAGGATGCCGAGTACGAAGAGCCCGGCCAGCCGTCGTCGGAACCGTGGGGCGAAGTCGACGCCGCGCCGCGCGGCGGAATCGAGCTGGAGCGTGAAGCTGTAGCCGAACAGAAAGGAGAAGAGCAGGTACGCCTTCATCGCGAGGAACAGCTCGACCAGCCACCGGACCGCCTGGTCGCTCCACGAGTCGTGCGCGGGATCCGGAACCAGTTGGAAGGTGTAGCCGGAGGCGAAGAAGGCGATGTTGACGACCAGGATGAGGAGCAGCGCCACGGCGCGTAAGGCGTCGACGTCGACGATCCGGGCGAGCGTCCCGGACGCTCGATTCCCGACGGGCGGGTCATCGGTGGAGAGATGCATGTGACCACCTCCGGCACGGACAGGAGTGATGTTTCGATGGCTCTCCTGTGACCCTAGGAAGCGGCCTGTCCGGGGGACAGCCAGTGAGCGGGAAGCTCGCCGGTGGGGTAAGCCCTACCGCACCCCCGAGCGGCGTCGCCTGCTCAGGGGTCCGCATCGGCGCGAGCCGGGGACGGCCGCTCGACGCGACCGTCCCCGGAGGTGGTGCGGGTGGGCGAGGCTCAGCGGTTTGCCGCCCCGCCGCCGGTGGCTGGCGGGACCCGCTCGAACCGTACGCGGCTCAGCCACCCCGGCAGGTCACTGAGCACGTACAGTTCGCCGTTCACGTCGGCGCCGAACGCCGTCGGTTGGGTGGGGAAGGTGCCGATCTCAGCGGACTCGTAGCCGCCCGTGGACGTGGGGCGTACCGCGAACGCGCGGGTCGAGCAGTAGTCGCTGGCGATGTAGGTGCCCCGTGCCTCCGGGGTGACGGACCCCCGGTACACCAGGCCGCCGATGATGGAGCAGTTCTCCGTCAGGTAGTGCTCGTACTCGACGACCGGGTCGGTGAGGCGTACGCCGGGCCGGCACTGGGTCTGGTCGAAGATGGGCGTGCCCTCCTTGCAGGACCAACCCAGGTTCGCGCCGCGCTGCGCCGGGCGGATGTGGTTGATCTCCTCGATCAGGCCCTGGCCGACATCGCCGATCCACAGCGAGTTGTCGACCGGGTCGATGGAGAACTTCCACGGGTTGCGCAGCCCGTAGACCCAGATCTCCGGCCGTGCGCCAGCGGTGCGGACGAAGGGGTTGTCGAAGGGTACGCAGTAGGGCTTGCCCCCGCAGCTGCGGTTGACGTCGATCCGCACGATCTTGCCGAGCAGGGTGCCGAGGTTCTGGCCGCTCTTGAAGGGGTCGTTCGCGTTGCCGCCGTCGCCGGTGGACCAGTAGAGGTAGCCGTCACGGCCGAAGGCGACCTGTCCGCCGTTGTGGTTGCCGAATTCGGCGTGCTCCTGGGTGAGCAGCACCTGTAGCCGGTCGGGCGCGCCGAGGGGCACTCGCGCCAGGGTCAACGCGCCGGCCGGTAGGCTGGTGTAGGCCACGTAGAGGATCCCGGTCCGCGCGAAGTTCGGCGCGGGAGTGATGCCGAGCAGGCCACGCTCGTTGTCCGAGGTGTCGACCCGGGCGCTCAGGTCGAGCACCGGAGCGGCCGCCAATCCGGTGTCGGGGTGGTAGGAGCGGACGGTGCCGTTCTTCTCCGCGATCAGCATCCGGCCGTCCGGCAGCCCGGTGAGCGCGATGGGACGCTGTAGGCCGTACGCCACCTGTTCGGATCTCACGGTCAACTCGGTGAGTGGCGCAGCGCGGGTGTGCGATGGGCCTGCCGCGGCGGTGCTGGCCACCGACGACGGTGGCATGAGCGACACGGACAGGGCCAGAACGATCAGCCCGGCCAGAAAGGTGGCCGGGCGGTAACGCCGTCGCGACATGGTGGGCTCCTCAAGCAGGTGGGTGGAGGTGGCAATCTGGGAGCGTTCCCACGGTACATCGATCTCCACGAATGTCCAACCTGCCGTCCCGCCCTGCCCTCCTCAGCTTCTG
This sequence comes from Micromonospora sp. NPDC049047, assembly GCF_040649135.1. Lineage (NCBI taxonomy): Bacteria > Bacillati > Actinomycetota > Actinomycetes > Micromonosporales > Micromonosporaceae > Micromonospora > Micromonospora sp. NPDC049047. The sequence goes on from NZ_JBEZEY010000028.1 coordinate 102,973, forward strand.
CCCAGGCCCGCCGGGGTGACCGGGCGAGAAGCCGCAGCCTTACCGACGGCCGCGCCGCTGCCCCATGAGCCGCAGCGTGTTGCAGACGTCGAAGACACCAGGCACGTCCCAGGCGAGCTCGCCGGCGACCCGCCGCGCGTTCGTGTCGTTCACCAGGCCCAGCAGAATGACGACCCGATTCTGTACGGCGACACTGATCTGCTGCTGCCGGGTGGCCTGATCGCCGCTCAGGCGTTGGGCGACCAGGGCTTCGATCCGCAGATCCTCGCGGTCCGGTTGGGGCTGGTCCGAGTCGTCGGCGAACCAGCTCTCGCCTGGTGATGGCCAGTACATGGACACGGCACTCCTTGGTTGTCCGGCGGTGCGGAATCCGCTGTTGGGCTCTCCACGGCCGCGCCGAGCCCATGTCGATCTCACCGGCAAGCGCACCGCTGAGGGCTGCTACCAGGAACGGGCGGTTGTCACGGCCGCGGAGACCGGAGAACCTGACCGCGTCCGCCCGGACAGCTGAACGAGGGCATCGTCGCGGCTGTCGAAGATCGGGAAC
>NZ_JBEZEY010000029.1:0-98049 GCF_040649135.1 Micromonospora sp. NPDC049047
CCCGGCATCTGGGCATTCAGGCCCTCCCGGAACAGATCCGCCTCCGGACCCACGAACTGACTCGTATCCAAACCCGTGATCTGCGCCGCCGCCTGCGTCGCCGCCGAACCAAAACCAGACCACCGCCCCGCCGACGACCGAATCGCCGACGGATCACCATCCATCCTGAACAAATGCGCCGGAAACTCAGCCATCGCCCGGACCTCCCCCGTGCCCACGCCAACAAGCCCTTCGCAGTGCCAGACACGGGACAGCCACACGCCCAGCACCACGGACCACGACGACGCGCCCGGACCTTCAACGATGCCCGGACGCGGTCGTGCCAATCGATCAGCCCTGCAACGTCCCCCGCACCTGACCGCGCATCTCCTGCACCGACGTCGTGGTCTGACCCAGAGCACCCTTGACCGAGTCGAGGATCTGCTTCACGGTGTCCGCCGCAGTGTTCCACTGCATCTGAATACCGTTGTAGATCTCCATCTCGTCGCCCTCCCAGTTGGCCTTCACCCGGGTGACGAAGTTGGTCAGATCATCGAGACTCGCCTGCACCCCGTTCGCGACCGACGCAATATCGCCCTGCGCCGACCCCGCCGTCGACTCGTCGTAACTGAAGACATCACCCATGATCCCCGCACCCTCCCCGTCAGCCCCGGAACTTCGCACTGTCCCAGTTGGCCGACCCCATCGTCGACTGCAACTGGCTCGTCTGCTCCGAGTGGTACGTGTCATAGAGCTGCCCCGCCGAACCAACCCGGCTCGTAATATCCGTCAACGCCTTGTTCAGATCAGCCATCGCCGTGTTCCACCGCTGCGTCAACTGATCCCAACTCTGAAACGCCGAGCCCTTCCACACCGCCGGCAACGGCTCGATCGCACTGATGAACGACCGCGCCTGACTGTTCAACGCCGCGACCGAAGTGTCCAGATTCGACGAGTGTTGATTGACCGCATTGTCGGTGATCGAAAACTTCGCACCCATCCGAAGCCCCTCCCGTGAACTCGACCCACAGTCACTCGAACATAGACACCCAACGACATTCACGTGCTACCCGAGTCGCATATCTCGCACAATCTGCGCGACCAGGCCAAGAACGATCTCTCGCGTACCGCTCGCGAAATCAGCCCAGTGCAGCGCATCGGTGGTCCGCAGGGCCGGGTCGAACGGCAGGACGAAAGTGGGGAGATCGCCGAGCGACGGCCCGGACGCGGCAGCGCCCGGCTGCGGGTCCTTGTCGACAAGCACCTGGACGCCGACCCGGTCGAGCGGCTCGCGCAGCAGCGGGGCGATCCAGGACCGGCAGCCGACAAGCGACCGGAGACCACGCTCGTCGTTCGGGGCCACGAGCACCACCCTGTCGGCCCGGGTCAGCACCGCCGGCACGACCGGATCGTCGGTAAGCGGCGGGGTGTCGACGACCCGCAGGGGAAACCAGCGGCTGAGGGTCGCCGAGACCGTGCCGTACTCGGCTGCCGTGACCGGTGGCTCGGCGTCGCCCGGGGGGCCCGCCAGCAGCATCGCCCGCTCGGCCAGGGCGAGACGCTCCCGCAGCCACCGGTGGCCCACAGCCGGCCGGCGACCGGCGGTGGCGCCACGCAGGCCGAGACCGGCAAGCACCACCTCTGTCGACCCACCGGCCCGGATCGCCAGCCGGTCGTGCAGGCCACCACCGTGGCCGGTGTCCATGGCGAGCACCTTGGTGCCCTGGTGGCGGGCCAGCACCGAGGTCACCAGTGCGGCCACTGTCGAGCGGCCGGTGCCCGAGCCCGGCCCGACCACGGCGATCACGCCCGGCCGCAGCCGGGCGGAGAGGGTTTCCTCGCGCTCCCGCTCGGCCCGCAGCCGTGCGGTGATGCGGGGGTCGAGGGCTCGCACCATCGTCCGGCCGATCTGTCGGTACTCGGTCATCGGGGTCCCCCCGTATAGACGTTAGTTGTTAGCCTTGACGAGCGATGACGGGGAGGCGGGATGACGTACGTTCAGTATCCTTACGCGACGCTGGTGAGCCTAGGTGGAAACTTGACCACCCTCGCTGATCAATTGGAGACGGACCATCGCGGGGTGGTCGACTGCGCCGGTCTGACCGATGATCATGCTGACATCCAGAGCGCGATATCCGATTTTCGCGACGAGTGGAAGACCAGCCTGCTCGAGTTGATGAACAACATCGGCGAGTGGGGTGGGCTCTCCACCGCGATCGGCAAGATGGTCTCCGACTTCGACACCCAGACCGCCGCCGCGCTGCGTCCCACCGAATCGTAGGGGTGCCCGCGTGAGCGACCTCTCCATGCTCGATCCGCTGCCCGCCCACGACCTGAAGCTCAACCCGCATGCCCCGCACCCGGACTTCCCGTGGTTCATCGGGGTCCCCTCAGACTGGGTGCTGCTCGACACCAATCCGGAGTCCTGGCAGCGCAGCGCCGCCCGGATGGTCGATGATCGCTTCTTCGGGCAGCGGTTACGCGCCGCCGAGCGCCGGGAGGTCCTCCAGTTCGTCGAGCAGCTCGTCGCCGACTGTCAACGCGCTGGCGCGTCGCTGAGCCTGGTGCAGCTCGGTCGGATGTCCACAGGTGCGGTCGGCAGCGCCGGACTGCACCTGGGTTGGTTCAACTCGGCCCCCCAGCCGGCCGGCCTGGCCCTGGTCCGGCAGACGTTGCCGCGCACCGGCACGGCCGAGGAGGTCGAGACGCCGGCCGGGCCGGGGGTGTTGCATCGCGACGTCGCGTCCACGGTGCCGCCGGGCGGCCTAACCCGGGTCCGTTCGACAGTGTTGCAGCTGTTCCTGCCGCTACCCGGCACCACCTGGACGGCAGTGCTCAGCGCCGCAACACCGCACCCCGAGATGGAGCAGGTGCTCAACGACGTGATCGTGGCGGTGGCCCAGAGCATCAGGCCGGCTGACCCCGATGACGTGGCGGCGGCCAACGAGGCCAGGCGCGACGAAGAGGCCCAGCGCGACGTCGAGGCCGGAAACGACGACGAGGCCAGGAGTGACGACGCCGGGCGCGACGATGACTGACGACCGGGTTGGGCGCGGTCGTGGCTGACGGGCGGGACCGAGTCGTGGTCGAGGCGCACGCCCTGCGTACCGCGACCGCCAAGGCAGCGCTCCTGCACGGGTCCCGGCGCGGCCCACGTGACCTGCGCCGTCCCTACGCGACGGTGATCGCGAGCCTGGTCGTCGGTGCCCTGTTGCTGATCGCGGTCTGGGCGATCACGAGCATCGGCGGTCTGCTCGCTCAACAGCGCCAGAAAAGGGGCCTGGCCCCGACCAGCGCCACGGAACAGGTGTCGGACGCTTCGCGTCCCCTCCTGCTGCGATCGGCGCGGCCGGCGAGCTGGTCGGGGCCGACCACGGCGACCACACCGCGTTGATCGGCTGATCAGGGGATGCGGTCGGCGCTCGGCTCAGCCGGCCGCCCAGTCGAAGCCACCGAAGACCGCGATCACCAGCGGCGCGAGGCTGACCACCGCGAGCACCTCGGCCAGGTCGAAGATTTGTCGCAACCGGGCCGCACCCACGTCGTCCAACCGGGGACGGCCCGCCCAGAGCACGGCACCCGCCACCACCAGCACACCGACCACCGCCAACCAGGCCCGCACCGCCTCGTCGGCGTCGGCGAGCCGGACGGCACCGAGCACCGCCACGGTGGCCGCCGTCACCGGCGGCACGAGCATGGGCAGCACCTGACCAAAGCGGGTGAAGACCCGCGACCGCAGCGCGAACACCAGCCCCAGCACCGCACCGAGCAGCACGCCGACCCCGGCCGGGCCGGTCAGCAGCACCACGCAGGCGGCGGTGGCGGCCAGCGCGACGCCGACCACGGCACCGGACAGCACGCTCTGCCCACGGCGGACCGCCGCCGCGACCAGGTGCCGACCGACCCACTGGCTCTCCTCCTGCCGGCGCAGCAGATCGACGAGGCGGGCCGAGCCGAGCGCGAGTTGTGGCGCCAGCCCCACCGCGAAGACAACCACGACGGACCCGACGGCGGCGGCCTGCTGCGGATCGAGCCCGGCGGCGAGCAGCGCGGTGCCGAGCCCGCCGAGCACCGTCACCGCGAGCCCGCCAGCGGCGACGCCGTACCATCGCTCCCCCGCCAGCACGAACAGGGCGGCACCGAGACCGGCACCGAGGGCACCGGCGGTGAACCAGGCCGGCTCGGGCCAGTCGGCCGCCCGGGCCACCGCGACGCCGGCGACCAGCCAGGCCGGCACGGCGGAGGCGATCAGGAGTGTGCCGCCGGGCCCGCCGAGCATCCGGCCGGCGAGCACCGCCAGCGCGGCCACCACGAACAGCATGGCCGGCGCCGCGGCCACCGGCACCGGCATGGTGGTGAGCGCGTACGTGAGGGTCAGCACCGCGACACCGGCAAGTGCCGCGCTGCCGGTCACCCGGGCGGCGTCGCGCCATTCGCTGCCGTCGCCGTCCAACGTGGACTGGACCTCGTCCACCACGTCGTCGACGAACGGTGGCAGGGGTGCCTGCTCGGGCGGGGTCAGGTAGAGCGTCTCGGCGTCGATGATGCCCGCCTCGTCCAGGGAGCGGCGGGGGTCCAGACCACCGGCGGCCACCGTGGACAGTCGCCAGCGCCCGGCGGCTTCGGGCGCGAGCGAGAGCAGCTCGCACACCTGCGGCACGAATTCCAGCACCGGGCGGGCTGCGGGCAGGCTGATGTCGAGGCTGCGTCCGCCAGCCACCACTGTCACTCGGGTGAATCGGGTTGCCATGACCCTCCGTCCCCGCACGGTCGGCTCACTGTGTGGACCGGTACTACTCTAGGCAGTCGAAGCACTACCGGTAACCCGGCGAAGGCACCGATCGGTTCGGCCCGGAAGGGGTCGCGATGACGCAGCGGGTGATTCACCGACCGGCCCGGGTCCCACCACCGGAGCCGGAGTCGACAGCGCTCGACGTGGTCTCGCCACCGGCGGTGCCGGACGGCGGCGGTGGGTTCGCGGGCGTCATGCAGGTCTTCCTCCCGATCATGGGCGGGGCCGGCATGTTGCTCATGATGATGGCCAACCAGAACCCGATCATGATGATCGCCGGGCTCGGCATGCTGGTCGCCACTGTGTTCGGGGGGATCGCCGCGTACGTCACCCAGCGCACCGGAGCGGCCCGTCGCTTCGCCAGACAACGGCAGCGGTACCTGGAGTACATCGACCGGATCCGCGACCAGATCCGGGCGGACGCGGTCACCCAGCGGGCCACTGCCCAGCACCGGCACCCCGCTCCGGAGGTGCTGCCGGACCTGCTCCGTGACCCGCACCGACGGTGGGAGCGACGGCTGGCCGACCCGGATTTCCTGGTGTTACGGGTCGGGCACGGACAGGATCGGCTGTGGCGTCGGGTCACTCTGCAGGCCGACGAGAACAATCCGATGGTCGATCTGGACCCGGTCACCCTGGCCGCCGCCCGGCTGGTCGTCGACCGGGACCGACTGCTCGACGGCATGCCGGTCGCGGTGCCGGTCACCGGTGTGGTGTCGGTGGTCGGCAGCCCGGCCGCCACCCGCAATCTGGTACGGGTGCTGGTGGCGCAGCTCGCCACCCTGCACGCCCCGGACGACGTACGCCTCGCGTGGCTGCTCGGCGGCACCGCCGGGCCGGAGTTCGACTGGCTGAAGTGGCTGCCGCACTGCCTGCACCCCAGCGAGTACGACGGCCCGGCCCCGCAGCGACTGGTGGCCGCCGAGCCGACTGCGCTGGCGTCGCTGCTCACCGCGGAGCTGTCCCGGCGCGTCGGTGAGGTCAACCGGGCCCGGCGACTTGGCGATCCGCAGCACCGGTTCCGGGGCAGTCGGCTGGTGGTCGTGGTCGACCAGATCTCCGCCGGCCGGGCCGACCCGCTCGGTCACCTCGAAGCCGGCCTCGCCCCCGACGACCTGGGCATGGCGGTGGTGGTGCTCGTCGACGACCAGCAGCACGAGCCGTCCCAGGTCGACGTCCGGGTGCTCTGCGAGGGCGACCAGGTCACCGTGCAGGATCTGCGCAAGGTCACCGATACCCGGGCGCAGGCGATCCTGGCCGAGCGCGAGCGGTTGCGCGGCGCACCCGCCGGGACGGTCGACCAGCTCGACCTGGCCGAGATGGAGCTGCTGGCCCGACGGGTCTCGCCGCTGCGGTTGGTGGCCGACACGGTGGACGACGCCCCGTTGGAGGCGACAGTCGACCTGCGGGGCCTGCTCGGCATCGTGGACGAGGCGAGCTACGACGTGCGTTCACTGTGGGCGCCCCGGATGCTCCCGGACTTCCTCACTGTGCCGTTCGGGGTGGGCCCGGACGGCAACCCGGTGCACCTGGACATCAAGGAGTCCGCGTTGGGCGGCATGGGGCCGCACGGGCTCTGCGTCGGCGCGACCGGCTCCGGCAAGTCCGAGGTCCTGCGGACGCTGGTGCTCACCCTGGCGATGACCCATCCGCCCGAGCGGCTCAGCCTGGTGCTCGTCGACTACAAGGGTGGCGCGACCTTCGCCGGGTTGGAACACCTGCCGCACACCTCGGCGATGATCTCGAACCTGTCCGACGACGCCGGCCTGGTGGACCGGCTGCACGACGCGATCCAGGGCGAGATGAAGCGCCGCCAGCAGATCCTGCTCGACGCCGGGCAACTGGCGAACATCACCGAGTACAACAGGCGGCGGGACGCCGGCCGGCCGCTGCCGCCACTGCCCAACCTGATGGTGATCATCGACGAGTTCAGCGAGCTGCTGACCGCCAAACCGGACTTCATCGAGCTGTTCATCGCCATCGGCCGGATCGGCCGATCGATAGGCATCCACCAGATGCTCGCCTCGCAGCGGCTGGAGGAGGGTCGACTGCGCGGGTTGGAGTCGTTCCTGTCGTACCGGCTGGGCTTGCGCACCTTCAACGAGCAGGAGAGCCGCACCGTGCTGGGGGTGCCCGACGCGTACCGGCTGCCGCCGCTGCCCGGATCGGGCTACCTGAAGGTCGATACCACTGTCTTCGAGCGGTTCAAGGCCGCGTACGTGTCCGGCACGTACCGGCCGCCGGCCGGCGAGGAGGTGGTGGACGCCGCACCCGACCCGACGGTCTTCCTGATGTACAACGTGGCCCGGCACCTGCCGAAGCCGTTGACGACCGAGGAGTCAGCGGCGGCCGACGAGAGCGTCTCGGCGCCGAGCACCCTGGACGTCGTGGTGGACCGGTTGCGCGAACACGGGCGGCAGGCGCACCGGATCTGGCTGCCGCCACTACCTGCCGCGCTGCCGCTGGACTCCGTCGTCGGCCCGCTGGAGATCGACCCGGCGTACGGCCTGGTGGCCCCGGTGGAGCGGCGCGGGCGGCTGCGGATTCCGCTCGGCCTGCTCGATCGACCCACCGAGCAGAAACAGGAACCGTTCGTGCTCGACATCTCCGGTGCGGGTGGGCACGTCTGTGTGCTCGGCGCGCCGCAGACCGGCAAGTCGACGTTGCTGCGCAGCCTGGTGTCCGGTGCCGCGCTGACCCACACGCCGCAGGACATCGCGTTCTACTGCGTCGATGTCGGTGGCGGCGCGCTCAACGCGCTGGCCGGGTTGCCGCACGTCGGTGGGGTGGCCGGTCGGCTGGACCCGGACCGGATCCGCCGGACGGTGACCGAGGTCAGCATGTTGATGACCGAGCGGGAGGAGCTGTTCGCCGCCCACGGCATCGACTCGATCGACACGATGCGGCGGATGCACCGGGAGGGTCGACTGCCCGAGTTGGCCGCCGCCGACGTCGTGCTGGTGATCGACAACTATCCGGTGCTGAAGACAGAGTTCGAGGATCTGGCCGATCTCGTCCAGGACATCGGCTCGCGGGGGCTCGGCTACGCCGTACACCTGGTGTTGACCGCCGGTCGATGGTCGGACCTGCGGATGCAGCTCCAGGCGGTGATCGGCTCGAAGATCGAGTTCCGGTTGAACGACCCGCTGGACTCGACCATCAAGCGGCAGGCCGCCGAGAACCTGCGCGCCGACACCCCGGGCCGTTGCCTGACCCAGGACGCGCTGACCGCGCACATCGCGCTGCCCCGCATCGATGGCAGCGACGACGTGACCACCCTGCCGAAGGGGCTCGACGATCTGGTGTCCCGGGTGGCCACGGCCTGGACCGGCCCGTCGGCGCCCGCCATCCGGATGCTACCCACCATGATCGGGTACGGGGAGGTGGCCAACGGGCTCCCCGCCGACCGGCGGGTCCGGCTCGGGCTCGACGAGGCCGAGCTGCGACCCACCATGCTCGACCTGTTCGGCACCGACCCGCACCTGCTCGTCTTCGGCGACTCGGCAAGCGGCAAGACGTCGCTGCTCCGCCTGCTGGTCCGGGACCTGAGCGCGCAGTTCACCGACGACGAGTTGGTCTTCGCGGTCATCGACCTGCGGCGCACCATGCTGGACGCGGTGCCCGAGGCCTATCTCGGCGCGTACGCCGGCACCGCCAAGGCCGCCCAGGGCCTGGTGCAGAATCTCGCCTCGGTACTCCACGACCGGCTACCACCCGACACTCTCACCGTCGATCAGCTACGCAGCCGGTCGTGGTGGACGGGGCCGGAGATCGTGGTGCTCTGCGACGACTACGACCTGCTGCCCACTGGCGGCGCCGGCCCGTTGGGGCCGTTCCTGGAGTTCCTGCCGCAGTCGAAGGACCTCGGCTTCCACCTGGTGCTGACGCGGCGCAGCGGCGGCGCCGGCCGGGCCATTCACGAGCCGGTGCCGCAGCGGATGAAGGAGGTCGGCTGCGCCGGGTTGCTGCTCTCCGGCGAGCGGCAGGAGGGCCAGCTCTGGCCGCAGGCCCACCTCTCCGTCCAACCCCCCGGCCGGGGGCGGCTGGTGCGTCGTGGCCGTCGCACCACGCTCGTGCAGTTGGCCTACGTCGAGTAGGCCGACGCCCCGCCCGGGCCGGAACCCGGGCGGGAGCGGATCACCGCAGGTGAAACCGGTCGTCGACCGCGAGGGCCGCCAACTGCGGCACGGAGAAGGGCAACCTGGCCAACGCCGCCCGGGTCTCGTCGAGCTGCGCGCCCTGCGCCACGTAGACCACCACGCCGTCGGGGTGCCGGTACGCCGACCACTGGTCGAGCCGGTCGTCGTTGCCCGGTCGCACCACCACGCCGACCTGCGCCGCTCCGACGGTCTCGACCTGACATTCGCCCTGCATGCCCCAGAAGTTGCGGGCCAGAGCGCACGGCTCGGTCGGCAACCGGGTGCCGGCGTCGTGCACCTCGACGATCACCCGCCCGGTGCCGTTGCCCTGGGCCACGGCGACCGAGGAGAGGTAACTCCACCTGTCGACGCCGTCGACCTTCTCCTCGAACTGCGCCTGGTGGGTCCGCAACACCCGCTCGTCAGCCGGCAGGTCAGCCGGATCCTCCGGCGCGGTGAAGCCGGCAGGTACCACTGCGACGACCTCGTTGAGCAGGTGGACCCCCTTGTCGTACTTGGAGCCGGCCCGCGCGGTCCGGTCCTCCTGCGGTTGACCGTCCGGCCCGGTCGGCCACGGCTGCTTGGTGTCTGTCGAAGAACCCGGGGCCGGGAACCCGCCGCCCGCCGGCTGGTAGAGAGGGCCCTCCGGGCTGCCGACGGCCGCGAAGCCGGCTACCGCCAACACCACCGCCGCCGATCCGAGCGACGCCCACACCGCACGGCGGCGCCTGTGTGCCCGACGCGCCGCGCTGAGCGTGGCTTCCGTATCCGGCGGTGGAGGCGGGGTGGTGCTCGCCATCTCGCTGCGCAACGCGTCGCGCAACTCTTCTCCGTTCATCGTTCCCCCATCTCGATCCCGCTGTAGGTGGGTGCCAGGAGGCCGCGCAGCGTGTCGAGCCCGCGAGCCGCCTGGCTCTTCACCGTCCCCGCAGAGCAATCCAGCAGCGCCGCGACGTCCTCGACCGACTGGTCCTCCCAGTAGCGGAGGACCAGCACGGCCCGCTGACGCGGCGCGACGCGGGCCAGCGCCTGGAGCAGCACCAGCCGGCTCTCCGGCGAGTCGGCGACAGCCGCCGGCTCGGCCTCCTCGCTCCCCACCCGCTCGCGCCGCCACCAACCGCGACGCCGCTCGTCGAGGAACGTCCGGATCAGGATCTGCCGGACGTAGCTGTCGAGCACCTCGTGCCGCGAGATCCGGTGCCAGACCCGGTAGAGCTTGACAAAAGTGGTCTGCACCAGGTCTTCCGCCCGATGCCAGTCGCCACACAGCAGGTACGCGGTGGAGCGCATGGCAGCGGACCGTGCCGCGAAGTACTCGGCGAACGCCTTGTCGCGGTCGCTCATTCAGGCCTCCGATCCCCGTGTCGAGATAGTCACGCGGGGTCCGACCGGATGGGTTGCTTTGGAAGTCGGACACTTTTCTCGGTGGGATAAACGCGCCGGGAGGACGCCAGGCGCGCCGGGAAGTCGCTGGACGCGCCACCTCACCTTGACAGGTGTCGATCTATGCACTGGTGTAAGGACCAGGCACATCGATGTCCGTCAGGAGGGCACATGATCGTCCGACGACGGTGGACAGCTGCCGCCACCACAGCGATCCTGTTCAGCGCAGTGTTGTCCCACCCCTCTCCGGGAACCGCGGCACCCGCGGATCCCGCACCACAGATCACCCTGAGCGCCACCGAGACCGCACTGGTCCGGGTGCAGCTCCGCGACCAGGCACAGCTCGACCGGCTCGTCGCCACCGGTGCTGACCTGGCCAACCGGCCCCGGGCGCGGGACGGACGGATCATCGCCGACCTCGTGCTCAGCGGCACGCAGCTCGCCGAGCTGACCGCCCAGGGCGCGAAGGCCGTACAGGTCGTGCAGCGCGCCGGGGACGGCAGCCGCCACCATGCCGAGAGCGTGCGCGCCGCGCAGGCCCGCACCGCCGCCGGACTGCGCGCTCCGGCCGCCGGCCAGCGGACCACCGCCGCCGCGGCAGTGGACACCCTCCAGGTGCAGCAGGCGTACTGGTGGACCACGAACGGTCAGACGTTCCTCCAGGCCCAGGTGGCCACCACCGCCACCGACGACCCGGACGTGGAGATCACCGTCAGTTGGCGAACGGCGGACGGCGCCACCGGGTCGTTCCCGCTGTACCGGTTCGAGGACTCCGGCGAGTACCAGTACCACTACAACCTGCCCCAGCCGGTGCCGAGCCGGCCGGTTCAGTTGACCGCCACCTCCAGCCTCGGCGGGGTCAGCCGCGTGATCACGCCGACGCTCTGGCCGAACGCGACCCCACCGCCCCTGCCGACCGGTTACCAGAAGGACTTCATCGACGCGTACCTCACGCCGACCGACATCCAGGCGCGGATCAAGCGACTGGCCCGCCAGTACCGGGATCTGGTGGACGTGATCGACCTGCCGAACAAGACCCAGGGGTACCGGCGCAACGCCGTCGCGTACCTGGGTGATCCGGCGGCTGCGGCCGTGGTGGTCGAGTCGGTCCGCTTCGGCGACCAGGGCATGAACGGGGTGCAGGTGCGGACTGTCGACCCGGGTCGGCGGAACCGACAGTTGACCGTCGGTTACCGCGATCGCGTGCTGACCGTGTCGCTTGCCACCGACACCGCCGGCAAGACGGTGAGCACCACCGACGAGGTCGCCGCGGCGATCAACGCCCGCCAGCCGAACCGGTTCCGGGCCACCGTCGAGGACGGCTCGACCGGGCTGCCCATGCCGGTCGCCGGTCCGGCCCGGCTCGACGACGGACTGCAGGGCACCGAGGTGCCGAAGCGGCCGTGGACGGTGCAGGCGCTGCGCCTCGGCGTGCACCGGGACGGCTCCCGGGTCGGCGTGCTCGCGTACTCCCAGGAACACGCCCGGGAGTGGGCCACGCCGCTGGTGACGCTGGAGTTCGCCGAGCGGATGCTGGCGAACTCCCGGACCGACCCGGCTACCCGCGAGCTGCTGGAACAGGTCGACATCTTCGTCATCCCGACGGTCAACCCGGATGGCGCGAACTACTCGTTCAACGACTTCAACATGCAGCGCAAGAACCTCGTCAACCACTGCACCGGCGCGACCCGCGACCCGAAGTACCGCACCTCGTGGGGTGTGGACGTCAACCGCAACTACACAGTCGGGTCGTACTTCGACGGGTACGTGGGCGCCAGCGCCAACTGCCTCTCCGGCACCTACGCGGGCACCGCCGAGCTGTCCGAGGCGGAGAGCAGCAACGTGATCGCGCTCGCCCAGGCTCACCCGAACATCAGGTTCGCGATGAACGTGCACTCCTACGGTGGGTACTTCATGTGGCCGCCGGGGGCGTACCGGGCCGATGGCCGGATCACCCTGCCGCGACCGTCGATCGACGAGTCGACGCTGTTCCTCAACAGTGCCCGGCGGATCGTCGGCGCCATCGCGCAGGAACGCGGGACCGTCACCTGGCCGTCGCAGACCGGCCCGGTCGCCGACGTGCTGTACTCCGCCGCCGGCAACTCGGCGGACCAGCTCTACTACGAGCTGGGCATCTTCGCCTGGGACTTCGAGGTCGGCAACGACCTGTGGAACCCGGCGACCGGCGAGTGGGAGGGCGTCGGCTTCCAGCCGCCGTTCGACGAGGCGCACAGCGAGTCCCAGGAGTACGCGGGCGGGCTTGTGGAACTGGTCCGGGTGGCCCGCGACCACGCGGCGGCCCAGCCCGCCCCCTGATCCTCTCGGCGGTGTCGTGTCCGCGCCGGGGCACGACACCGCTCCGGGAGCCATCGGAGCAGCCGGCGACATTTCGCCAGTTTCCGCCCAGTGACCCGTGGGTACGGCCTAGTGCATGGACACGAACACGACAGCCCACCTCATTGGCGGCCCCTACGACGGCAGCACCCACGACACCGGCGGCGAGGCCCTCGTCGAGGTGGAGAACGACGGCATGATGCACCGCTACATCAAGACGACCAAGCAGCACGACGACGGCCAGCCGCTCTACAACTACGACGGGATGGTGGCCCCCGACGGCGGCGAGCCTGGCGTCGAGGATCCGGCCGCCCGGGTCGTCTCGCCCCGCGCCGACGCCGAGGGGCACGGCGGCAGCCACTGACGCCACCGCCGGGATCGAAGGACCCCGAACGAGGTGACAGCCGGATCGGCCGGACACGGATGAACCGTGGCCGGCCGGGTAAGCAGCAGCCTTGCCTGGTGGGGAGACGACCGGTGTCGCGGCGTGCCGCGAACGGGCGTACGGGCGGGCGGCGAGCCGACCCGCCCGTACGCGCCCCGCGATCAGTTCGAGGAGATCCAGTTCCAGGCCGACACGACCCAGTCGGTCTGCTGGAGCCACGCCACGCCCAGGCCGACGAGGAACACCGCGGTCGCCAGGTGAGCGCCTCGGGCGCTGCGCCGCACCCGTCCGAGCTGCCGCTCCCACACCACCCGGCCGACCAGTCGGGACAGGGCGAACAGCCCGATCGCCACCAGCAGGCTGAGCACCAGCACCAGCAGCGGGCCACTCAGGTCGCCCTGGCCGGAGAGCGCCCAGATCCCCCAGCAGACGAACGCGAACATCCCAGCCGCCGAACTCCACTCACCGCCGCGCCGCAGCTGCGCCATCCGCCAGCTCAGCGGCCGGCGCGGGGTGGGCTCACCGGGCCAGCCGGTGCCGGTCGGCTCCTGCTCGACCACCGGGAACGGCTCGGTCCGCGGGCTGCGCGGCTGACCCACCGGAGCAACGCCCCGGCGGAACCCGTCACGCTGCGGCGGCACCCCGACGCCGGCCTGCGGTGGCACCTCCACGGTCCGCTCCGCCCACGGCTGCGTCTGGTCTGCCATCTCGTCCTCCCCCTGACCGACGGCATCACCGCCGCCTGAATCCGAGCGTAACCAGCCGACAAACAGGTCGCCGAACCCGCCCGGGACGCGGACCGGCACGACAGTGCCGAATCGTCCGCCGGGCGGGGTACGGTCGGCTGATGGGTGACCCCGACCGACGACGGCGACGGCTACGCCACCATTCCGACAGTGAGGCGGCCGGTCGGAGCGCCGACAGCCCGACGGCCAGCACCGCCGGCGTGCACGACGGCGACGACCCGCCCCCGCGCCGGCGGAACTTCGGCGGTGACGAGCGCGACGGCGAGCGGGGCCTGCGCGGGTTGGTCGGTTCCGGGTCGTCCCAGGTGGGGCTCAGCGCCGCGCTACGGGCCCGGGACGCGGCCCGGCCCACCGACGACGACCTCGCCGAGGCGGAGGCCCGGGTGGTGGTCGTCCGACGCAACTGGGTGCCCCGCGAGGAGTTGCCCCGCTCGCCGCGCTGACCCGTCAGGGCAGGTCGGGCAGCTGCCGGGTCTTCTCGTAGTCGGCCACCTGGGCGATCCGACGGGCATGCCGCTCGTTTCCGGAGAACGGCGTGTTCAGGAATGCCTCGACGATGCCTGTGGCGTCGTCCAAGGTGTGCTGGCGGGCACCGATCGCTACCACGTTCGCGTCGTTGTGCTGGCGGGCCAGCTGAGCGGTCTCCACGCTCCAGGCCAGCGCGGCGCGGACCCCGGCGACCTTGTTCGCGGCGATCTGCTCACCGTTGCCGGACCCACCGATGACCACACCAAGGCCCGTCTCGTCGGCCACCACCTGGTCGCCGGTGTGCAGGCAGAACGTCGGGTAGTCGTCGTCCGGGTCGTAGCTGTGCGGGCCGACGTCGACCACGTCGTACCCCTGTTTGGCCAGGTGGTTGGCCAGGTGCACCTTCAACTCGAAACCGGCGTGATCGGATCCCAGGTAGACGCGCATACCGCGCAGTCTGTCAGGCCGCGCTCTCCGACGCCGCACGGGCGGCGTCGGAGAGCCGGGTTCGTCACACGGTCGGGTGTGGGACCGCTCAGCGCGGCAGCTCAGCGACGACCAGACCGCCGCGCGCCTTCGGGGTGAACCAGGTGCTCTTGCGGGGCATCTTCTCGCGGGCCAGGTTCACCGCGACGAAGTCCGCCACTGTCACCGGCGCGATCAGGATCGCCAACTCGGCCCGTCCGGCGTCGACCTCACCGGTGAGCCAGCTCGCCGGGTAGTCACCGCCGACGTAGGTGATCCGCTTGTCGCCCGGGTCCAGGCCGAGGGCGTCGCGCAGCAGCAGCCGCTCGACCAGGGCGTGGTCCAGGTTCTCCAGGTCACCGGCGGCCGTGGCCGGCAGGCGCACCGCGTACCCCTGGTCGCCGAGGCGGAGGTGCACGGTGCCGCCGGCCGCCGGCACCTCGACCGGGCCGTCGATCGGCGTGACCTCGGCGCCCGCCGCGCGCAGCCGGTCGAGCAGCTCGGCCGGGGTGGTGGTCAGCTCACTGACAAGGCGGTTGTAGGGCTGGATGGCCACCGACGCGGGCGTGGTGACCACGGCCAGGAAGCGCGGCAGCCCGCCGGTCTGTGCGGCCAGGCTGCGATGGTTGCCGTCGGCGACCACCAGCTCCCCACCGCTGGCGAGAGCGGTGAGCGTCGCCTGCTCCGGGCCGGGACCGAGCAACCAGATGGCATGGGTGCGGCCCGCCTGGTCGGTGTCCGTCGCGACGGGCGCACCGGCCGTCTCGGTCGCCGCCGCGAGCGCGGCGTGCAGCTCGTCGCCGCGCCCGGTCTGCAACAGGAGTACGGGTGAGAGCAGGTGGCCCAGCGCGTCGGCCAACGCCACCCGCTCGCGCACCTTGGCGATGAAGACGTCCTCGTTGCGGATGACAAGGCCCGGCTCGTCGGCCCGGGTGGAGATCTGGTCGGTGTCCACCATCGCGAACAGCCCGTACGCCGACTCCTCGCCGGGCGCGCTGATCCGGTAGAGCACCACCACCTGCTCGGCGGGGGTGTAGCTGCCGTCGGCCTTCGCCTCGGCGAGGCGGGCCACCGCGTCGGGCAGCGCGTCGAGGAACGACTTGCCCAGGCTCTGCGGGGCGCGATGCGGCATCTCGATGCCGAGAGCACTGTGCGGGTTCGCCTCGATGATCGCGGTGATCTCCGCGTCGTCGGCGAACTCGTCGTAGTTTTGCGCGCCGGTGCCACCAGTGGTGACCCACGCCCGGGAGATCGGATGCACGACGGTCATACCCACTGACGCTACCGGCGGCGGTGTCGCCGCCGACGGGGACCCGCGTGGGGTCCACCAGATGAAAGGGGCCGAGCCGGTCAGCTGGCGCGGTCGGAGGTGCCCCGGCGGTGCCTGCCCGCCGCCGCCGGTCCGGCGTTCACCCGTCGACCGGTCCCGATCGGCCCGGTGTTCACGGCCCGGCGGGGCGACGCGGGCGGCCCCGGCACCGGACGCTCGGGAGGCGGCGACGGGACGGGTCGCGGGCTCAACGGCGGTGTCGGCACCGGTCGCGGCGCGGCGGGGGCCGGCGGGGGCGGCGCGGGTTCGGCCGGCGCGGCAGCGGCGAGCGGTGCCGCCGGCTCGGCCGGGGTCAGCAGGGAGGTCACCGGGACCCGGGCCACCCCGACCACGATGGGCGGGGCGAGCAGATCCACCACGTGGGCGGGAAGGTCGGGACGGACCGCCGGCCAGCGGGAGTCGTCGACCGACCAGTAGGCCGCGCCGGGAGTCTCGATCACCCCCGGCCGGGTCAGTTGATCGTCACCGGACGCACGGTGCTTGGCCATCGGGAATGCCTCCACGAACTGCGGCGTGCGGCCCTGCGGGCCGCTGCGGCGGACATGCAGGCCAACGACCCGGCAGTCGACCGGTGACGGGGGCAGGCACGGCGGACCCACGACACGCCGAGCGCGCACGGCGCGGTGCCGCCCGGCACTGGCCGGGCGGCCCGCCGTGTCTCAGTCGAAGATCGGATCCTGCTCGCGGGTGCGCTTGAGCTCGTAGAAGCCCGGGGTGCCGGCGACCAGCAGGACGCCGTCCCAGAGGCGACCGGCGGCCTCCCCCTTCGGGGCCGGGGTGATCACCGGGCCGAAGAACGCGACAGGGCTGCCGTCCGGGCCGGGCGCGTGGACGACCGGAGTGCCGACGTCCTGCCCGACCGGGCGCATGCCGGCCTCGTGGCTGGCCCGCAGCGCCTCGTCGTAGTCGGTGCTCTCGGCGGCAGCCGCCAGCGCCGGGTCCAGGCCGGCGTCGGTGAGCGCGGCGACGTAGAGCTCCTCGTTGCGCTCCTGCTTGCCGAGGTGGATCCGGGTGCCGAGCGCTGTGTAGAGCGGACGCAGGGCGTCGTTGCCGTACCGTTGCTCGGCGGCGATGCAGACCCGCACCGGGCCCCAGGCGGTACGGAGGAACGACTTGTAGTCCTCGGGCAGCTCGTCCCGGCCGTCGTTGAGCACGGCGAGGCTCATCACGTGGAAACGGATGTCCACGGCGCGGACCTGCTCGACCTCAAGCAGCCAGCGGGACGTGATCCAGGCCCACGGGCAGGCCGGGTCGAACCACATGTCGGCGGTGACACGATCGGTCACGGTGGGGTCCCTTCGCGCGGTTGGCGTCGCAAGCCCGACGCCTTTCGAGAATCTTCACCCCGCAGCGCGTCGATCGGCACCCGAATGAGAGCGTGACCTCAGCCACCGCAGGCTGCCCGTACGTGGAAGACTCGAATCGGGCTGACCGCCACGAGCGGATGGCGAACGGGCGCCGCCGGGCGTACGGCGAGATGTGGGATGGAGACAAACAGTGCCGGGAGTGCGCAACCTGACGCAGGTCGAGGCGACCGAGCGGGCCCGCCTGCTCAACGTGACGGGGTATGACATCAGTCTGGACCTGTCAAGCGCCGTGCTGGCGGCCGAGGGCCGCACGTTCCGGTCGACGACCGAGGTCCGGTTCCGCTGCAGCGAGCCCGGCGCGAGCACGTTCATCGAGTTGGCCGCCGAGTCGGTGCGGTCCGCGACGCTCAACGGCACGCCTGTCGACCTTGCCGACTGGTCCGCCGAGAAGGGCCTGGTCCTGTCCGCGTTGGCGAGCGACAACACCCTTGTCGTCGACGCCGACTTCGGTTACTCCACGAGCGGGCAGGGCCTGCACCGGACGGTCGACCCGGTGGACGGCGAGACGTACCTCTACAGCCAGTTCGAGACGGCCGACGCGCAGCGGGTGTTCGCCTGTTTCGACCAGCCCGACCTGAAGAGCGTCTACACCTGGCACGCCACAGTTCCGGCGCACTGGCGGGCGGTGTCCAACATGCCAGTGCAGCGGGAGGAGCCCGCGGGTGAGGGGCTCAAGACGCTGCACTTCACCGAGTCGCCCCGGATGAGCACCTACATCACGGCGATGTGCGCCGGGCCGTACCACGAGGTGCGCGACAGCCACGACGGCATCGACCTGGGGGTGTTCTGCCGGGCCTCGATGGCGCGGTATCTGGACTCCGACGACCTGTTCCTGATCACCAAGCAGGGCTTCGACTTCTTCCACGAGAAGTTCGGCGTGCGCTACCCGCTGCCGAAGTACGACCAGCTGTGGGTGCCCGACTTCAACGCCGGCGCGATGGAGAACTTCGGCTGCGTGACGCACGCCGAGTCGCACTACCTGTACCGCTCGCAGGTCACCGACTACGAGTACGAGCAGCGGGCCAACACGATCCTGCACGAGCTGGCCCACATGTGGTTCGGCGACCTGGTCACCATGCGTTGGTGGAACGACCTGTGGCTGAACGAGTCGTTCGCCGAGTGGGCCAGCCACTGGTGCAACACCAACGCCACCCGGTTCACCGAGGCGTGGACGACGTTCCTGTCCATCCGGAAGAACTGGGGCTACCGGCAGGACCAGCTCTCCTCCACCCACCCGGTCTACACCGAGATGCCGGACATGGAGGCCGTCGAGGTCAACTTCGACGGCATCACGTACGCCAAGGGTGCGAGCGTGCTCAAGCAGCTCGTCGCGTACGTGGGTGAGGAGCCGTTCATCGCCGGGCTGCGGGCGTACTTCGGCAAGCACGCCTGGGGCAACGCCACCTTCGACGACCTGCTGACCGAGTTGGAGGCGGCCTCGGGCCGGGAGTTGCGCAAGTTCGCCGCGCAGTGGCTGGAGACCGCGCAGGTCAACACGTTGCGTCCGGAGGTGACGATCGGCGCGGACGGCACGTACGAACAGGTGGCGGTCCTCCAGGAGGCGCCGACGGCGTACCCGACGCTGCGCACGCACCGCATCGGCGTGGGCCTGTACGACCTGACCGACGGCCGGCTGGTGCGCCGTGAGCGGCACGAGGTGGACGTGACCGGCGACCGGACGGAGCTCGCCGAGCTGCGCGGCGTCCGGGCCGCCGACGTGCTGCTGCTCAACGACGACGACCTGAGCTACACCAAGCTGCGCCTCGACGACCGGTCGATGGCCACAGTGGTGCAGCACATCGGCGGCTTCGAGTCGTCGCTGGCGCGGGCGCTCTGCTGGACGGCGGCCTGGGACATGATCCGTGACGCCGAGCTGTCGGCCCGCGACTACGTGGCGCTGGCGCTGGCCGGGCTGCCCGCAGAGACCGACATCAACCTGGTCACCGCGACCCTGCGCCAGGCCACCACCGCGCTGACCCTCTACGCCGATCCGGCCTGGGCGCCGACCGGCTGGGCCGACCTGGCCCGCACCGCCCGGGACGCGCTTGCCGCCGCCGAGCCGGGCAGCGGCTTCCAGCTCGCCTGGGCCCGGGCGTTCACCTCGGCCGCCCGCTCCGACGAGGACCTGGCCACGCTACGCGGCTGGCTGGACGGCACCGGCGCGCCGGAAGGGCTGACCGTGGACACCGAGCTGCGCTGGACGGTGCTCGGCGCGCTTGTCGCCAACGGCGCGGCCGGCGCGCCCGAGATCGAGGCGGAGCTGGCCGGCGACCGTACGGCCAGCGGCGAGCGGGAGGCCGCGTACGCGCACGCGCTGGTGCCGACGGCGGAGAACAAGGCGGCCGTGTGGGCGCTGCTGACCGGCCCGGACGCGCTGCCGAACTGGCGGAACCGGGCGCTGTTGCAGGGCCTGGCCCACCCGACGCAGGTGGACCTGATCGCGCCCTACCGGGAGCGTTACTTCGCGGCGATCGGCCAGGTGTGGGCCAGCCGGGACAGCGAGCCGGCGCAGGAGTTCGCCCAGCTCGCGTACCCGGTCTACCTGGTGGACGACGAGACGGTGGCCGCCACCGACGCGTGGCTGGCCGAGGACGGCCACCCGGGTCCGCTGCGTCGCCTGGTCGCCGAGGGCCGCGACGGTGTGGTGCGGGCGCTCAAGGCCCGCGCCAAGGACGCGCAGAGCGCCTGAACAGCGGCGTGACCGGCCCGGGCCGGCGTGGGCGGAGAGCTCACGCCGGCCCGGGCCGTTATGGTTGCGGAAGGAGGTGAACGCGATGGCGCATCCGACCTACCAGTGGCAGCCCCCGGAGCGGGGCTGGCGTGAGCAGCAGCCGTCGACATGACCGGTTCACCAAACCGTCGCTCTACGCCGAGGCAGGCATTCCCGCCTATTGGCGTGTCGAACGTGGCGACTTCGGTCCCGTCGTATACCGCTACGAGCTGGTAAAGGGCGTTCACTACAACCTGCTCGGCACAGTCGGCCCGGACGATCCGGTGCAGATCGACGAGCCGTGGCCGATGCTCCTCGACCCCTCCGTCTGGCCCCGCTGAGACGTCCAGACACACCGAAGCCCGGCCCGCTCTCCAGCGGGCCGGGCTTCGTCGTACGAGGGGCTCAGCCCTTGCCGGCGTGGCTGGCGAGCTGGTCGAGGCCGTTGATGATGCCGCCGGCCAGGTCACCGCCGCTGAACGCGCCGGCCATGGAGAGCGCTGCCAGTTTGGCGTACGTGTCGGGGATGCGCTTGCGCGCGTAACGCCCGGTGACGATCTCCAACTGGCGTTGGTTGGGCGAGACCGCGATCAGCACCGACTTGTCGGGGTCGGCGAGCTGGCGGTGCAGCCGCTGGGCGTGCTCCCGGATCGGCTCGTCGAGACCGCCGACGAAGACCGAGAAGACCAGGCCGGTGCCCCTGTCAGCCAGGCGCAGCGCCTCGTCGATGCGCAGCAGCTGGCGGGTCGAGAAGGGCCCGTCCAGCACCTCGGGCGGATTTTCCGACCCGGCCTGCTTCTCACCAACGGTCACTTGCGCCTCCGGTTCCACCGGCCGGCGCCTCGACGCTGGCCTGCTCAAGCTTGTGGCTGGTCAGCGCGGGCGCCTGCGCCCCCGCCGTCAGCGCGGTGCCAGCCGAGTCGGCCAGCTGCTCCGGGCGGCCCACGAACCAGACCGGAGTGAAGTCGAAGGGCCGGCCCGGCCGGTAGCGCTTGGCGCCACCGCCACCGCCGGTGGCACCCCCACGGCTACCGGCGTACGACAGGCCGGCGATGACCAGCACCGCGGCCAACGGGATGCCGACGAAGACCAGCAACGTCTCGGTAACAGACAATCCCAACGCCCCCAGGCGGAAGAAGGACGACCTCGAACAACCGGGTCGGGTGGACGATCATGATGCTGACCACCCGGCTCCGTCACCATTCACGTTAGCGGAGTCGACGGCCCGCCAGATTGCGGGGTGCCGATCCCATCCGTCACTGGAGTTCTCCAGTTGCGCAGCGGTCGCGATCAGGCGCGCGTCGTCGCCGTACCGGCCGGTGAGCAGCACCCCGACGGGCAGGCCGTCGGTCGTGGCACCCACCGGCAGGGAGACTGAGGGATCGCCTGTCACGTTGAAGATGGCGCAGTACGGCGAGAAGCGGCGTTGCCTGTCGAAATCGGCCGCCGGGTCGCCGTCGGCGGTGAACCAGCCGACGGGCGCCTGCGGAGCCGCCAGGGTGGGACAGAGCAGCAGGTCGCAACCGGCGGTGCTACCGACGCCGAGACGGACCTGTGCCTGCAACTCGCCGAGGGTGGCGGCCAGGGCGCCGGCGGAGATCTCGCCACCCCGGGCTCGCAGCAACCGGGTGAGCGGCAGCAGCTCCACCTCCCGCGGGGGCGGCACCGGGACGAGCGCCAGCACGTACCAGAGGATTTCGAACAGGGGCCACGCCGCCGGCCCGAGTGGCGGTGCCACCTCGACCACCTCGTGGCCGGCCGCGGTGAGCAGCGCGGCGGCCCGGTCCACGGCGGCCACGCAGTCGGGGTGCACCGGCTCGTCGGCGAGCATCGGCGTGGTGAACCTGCCGATCCGCAGCCGGCCGGGCGCGGCGCGGCGGGCGGTGGCCAGGTAGCCGCCCGGCGGCGGGGTTGGCGGCAGGTAGGGCTCGCCGGGGACCGGCACGGCCATGACGTCGAGCAGCGCGGCGACGTCGGTGACGGTGCGCCCGAGCGGGCCGCTGGTGGGCAGGCCGAACGCGCCGGAGCCGAGCGGCCCACCGGAGACCAGGCCACGGCTGGGCTTGTAGCCGACCAGGCCGCAGAGCGATGCCGGGATGCGCAGCGAGCCACCGCCGTCGGACCCCTGGGCAACCGGCACCAGCCCGGCCGCCACCGCCGCCGCCGCGCCGCCGCTGGACCCACCAGCGGTGTACGCCAGTTGCCAGGGATTGCGGGCCGGCGGGGCGACCCGGCCTTCCGAGTAGAGCGAGCAGCCGAACTCGGATGCGGTGGTCTTGCCGAGGCTGACCAGGCCGGCGGCCTTGATGAACCGGACCACGTCGGCGTCGACCGGCGGGACGAAGTCGATGAACGCGGCGGAGCCGAAGGTGGTGCGGACCCCTGCGGTGAGGGTCAGGTCCTTGATCGCGGTCGGCACGCCGTGCAGCGGACCGCGCCGGTCAACGGGGGTGGCGTCGGCGGCGAGGGCGGCCTCTCGGGCGAGGTCCGGGGTGACGGTGACGAACGCGCCCACGGTGTCGCCGAGCGCCGCGACCCGGCGCAGGTGGTGCTCGACCAGCTCGACGCTGGACAGCTCGCCGCGGGCGATGGCGGCGGCCTGCTCCAGCGCCGTCAGGTCGTGCGGCTCGGCCATGCCCTCATCCTGCCCGCTGGGAGCGGCTGTCAGCGGACCGACACGGCGTCGGCATCGGACTGCGCCCTCGACCGCACCACCCGCCGGCATCCTTTGCTCTGCTTCAACAGAGGAAACAGCCGATGTCCGATTATCGGACACCTGGTGTTGCGTGGATTGAAGCAGAGCAAAGGCAACAGAACAGGTCCGTCGGCCCGTCGCAGCCGTCCGTCGTCCGAGGGCGCTACCAGGGGTACGCCGTCAGCGCCGCCCGTACAGGAAGCGCAGTGCGTTGGCGGATCGGAGCTTGTCGCGCTGGGCGTCGGTGAGGAAGTCGGCCGCGTCGACGACCGCGCCGGCCGGCCGCTCGCCCAGCGGGTAGGGGTAGTCGCTGCCGACCAGCACCCGGTCCTCCCCCATGGTGTCGACAAGCAGCCGCAACGCGGGTGGCGCGAAGACCACCGAGTCGACGCTGAACCGGTCGACGTAGCTGCTGGGCGGGGCGGCGGACGCACCACGGACCAGGTCGCCCCGGCGGTGCCAGGCGTTGTCGGCGCGGCCGAGCCAGAACGGAAAGCTCCCACCGCCGTGTGCGAAGCAGATCCGCAGCGTCTCGGGTACCCGGTCGAAGACGCCGCCCAGGATCATCGCCAGCACCGACAGGTGTGTCTCGGCCGGCATCCCGGTGAGCCAGCGGGCCATCCAGCGGTCCAGCCGCGGGCCGCCCGGCATGTCCCACGGGTGGACGAAGACGGGTGCGCCCACCTCGGCACAGTGCGTCAGGAAGGTGACCACCCCGGCGTCGTCCAGGTCCCGGTCGCCGACGTGGTTACCGATCTCGACACCCACGTGCCCGGCGGCCAGGCTGCGATCCAGTTCGGCGCACGCGGCGTCCGGGTCCTGTAGCGGCACCTGGCAGAACGGCACCAGTCGGTCGCCGCCGGCCGCGGTGACCTTCAGGGTGAGGTCGTTGAAGATCCGGGCGACCTTCACCGCCTGGTCGGCCGGACGGTCGTAGCTGAAGAAGACCGGCGTCGGTGAGACCACCTGCACTGCCACGCCGTCGGCGTCCATGTCGGCCAGCCGAGTCGAGGCGTCCCAGCACTCGGCGCCGACCGGGCGGAACTCCGTCTCCCCCACCATGATCATGGCGGCCCGCTCCGAATCGACACGCAGCCACGGCCAGCCGGACCCACCGCACGCCGCGCCGAGGTCCGGCCACCCCTTCGGTACGACGTGCGTGTGCACGTCGACCATGCCTGCTGACATCAGCCCTTGCCCGGGTGCAGGGTGCCGCAACTCGCGCAGGTACGCGCCGCCTCGTCGGCGTAGAACGCCTGGAACACCGGCGGCAGGTCGGCGGCGATGTCGCGGACCTGCAACTCCACCTCGTGGACCTTGTTGCCGCACTGCGGGCAGTACCACTGGAACGTCTCCAGCGTGCCCTCCTCCCGGACCCGCTCGACGACCATGCCGATGGAGCCGGCCTCGGGGCGCTGCGGCGAGTGCGGGGTGTTGCGCGGCAACATCCACATCTGACCCTCGCGCACGTGCACCGTACGCGGCCCCTCCGGGGTCATCAGATTGATGTGCATGTTGCCCTTGACCTGGTAGAAAAACTCCTCGTACGGGTCCACGTGGAAGTCGGTGCGCTGGTTGGGCCCGCCCACCACCATCACGATGAAGTCGTCCCCGCCGGGGAACATCTCCTTGTTGCCCACCGGTGGCTTCAACAGGTGCTGGTTGTCGGCGATCCAGCCCGGAAAGCTGAACGGTTCGGCGATCTCACTCACGACTGACCTCCCGAGGGAAGAAGGGCCACGGCCTGGATCTCGATGAGCAGGTGCGGGTGCGGCAACTGGTGCACCGCCACAGTGGTGCGGGTCGGCCCGGACGCGTCGAAGAACTCCGCCCACACCTCGTTGTAACCAGCGAAGTCGTTCATGTTGACCAGGTACGACGTCACCTGCACGAGGTCGGTGAGCTCCGCGCCAACAGAGCGCAGCAGATCGCCGATGTTCTCGATCACCGCCCGCGTCTGCACCCGGATGTCGAGGTTGGTGGTCCCGAACTCGTCGACAGCGACACCGGCGAAGCTGTTGTCCGGCCGCCGCGAGGACGTACCGGAGACGAAGACGAACCCACCCGCCACCTTGACGTGCGGAAAAGCCCCTCGCGGGACGGCCTTCCCGGCCACCACCCGCGCGGTCACGACGACGCCCGCAACGACGCCGTGCCGAGCTTCTCCACTACCGCCCGGACGTGCGCGCCGGGACGCAGCGGAACGGCGGCGGTGGCGGCACCGGCCAGGAAGACCCACCCGGACTGCAACCGCACACCGTGCCGGCCGGCCAGTCGGATGCCCTCGTCGAGCGCCCGGCGCGGATCACCGAGGATCGCCGCAGTCGAGCCGACCTGGGCGACCCGCCCATCGACCTCCAGCAGCACGCCCAGGTTGTCCAACCCGTCGGGCACCGGCGACCACGGCCCGATCACGAACGCGGCGGCGGAGGTGTTGTCGGCGATCACGTCCGGCAGCGAGAAGCGGAAGTCCGCGTACCGGGAGTCGATCAGCTCGATGGCCGGGGCGACAGCACGGACCGCGCTGGCGAAGTCGCCGACCGGCTCACCCGGCTCGGGCAGCCGGTCCAGCAGGAACGCCACCTCCGGCTCGACCCGGGGATGGATGTACGCGGCGCTGTCCACCACGCCACCGTCGGGCACCCGCATCGCGTTTGTCAGCCGCCCCCAGATCACCTCGTCCACGCCGACCTGGGCCATCTTCGCCCTGCTGGTCAGTCCCATCTTCAGCCCGACCAGCCGCTCACCGGCGTCGACCCGGCGCTGGAGCAGGGCGGCCTGCACCGCGTACGCGGCGTCCACGTCCAGGCCGGTCTCGGCGGCGAGCTGCGGAATCGCGGTGGCGGTGGCCGCTGCCACACCCAGTTGCTCGGCGATCCCTGCGACGTCCGGTCCGATCATGAGGGCTCCTTGCCGGCCAGGTCGAGTGCGACGTCCACGATCATGTCCTCCTGGCCGCCGACCATCCGACGCCGGCCCAGCTCGACAAGGATCGACCGGACGTCCACGCCGTACTTCGCGGAGGCCCGCTCGGCGTGCCGCAGGAAGCTTGAGTAGACGCCCGCGTACCCCAGGGAGAGCGTCTCCCGGTCCACCTGGACCGGCCGGTCCTGCAACGGGCGGACGATGTCGTCGGCGGCGTCCATCAGCGCGAACACGTCGCACCCGTGCTTCCAACCGTGCAGCTCGGCGACCGCGACGAAGACCTCCAGCGGGGCGTTGCCGGCGCCGGCGCCCATGCCGGCCAGCGAGGCGTCGACACGGACCGTCCGGCCGTGGGGTGCGTCGGGGCCGACCGGCGCGGAGCCGGTGATCCGGCCGTGTTCGACCGCGAGGACGCTGTTGGCGACGCCGAGCGACAGGTTGTGGTGGGCGTGGATGCCGATCTGCGTCTGCGGGTCGAGGACCTGCCGGTACGCGTCGACCCGCTGCGCAACGTCGGACATCAGCAGCCGACCACCGGAGTCGGTGACGTAGACGCAGTGCGCACCGTACGACTCCATCAGCTTGGCCTGCCCGGCCAGCCCGGCCGGATCGTTCATGTGCGACATCATCAGGAAGCCCGACACGTCCATGCCGTTCTCCCGGGCCCAGGAGATGTGCTGGGCGGAGATGTCCGCCTCGGTGCAGTGGGTGGCGATCCGCACACTTGTCACGCCGAGCGCCTGCGCGGCCTTCAGATCGGCGATCGTGCCGATGCCGGGCAGCAGCAGGGTGGTGAGCTTCGCCGTGGTCAGCACCTCGGCGGCTGCGGAGATCCACTCGGCGTCGCTGGCCGCGCCGTGACCGTAGTTGACGCTGGAACCGGCCAGCCCGTCGCCGTGCGCCACCTCGATGGCGGCCACCCCGGCGGCGTCCAGCGCGGCGGCGATCGTGCGCACCTGGTCGACCGTGTACCGGTGGGCGATGGCGTGCATGCCGTCGCGCAGCGTCACGTCCTGGATGTACAGGTCGGTCATGCCACCGCTCCCGTCGAGCGCAGGGCGACCAGCCGCTCCGCGGTACGCAGCGCGGCGGAGGTCATGATGTCCAGGTTGCCGGCGTACGCGGGCAGGTAGTGCCCGGCACCGGAGACCTCCAGGAAGACCGACACCTGCAACGCGGTGAGCTGCCGCCCGAGCGTCGGCACGTACGCCTGCACCCGGTCGAACTGCACGTCCTGCTTGAGCCGGTAGCCGGGGACGTACTCCTGGACCGTCGCCACCATGTCGGTCACCGAGGCGGCGATGGCATCGGTGTCCGCGTCGGCGTCCGGGCAAAGGCAGTAGACGGTGTCGCGCATCAGCAGCGGCGGGTCCGCCGGATTCAGCACGATGATCGCCTTGCCCCGCTCGGCCCCACCGACCACCTCGATGGCCCGGGCCGTGGTCTCGGTGAACTCGTCGATGTTGGCCCGGGTGCCCGGCCCGGCGGACTTCGAGGCGATCGACGCGACGATCTCCCCGTACGCCACCGGGGTGACCCGGCCGACGGCGGCGACGATCGGCACCGTTGCCTGCCCGCCGCAGGTCACCATGTTGACGTTCGGCTCGTGCAGGTGCTCGTCGAGGTTGACCGGCGGCACGACGTACGGGCCGAGCGCGGCCGGGGTCAGGTCGATCACCGTGCGGCCGTGGGCGCGCAGCACCTCGTCGTGGCGTCGGTGCGCGCCGGCCGAGGTGGCGTCGAAGACCAGCTCGACGTCGGCGAACTCGGGCATCGCGACCAGCCCGTCCACGCCGTCGGCGGTGGTGGCCACGCCGAGCCGACGGGCCCGGGCCAGCCCGTCGGAGGCCGGGTCGATGCCGGCCATCGCCACCATCCGCAGGCTGTCGCTCAGCCGCAACACCTTGATCATCAGGTCGGTGCCGATGTTGCCGGGCCCGAGCACCGCCACACCGACGCTCATGCCGACACTCCGCTTCGCTCCATGCCGCCCTGAGCGTCGACACACCTGCGCCGATGATTCGCTCGCTGACGCTCGCTCATGACGAGACCTCCTTGCTGAAACAGGTGCGCACCGAGCCGAGCCCGGAGATCCGTGCCTCGTACGCGGCACCGGGGGTGACCGGCACCATCGGACCGAGCGCCCCGGAGAGCACCACGTCGCCGGCGCGCAGCGGGTCACCGGCGCGGGCGAGGGTGCCGGCCAGCCAGTGCAGCGCGTGCAGCGGGTTGCCCAGGCAGGCCGCGCCGGCGCCCACCGAGACCGGCTCACCGGCGTGCTCCAGCACCATTCCGCACAGCCGCAGGTCGACGTCGGCGAGTCGGCGGGGCGTGGTGCCGAGCACGAAGAGCCCGCTTGAGGCGTTGTCCGCGACGGTGTCCACTATGGAGATGTCCCAGCCGGCGATCCGTGAGTCGACGATCTCGATCGCCGGCAGCACGTGATCCACAGCGCGGATCAGGTCGACAGTGGTGATCTGCGGGTCGGCGAGATCCTTGTCGAGCACGAACGCGATCTCCGCCTCGACCCGCGGCTGGAGCAGCCGGTCGATCGGCACCTCGACCCCGTCGCCGACCGCCATCGCGTCGGTGAGCATGCCGAAGTCCGGTTGGAACACCCCGAAGGTCTCCTGCACCGCCCGGGAGGTCAGCCCGATCTTCGCGCCGACCCGGCGTTCGCCGCGGCCCTGCCAGGCCCGCGCCTGGAGTTGCTGCACGCGGTACGCGGACTCGACGTCGCCCTCCGGCAGCAGCCGCCCGCGCAGTGGCGGGCACGGCTTGCCGGTGCTGCGGGCGTCGGCCAACTCCCGGTTGGCGGCCTCGATGTCAGCTTCCACGCCCGCTCCCTTGCTACGGCTCACGACAGGTCCACGCAGACGTTCGTCAGCTCGGAGTAGAAGTTCAGCGAGTGCACGCCGCCCTCCCGACCGATGCCGGACGCCTTCACCCCGCCGAACGGGGTGCGCAGGTCACGCAGGAACCAGGTGTTGACCCAGACGATGCCGGCGTCCAGTCGGGCACCGGCCCGGTGTGCGACACCGACGTCCCGGGTCCACACGGTGGCCGCGAGGCCGTACTCGGTGCCGTTGGCCAACGCGTACGCCTCGTCCTCGGTGTCGAACGGCGCCACGTGCACCACCGGCCCGAAGATCTCCTCGCGGTTGGTGCGGGCGTCCGGGCCGAGCCCGGTGAGCACCGTCGGCTGCACGTACGACCCGCCGTCGCGGGCGTCGCCGAAGGTGGGCGCGCCGCCGCCGGTCAGCACCTCGGCGCCCTCGGCGCGGGCCAGCTCGTACGCGCCGAGCACCTTCGCCCGGTGCTGGTGGGAGATCAGCGGCATGGTGGCGGTGGCCTCGTCGGTCGGCCAGCCGTACGCCAGTTCACCGGCCCGCTTCGCCAGCCGGGCGGTGAACTCCTCGAAGACCTGACGCTGCACGTAGATGCGTTCGGTGCAGAGACACACCTGCCCGCCGTTGGTGAAGCTGGACCGCACCGAGCCGGCCACCGCGGCGTCCAGGTCGGCGTCGGCGAAGACCAGGCCGGCGTTCTTGCCGCCCAACTCGAAGCTGACCGCCTTGACCCCGTCGGCGGCGGCCCGCATGATCGCGCCGCCGGTTGCCGACTCGCCGGTGAAGGTGATCGCGTCGACGCCGGGGTGCCGGGTGAGGAACTCCCCCGCCGAGTCCGGCCCGAACCCGTGCACCAGGTTGAACACACCCTCCGGTACGCCCGCGGCGGCCATCACCTCGGCCAGCACCGTCGCCGAGGCCGGCGTCTCCTCGCTGGGCTTGACCACCACGGCGTTGCCGCAGGCCAGCGCCGGAGCGACCTTCCAGGTGAGCAGCAGCAGCGGCAGGTTCCACGGCACGATGACGGCGACCACGCCTACCGGTTTGCGCAGCGCGTAGTTGAGCGCCCGGCCGCCGGTCGGAGTGACTGTCGTGAACGACTCGGTGGGCGCGGTCGCCACGATCTCCGCGAACGCCCGGAAGTTCGCCGCGCCGCGCGGGATGTCGAGCGTGCGGGCCTGGGCGATGGACTTGCCGGTGTCGGCGACCTCGGCGGTGACCAGGTCGTCGAAGCGGCGCTCCAGCTCGTCGGCGACCCGGCGTAGCACCTCGGCGCGTTCCCGCTCACCCATCCGGCCCCACGGCCCACGCAACGCCGCCTGGGCGGCGGCCACCGCGTCGTCGACAGTGGACTTCGACGCCTCGACCACCTCGAAGACCTGCTCCCCGGTGACCGGGCTGGCCTTGGCGAACGTCGTTCCGCCGTCGACGAACTCGCCGCCCACGAAGTTGCGCAACCGGTGCGGGCCACCGGGCGCGTGGCCGGCCATCAGTCGTGGTTCCCAGGTGCCGGTCATGCGCGCCTCCCTCGGCTCAGTGCCGCACCGATCGCGCCGACCAGCAGCAGCGCGGCCCCGCCGACGACCGCCCCGAGCACCCGGTGCTGTCGGCGCACCCGGCGGCGCACCTGCGCGTACGGGGTGGTGGAGAACGACACCAACTCGTACTGCGAAACGTACCGGCCGGGCAGGGCCCGTTCCAGTGCGTGCTCCACCCGCCGCCGGGTCTGGAAGACCGGCGAGGCGACCTTGTCCCGCATCTCCACGAAGTTGGTGAGTGCCATCGTGGCGATGGCTTCGGCGTTCTCCTGCCGGCGTCGCTGGAACAGCGGGAGCGCCGCCAACCAGTCGTCGGCGCACTCGTCCAGGCAGCGGTCCAACTCGACAACGTCCTCGAACGCGCAGTTGGCGCCCTGACCGTAGAACGGCACTATCGCGTGCGCCGCGTCGCCGAGCAGCCCGACCGTGCCGAACACCTGCCACGGTGCGCAGCGGACAGTGCCGAGCACGCCCACCGGGTTGTGCCGGTAGTCGTCGACAAGGTTCGGGGCCAGCGGGACTACGTCCGGGTAGTGCTCGGCGAAGTGCTCTTCGATCTCCGCCGGGCCGGTCAGCGCGGCGAAGCTGCCGGGGCCGTCGTTCGGCCAGAACAGCGTGCAGGTGAAGGAGCGGTCCGGGTTCGGCAGAGCGATCATCATCGAGGTGCCGCGCGGCCAGATGTGCAGGGCGTCCGGGTCCAGGGCGAAGTCCCCACCCAGCGGCGGGATCGTCAACTCCTTGTAGCCGTAGTCGAGGAAGTCCACGCGCTCGTCAAGCAGCCCGTACCCGAGCAGTTGCCCGCGCACCGCGGAGCCGGCGCCGTCGGCACCGAGGACGACCGACGCCTTCGCGGCGACCGGACCCTGCGGGGTGTCGAAGCTCAGCGAACCGTCGGTCGGGTCGAGCCCGACCAGCCGGTGGTCGAAGACGACCCGCACCCCGGGCAGCGCGGCGGCCTCGTCCAGCAGGGCGTTGTTCAACGCGCCCCGGCTGATCGAGTTGATCGCCCGGTCGCCGGCCGCGCTGTACGACTGGAACTGCTGCTCCCCCACCACCGGGTGGATCATCCGACCCCGCATCGGCAGCGCGTCGCTGAGCACCTGCTCGGCCAGCCCGATGCGGCGCAGCGCGTCCAGGCCCCGCTCGGAGAGCGCCAGGTTGATCGAGCGCCCCCGCTCGGCGGTGCCGTCGCGCGGGTCGGCGCGGCGCTCGTAGAGAGCCACCGGATAGCCCCGCCGGGCCAGGAAACAGGCGGCCAGGCAGCCGGCCAGCCCGGCGCCGATGATCGCGATCTCGTCGCGTCGCGCGGTCACGGGTTGACCTGCCCGACAGTCGCCGCCAGCGCGGCGGCGGCCCGCCAACAGTCGAGGTACGTGGAGTAGAGCGGCACCGGGGCGAACCGCACGACGTCCGGTTCCCGGGCGTCGGCGATGACGCCGTGCTCGTACCGCAGGCGTTTGGTCAGCTCGGCGGCGCTGCCGGCGCCGATGCGCACCGAGAGCTGGCAGCCCCGCCGGGCCGGGTCGCGCGGGGTGACCACCCGCAGCGGCCGGCCGACGACGACCTCGTCCAGCAGCGACTCCAACCAGCCGGTGAGGCGCTGGCTGCGCGCCCGCAGCGCCGGCATGCCGACCGTGTCGAACAGCTCCAGCGAGGTACGCACCGGACCCATCGCGAAGATCGGCGGGTTGGAGATCTGCCAGGCCTCCACGGTGGCCGGTGGGCGGGACACCGCTGTCATCTCGAACCGGGTGGCCGCTGCGGTGCTCCACCAACCCTCGAAGCGGGGCAGGTCCGGATCGCCGAGGTGCCGCTCGTGCACGAACACGCCGGCCAGGGCACCGGGTCCTGCGTTCAGGTACTTGTAGGAGCACCAGGCGGCGAAGTCGACGTCCCAGTCGTGCAGGGCCAGCGGCACGTTGCCGACAGCGTGGGCCAGGTCCCAGCCGACCACCGCCCCGGCCGCCCGCCCGGCAGCCGTGATCGCCGGAATGTCCAGCAGCTCACCGGTGAGGTAGTTGACCCCGCCGAGCAGCACCAGTGCCACCCGGTCCCCCTCGGCGGCCAGGTAGTCGGTCACATCCTCGGTGCGCAGGGCGTCCTCACCGGCGCGCGGACGCAACCGGACCACTGCCTCGTCCGGGTCCAGGCCGTGGAACCGGGCCTGGCTGCGCACCGCGTAGCTGTCCGAGGGGAACGCCGCGTCCTCGATGACGATGCGGGTGCGGACGCCGGCCGGGCGGTAGAAACTCACCATCAGCAGGTGCAGGTTGACGGTGAGCGAGTTCATCACCACGGTCTCCGCGGGCCGGCCGCCGACAAGTCGGGCGGCCGGCGCGGTCAACAGCTCGTGGTACGGCAGCCAGGCGCGCTCCGCCTCCAGGTGCCCCTCCACGCCGTGTCGGGCCCAGGCGTCCAGGTCGGCGAGGAGTTCGTCGCGGGTGGCCCGGGGTTGCAGGCCGAGCGAGTTTCCGGCCAGGTACGCCGCCTCGGGGTGGTCGCCGCCATCGGCCGGCGGCACGTGGAACAGGTGCCGGTGGCCGGGATCGGCCTCGTCCCGGCGCTGCGCTTCTTCTTGAGGGGTGTGCATGTCTCGCTCTCCGGTCACATCGCGGTACGGGCCGACCACAGCTCCGGGAAGACCACCCGGGACATGCTGCGCTGCAGCCACGCCAGTCCGGCGGAGCCGCCGCTGCCGACCTTGGCGCCCATCGTCCGCTGCACCGCCTTGACGTGGTTCCAACGCCAGTCGCCGAACTCCTCGGCGACGCCGCTGAGCGCCTCACCGAGCAGGCGCAGATGGTTGTCCGGGCCGGTGTCAGCGTAGATCCGTACCCAGGCCGCCTCGACCGACGGCTGCGGGTCGTGCTCCACCGCCACATCCCGGTCGAGCAGGTCGGCGGGGAGGTCGAAGCCGCGCCGGGCGAGCAGCGCGACCACGTCGTCCCAGAGGCTCGGGGTGGCCAGCGCGGCGCTCAGCGCGCCGTGCACCTCGGCCTGTCGGCGGAACGGCCTGATCAGAGCCGGGTCGCGCAGCCCGAACAGGAATTCCAGGTGGCGGTACATCGCCGACTGGAAGCCGGAACCCTCGCCGAGCAGGTTGCGGAACCTGTTGAAGTCGGCCGGCGTCATCCAGCGCAGCCCCTGCCAGGCCGCGTTGAGCCCCTCCAGGTGCAGCTTGGCGCGGCGCAGCGGGGCCAGCGCGTCCCAGACCTGGTCGGCGCGGAGCAGGCGCTGGGTCTCCCGCAGCTCGTGGCAGGTCAGCCCGAAGTACAGCTCCATGATCTGGCTGACCATCAGGAAGGACATCTCGCCGGGGTCGTCGCTGAGGGGCTGCTGAAGCTGGTGCAGCGCGCTGGCTCGCACGTACGCGTCGTAGGGCACCAGGTCGGCGAACTCCAGGGTCGGCTCGCCGCCGTTGCGCGCGGCCCGGGCGGCCCGCTGTCGCGGGGTCACCGGCCGCACCGAGGCGGGGCGGTTCGGCACCCGCCGCTCCGTCTGATCCACCAGTCGTCTCCCTCCCCCGGACCTGTCGACGTCATGATCTCGCGGCCGGATCTGCCTGCGGAATGCCGGATCAACGGCGCTCGCGGCATTGTCTTGGCAAACCGAAGGCAACTAGGCGAGATCAGTTCACGAAAGTAAGGTCTGAGCGTGGACGACATGGACTGGGCGCTGCTGCGCGAGTTGCAGGCCGACGCGCGGCTCTCCTTCAGCGAGTTGTCCCGGCGGGTGCACCTGTCCCCGCCGGCCGTCGCGGAGCGGGTCCGCCGGCTGGAGGAGGCCGGCGTGGTGACCGGCTACCACGCCCACGTCGACCTGACCCGAGCCGGGCGCACAGTTGTCGCGCTGATCCGGATGTCCTGCTACGGCGCGCGCTGCATCCTGCACGACCCGGCGGTGGCCGACTGGCCGGAGATCCTGGAGATCCACCGGATCACCGGCGACGCGTGCAGCATGCTCAAGGTGGCCGCCGGCTCGATCGGCGACTTCGAGGCGGTCATCGACCGGCTCGCCCCGTACGGCCAGCCGTCGAGCACGATGGTCCTCTCCTCCCCGCTCGACTGGCGACCGATCACCTCGCTGCCCAGCCCCCGCCGCGGCTGACCCGGGTTTGGCCCCGAGCCAGCGGGAAAGCAGCGCCGTGCCTAGGTGACGCCCGTCCTTCCGTCCGGAGTGCCGCCCTGCGGCGCGGAGGCGGAATGAGGGGCGTTGGGTTCCGGCGGTCGTCGCCGGTTGGGGGGAAATCATGCAGGCAATCCGCACGATCAACCGCGCGCTCTCGTCCGCACTGACACTTGTCGCGCTGGTCGGGGCGTTCGTCCTGATGTCGGTGGCGCCGGCACGTGCCGGCGAGAACATCTTCGTCGAGGTGACACCGAACAGCGTCCAGGCCGGCAGCCGGGTGAGCATCAAGGCGAGCTGCGACAACGACAACAACAACAGGCAGTCCAGCGTGCACTCCGACGCGTTCGGGCCCGTGACGCTCAAACCGGACAAGGGCTTCCTGACCGGGCAGGCCACGATTCCGCGCGACAAGGCGGCCGGCGACTACCCGGTCGACCTGCGCTGCGAGAACGGCGAGACGTCGTCGACCATGCTCACCGTGTTGAACATGGCCTCCCCCAGTAAGGGACCGGCGACCGGCGGCGGCGGGACGGCCGGCGGCCGGGGCACCGGCTCGTTGCTGGTGCTCGGCGGCGTGGCGCTGGTCGCCACCGCTGTGGCGCTCGGGATGGCGGGCGGCCGACGTCGGACCGGAGCCGGCTCCTGAGCCGGGTGACCCATGACCCGCGATGCCGCGCGTGCGCGGCGGGACCGCGATGCCGCGCGTGCGCGGCCGGACCGCCGTACCCGCTTCCAGGCCGGGACGCTGCTGCGCGCCTCCGGCCGGCTGGTGGCCCGCGCCTCCGGCCGGCTGGGTCGGGTCGCCGGGCAGGCCGGGTCGGCAAGTGTCGCCACCCCGGATCCGGCCGCCGCCCCACTGCCGCCGCGCCAACCGACCGGACCGCTGTCGTTCCGACCTCGTTTCGGTACCGGACCGGGGCTGCCGGTGCTGGCCATCGCGGCGGTGATGGTGCTTATCGTCGCGATGCTCGGCGTCGAGCAGGTGACCGGGATGAGCCTGCTACCGGACCGGCTCAGCGCCGGGTTCCGACCGCCGCCGAAGAAGTTCCCGGTGTTGCCGGCCAGCCGCCCGACCAGCCTCGCCATCGAGAAGATCGACCTGCGGGCACCCGTGCACGACGTGGGCATCGCCCCGGACGGCACCATCGCGGTGCCGGACGCGGCCCGCGCCCAGGAGGCCGGCTGGTACGACCAGGGACCGACCCCGGGTCAGTACGGCCCGGCGGTGATCGTCGGGCACGTCGACACCACAAGCGGGCCGGCGGTCTTCCACGGTCTACGCGAACTGCGTGACGGCGACCAGATCGAGGTCACCCGCACCGACCGCAGCGTGGCGGTCTTCGAGGTGAACTCGGTGGAGAAGTTCGACAAGGGCCGGCTGCCGGTGGACGAGGTGTACGGCGACTTCAGCCACCCGAGCCTGCGACTGATCACCTGCGGCGGACAGTGGGTCGGCGGCGAGACCGGCTATTCGGACAACGTGGTGGTGTTCGCCTCGCTGATCAAGGCGCGGGACGGTGGTTGAGCGGCGTCGAGGTAGTCGGCGAGTCGGGCGGCCCCGGTGAGCATCGCCCGGCCGCGCTCGGTCAGCCGGGCCCGCCACCGACTCAGCGACGCCGCGAGCGGTTCGGTGCCGCCCGCACCGCGCACCTGACGCAACACGCCCGCGATGTGGTCGAGCCGGTACCCGCCGCGGCGCAACAGGTGGGCCAGCTCAGCATCGCGGACGTCGTCCGGAAGGTAGACCCGGTAGTGGGTCGCCGGATCGCGCCCCGGTCGCAGCACCCCGGCCCGCTCCCACTTGCGCAGCGTGGCGGGTCGGACACCGAGGCGGTGCGCCAGCACGCTCACCGACACGGGCTTCCGGATCTGCGGTTGCGGCCGCGTCGCGGTCAGTGCCACCACCGCCGTCTCGACCGCGTCCAGGGTCTCCCGGTCGCGCTGGAGCAGAGCATGACCCTTGTCGATGGTGCGCAACGCCGCGTCGGTCTCGCCCCGGTTGACGGCCCGCATGATCTCGCCGCTGGCCGCGTAGCCGTGACCGGCGACCAGCGCGAGGTAGGCACTCAACGCCTTGGCGTGCGTCTCGGTGAACCGGCGGTAGCCGTTCGGTGTGCGCTGCGCCGGCGGCAGGACGCCGTCTCGTTCGTAGTTGCGCACCGCCTGCGCGGAGAGACCGTGCACACGCGCGAGGTCGACCGGACGGCGTACCCCATGGTTTGAAGGTTTTTTGGTCGGCACCCGTGCTCCATCGCTGCTGAGTCTCAACCGCTGGTTCAACGATACGGTTTATGGAATGCCAGCTTTTCTCGACCTGCTCGGGGTGTCCCCGGAGCTACTCGCGCTCGGTGAGCCGACGCACGGCGAGCCCGCCTTCCTGCAACTGCGTAACGACGCCTTCATGTCGCTGACGGCGCACGGCTACCTGTCGATCGCGCTGGAGAGCGACCGGGCGGCCGGGCTGGTCGCCGACGCGTTCGTGCAGGGCGACGCCGCAGTGCCGCTCGAACGGGCGCTCGCCGAAGGGTTCAGCCACGGGCTCGGCGCCGCCCCGGCCAACCGCGACCTCCTGGTGCGGATGCGCGAGTGGAACGCGGGACGACCACCCGCCGAACGGCTGACGTTCCACGGCTTCGACGCGCCGTTGGAGTTGGACAACGCCCCGAGCCCGCGTCGCTATCTCACCCAGGTCTGTGACTTCCTCGGCCTCGACCGATCCGCCGAGATCGACGACCTGGTCGGGGCCGAGTCGCGGTGGGCCGACCCGGCCGCGGTCTGGGAGCCGGGCCGGTCGGTGGGGCGCTCGAGCGACGCCCAAGCACTGCGGGTGCTCGCCGACGACCTGCTTACCGAGTTGTACCTGCGGGCGCCCTCGCGGGCCGCGGGCTGGCCGACGGCGCTCGTGCACGCGACGTCCGCGGTCGCGGTGCTGCGCTACCACGCCGCGGCCGCCGCACCGCTGGCGCAGGAGGAACGCTTCGTCCGCCTGGCCGCGGTCCGGGACGCGCTGATGGCCGAGAACCTGCTCGCGATCCGATCCGTCGAGGCCCACCGTGGGCCCACACTGGTCTTCGGGCACAACACGCACCTGCAGCGCCAGCCGGGCACGATGACGCTTGCCGCAACGGAGGTGTCGTGGGCCGGCGCCGGCGCGATCAT
Source organism: Micromonospora sp. NPDC049047 (assembly GCF_040649135.1). Classification (NCBI taxonomy): domain Bacteria; kingdom Bacillati; phylum Actinomycetota; class Actinomycetes; order Micromonosporales; family Micromonosporaceae; genus Micromonospora; species Micromonospora sp. NPDC049047. The sequence goes on from NZ_JBEZEY010000029.1 coordinate 37,393, forward strand.
CGCTACGCTGCTGGCCGACCGGTACGCGGTGATCGTCGGCAGCCTGGGCGCGAGCCCGGCGCTCGGCATCGAGGCGCCCGCCGCGTCGACCTATGAGGGCAGACTCCAGCAGGACACGGGCATCCCCCGGTACGTGCCGGCGTCCGGCATCGCACCGGCCGAGCGGCGGACGCACGACTACCGCTACTTCCCGCTGGACCGAACCACCATCGAACACGCCGACGTGGTCCTGCACGTGCCGACCGGCGTCGACGCGGCAGTGCTCGCCGATCGGATCGTCGCGCTGGCCGGCGTCGAGCAGGTAGTGGCGAGTGCGGAGAACGGATCACCCGAGGCGGCCTGGGGCGACCGTTTCTTCTTCGTCGGCCCGGATCGCCGGCAGCCGTTCGCCACAATCGTCGAGCAGGACGTGCCCGGCTTCGACGAGGCCGCCCAGTTGGACCGCCCCGGTGTCTTCCGGCTCAACCTGGACCTGGGCCGGGACGAGTTCGAGCGACTCTTCGGCTTTCCGCCCAAGGCGTTCGAGGACCACCGGGACGAATTCGACTTCGCCCGGCTCGACACCCTCACCCCGCACCCCGGCTACGCGCTGCACGGCTTCGCGAGCATCGTCATGCCCGGTCCGCAACTGCTGCCCGAGATCGACCGGCTGCTGGCGGTCGCACACGGACGAGCAGTCGAGCGCGCCGCACGCAAGGCAACCCGCAAGCGGCGCTGAGGCAGCAACCCCGAGGGCATCGCACCCGGGCAGCCGCACCAAACGGCACATCCGGGCTGGTCAGCCGCCGCTGGCGGAGTCAGGCGGCGGCTTCCGGCTCCCGCAGGTCCAGCCAGTCGGCCCAACGGGGATCGGGGGCGCGGTGCCCCAGCACCCGCCAGGCGGTGCCCTTCGGCGCGGCGGGCAGCGCGTGCAACCGCCACCCCATCTCCGCCGGCGTCTTGTCGCCCTTTGTGTGGTTGCACCGGGCGCACGCGGCGACCACGTTCTCCCAGGCGTGCCGGCCGCCCCGACTGCGGGGGAAGACATGGTCGATGGTCTCGGCCGGGCCTCGGCAGTACGCGCACCGCCACCCGTCCCGGGCGAAGATCGCCCGCCGGGACAGCCCGACGTGGGTGCGGTACGGCACGCGGACGAAGCGGGTGAGCCGGACCACGGAGGGCACCGGGAGCGCGTCCCGGGCGCTGTGCAGGATGCCATCGCCGTCGGCGACACAGACAGCCTTGGCGGAGAGGACGAGAATCGCGGCGCGACGCACCGACACGACACACAGCGGCTCGTAGGTGGCGTTGAGGACCAGAGCGCCAGAGCCCACCGTGGGTCGTATGTCAGGCATCGCGATCACCCTCCCGGTTCAGCGGCTGCTGCGCACCGCCGTCGACCGAGCGCGGGCATGACCACCCACACGGTCGACGCCGGGCCGATCACCGACGTCCGTTGCGCCAATAGTCCCTGATCGGACCCCGGATTGCACGTACTAATCCCGCATGGGGTATGAGGATCATCCGCATCGGGGCGGATCACCATGCTGGCCTGGGCGAACCCTTTCCGTTGCCTGACACTGGTTGACAGCCCTTGGTCAACGTGGTCGTGGCCGGTGGGTCGGCGGTGGGCGCTCGGGCCCCTTGCGGTACTAAGACAGGGTGAGTGCCGCAACCGTGACGCCCCTTGCCCTGTCCACCGTCGGGTCGGTGAACTGCCAGGGCGATTCCTCCTGCGAGTTCCTGTACGAGATGACCCATTCGGCGTGGTTCGCCGAGGGCAGTTACTGGATCCTGCTCAAGCCGCTGCGGGTGCTGCTGATCCTGGCGCTGGCGATGGTGGCTCGCTGGGCGGTGCATCGCACGATCAACCGGTTGGTCCGCACGACTACCGACGGCGCGGTGCCGACGATGCTGCGTCCGCTGCGCGAGCGGGTGCCGAGCGCGGCGGCCGACCCGACCGAGTTCGTGCCGGAGCGACGACGGCAGCGTGCCGAGGCGATCGGCTCGGTGTTGCGGAGCCTGACCACCGCGTTCGTCTTCGGCATCGCGCTGCTGATGATCCTGCGGGAGTTCAGCTTCGACCTGGCCCCGCTGCTGGCCAGCGCGGGAATCGCCGGGGTCGCGCTGGGTTTCGGCGCGCAGAGCCTGGTCAAGGACCTGATCGCCGGCCTGTTCATGCTGATCGAGGATCAGTACGGCGTGGGCGACAACGTCGACCTGGGCGAGGCGATGGGCGTGGTCGAGGCGGTCGGGCTCCGGGTGACCACCGTGCGCGACGGGCGCGGAGTGCTCTGGTACATCCGCAACGGCGAGATCATCCGAGTGGGCAACAAGAGCCAGGGCTGGGCCCTCGTGGTGGTGGACCTGCCGATCGGCTTCAACAGCACCGAGGAGGCCACCGCCGTCCTGCGGACCGCGGCCGCCTCGGTGGCGATGGACCCGGAGCTGTCGCCGGAGATCGTCGAGGCGCCCGAGGTGCTGGGCGTCGAGCAGGTGACGGTGGACGGTGCGGTCATCCGGACGGTGGTGAAGACGACAGCGGACGGCCAGTTCGCGGTGGGCCGGGAGCTGCGGAGGCGGCTGGCGGAGTCGCTGGAGAACTCGGGGATCACCGCGCAGATCGCCGCTGGTCGCATCTTCCCCGGGCTGCCCACCCGGCCGCTGTCCGAAGGGGAAACGGGCCAGGGTGGTGCCACCTGACCCACCCGACATTGTCCTCGAATCCGGGGTCGCGAGCCGCCCGGCCCCTCAGGTATCGTCCGTTCGTTCAGTCGGGGAAGCGACGAACGACCCGTTCGACCTAGATAGTTGTCAGACGATCGGGCAGAATCCGGAGCACGCGTTCCCGCCAAAGCGTGATCACAACCTCGCTGATCCGTAGATCTGACGAGCGCTTCCGGCCGGGCTGCCACGAGCGGCCGACCCGGAGGCCGATGGAGGCGACGGTGCCCGACGAGCGACCTTCCGCGGAAGGCCCAGCTACTTTTCGCGAGGTGTTCGCCCAGCAAGAGTTCCGCGCCGTGTTCGTTGCGGGCGCTCTCTCCTGGGTCGGCGACTACGTCGCGAAGGCTGCCGTCACCCTGCTCGTCTATCAGAAGACCTCGTCGGTCGGGCTCTCCGCGGCTGCCTTCGCTGTCAGTTTCCTGCCCTGGCTGCTCGGCGGTCCGGTGCTCGCCGCACTCGCGGAGCGGTACCCGTACCGGCGGGTGATGGTGGCGTGTGACCTGATCCGGATGGCCCTGATGCTGCTCATCGCCATCCCGCAACTGCCGTACCAGGCAGTGCTGGTGCTCATCTTCGCCGCCACGCTCGCCAACCCGCCGAGTCAGGCGGCGAAGTCCGCGTTGATGCCGCAGATGCTCGCCGGGGACCGGCTGGTGCTCGGGTTGTCGCTCAACAGCAGCGTGGGGCAGGCGGCCCAGATCGTCGGGTACGTGCTCGGCACCGCCGTCGCCTCGATCGACCCGCAGGTCGCGCTGCTGTTCAACGCGGCCACGTTCGGTGCCTCGGCGCTGCTGGTCCGCCTCGGAGTGCGAAACCGTTCGGCGGTGCCGAACCCGGCGCAGCGCGGTCACCTCCTGCAGGAGACCCGCCAGGGCTTCGCCATCGTGTTCGGCACACCGGTGCTGCGGGCGATCGCGGTGCTGGTGTTCAGCGCGATGCTCTTCTCGGTCCTCCCCGAGGGGCTCGCCGTCGGCTGGGCACACGACGAGGGTCACGGCGACATGAGCGCGACCACGGCCCAGGCAGTGATCATGGTGGCCGGCCCGGTCGGTTTCATCCTCGGCGGGTTGCTGGTGAGCCGCCTGTTCGGGCCGGCCCGCCGGCTGAAACTGATGCGGCCGCTCGCGGTGCTCGCCCCCCTGATACTGGTGCCGACGTTGCTCGACCCGTCCCCCCTGGTGGTGGCACTGCTTGCCGCGCTGTGTGGATTCGCGGTCGCCGGCATGCTGCCGATGGCGAACGGGCTCTTCGTCCAGGCCCTGCCCAACGGCTTCCGGGCCCGCGCCTTCGGGGTGATGGCGACCGGTGTCCAGGTCATCCAGGGTTTCGCCGTGCTGGCGACCGGGTTGATCGCCGACCGCTTCGACAACATCCCCCTGGTGGTGGGGCTGTGGAGCGCGGCCGGCGTGGTGCTGATGGCGGTGGCCGCGCTGCGCTGGCCGGATCGGCAGGCGTTCAGCGACGCGATCGCGGCGGCCACGGCGGCCAATGCCGAGCCGATCGAGCACCCGGACGCCCCCGCCACCGGCGGCGACCCGGCGGCAGGCCCTCCCGAGCCACGTCCCGGCGACCGCCGGCACGTGGTCACCTGATCCGGACCCGCCGGCCCGGATCGGACGGACCCGGCGGGCGCGGCGGGCTCGACGGGATCGGCGGACCCGGGCAGGCCGGGAGCCCGGCATCGGCCCGGCGTGATCCGACGCACGGTGTGCGGGTCGGTCCGGCGCCTGGCGCACCTGGCAGGATGGAACGGTGAACCCCGCAGGTGAATCCGAGCGTCCCGGTGCTTCGACGACCCTCTTCGAAGCCGTCGGCGGCGAGCCCACCTTCCGCAGGCTGGTCGACGAGTTCTATGCCGGCGTGGCCACAGATCCACTGCTGCGCCCGATGTACCCGGAGGACGACCTGGGGCCGGCCGCCGATCGGATGACCCTGTTCCTGATGCAGTACTGGGGCGGCCCGAACACCTACTCCGCCCAGCGTGGCCACCCGCGGCTGCGGATGCGGCACGCGCCGTTCCGGATCGGCGCGGCCGAGCGGGACGCCTGGCTGCGCAACATGCGCCGGGCGGTGGACCAGCTCGACCTCGATCCGGCGATCGCCGCCACGCTCTGGGACTACCTGGAGCGGGCCGCGTACTTCATGGTCAACGCCGAGGAGGACCCGGCCCACGGCGGCTGACCGCCCGGCCGGGGCAGCCTCAGAGCAGCGCGCCCTCGTCGTGCAGCCAGTCCACGAAGCTGGTGGCCACCGCCGCGCCGCAGTCGAGCATCTCGACGAGCAACGCGTCGTGGGTGCCGGCGCCGAGCGGCACCTGAAGCTCGGCGTAGATCGGCAACTGCCCGCGCTCCGTCGGGTCGCCGATGTACGCCTTGCAGAACCGCCGGGTGTGGTTCCACTCGTTGACCACCCGATAGGCCCGGTCGGCCCAGTCCGGTGGGACCGTGGCGTGCGGGCGGGCCCGCATGACCAGGATCTCGTCCTCTGGCCCTTCGAGGGTGACAAGCACCGCGTGCCGCTCCCACATGGCCAGCAGGTTGCCGTCGCCGTCGGCCAGATAGCGCACGTCGAGCAGGTCGAGTGCGTCGCAGACGCGGCGCAGACTCACCGGCTCGACAGTGGCCAGCATCTCGGGTAACACCGGTCGTTCGCTGGCCGGGCAGTCGTCTCCCGGCTGGCGAGGGTTGGGCGGTCCGACCCGGACCGCGCTCTCCACTGTGATCCCGCTTCGGGTTTCCGGATCGCCGCCGTCGGCGGGACCGGGGCGCCATGACCACCACGGCATCGCTCGTCGCACCTCACTCCCCAGCGGATCCAGACGCCTACGGTGCGTTGGATCCGAGCATGGACGGTACCCGGACAGCCGAGTTGAGGCACCCCCCCAACGACCGCACCAGCCCAGAAGAATGAGCAGGGGTCAGCCGTTCGGAGGACTACCGAGGGGTCTCACCGCAAGATCCGTGGCGGTCTGCGACCACGCCGCTCCGTATGGTCCCACCAGGCCGACCCAACGCCCGGCCACCCGCACCTGAGCGGTCGCCTCGCCGGGGCCGCCGGTCGGGCCGTCGGCGGCACCGAGGAAGCCCATCCGGACCACCCCCTGCACCAGCCGCTGCGACACCTCGACCGGCGGGGCGGGCGGCCCGTCCGGCGTGACAAGCACCGCCACGTGATCGAGCAGCGCGTCCCGCAGCGCCCGCTGGCCCACCGCGCGCCCGGCCACGCCCTGCTCGCTCGCCGTGCGCAGGGTGCCCGCCGCCGCGTCCGCGATCCGCCGCAGCTCGCCGACGGGCAGCGCCTCCACCATCCGGCTACGCGCCGGAGGCAGCGGCCAACGCCACTGCGCGTCCCGGCGGACCGGCCGGGCCGTACCACCGCGTTCCAGTTCGGCGAGCAACTCCGCGGCCGCCACCGTGACGTCCTCGGCGGCGCCGTCGGCTGGCCCACCGGCCACCGTCCGGACCACCAGGACCTGCCAGGGCAGGCGGGCCCAGAGGGCGATCCGACCGGGCCCACCGGCCGACCGCAACCGGACCGGTGCGGCCGGATCCAACCGGACCAGCCGGGCCAGGAAGGCACCCGCGTCGGCCACCCCGGCCACACCGTGTGTCGGGGTGGACGCCGTCGCCCCTCCCGGGCCCGGCCGGGTCATGCCAGGCCGCCCTGCGGCGCGTAGGTGAGCAGGAAATCCCGCTCCTCGGTGGTGATCCGCCGGGGCACCTGGGAGGTCAGGTCGAACGGCACCAGCACCGAACGGGCCCGACTGGCCAGCACCTCGCCGTCGTACAGCTCGTAGGCGACGGTGAACGAGGCAGCCCGGATCTCCTCCACCCACAGCTCGATCCGGACGGTGGGCGCGGCCTCCGCGGTGGCCCGACCCAGCGCGTAGTCGACCGGGCGCAGGTAGTCGACCTCGTGCCGGCGGATGACCACCCCGTCGGCGAACGAGCCGACCCCCCAGGCCCGCCCGCCGGCGAACATCAACGCCACCCGCGCCTCCTCGTACAGGGTGAGGAAGCGCGAGTTGTTGACGTGCCCGTACGCGTCCAGGTCGGACCAGCGCAGCGTGCAGTGGTAGACGAACCGGTCAGACACCGTCTGCGCCGGTCAGTCGCGGGTCAGCTTGCGGTAGGTCACCCGGTGCGGCCGGGCAGCCTCCGCGCCGAGGCGGTCGATCTTGTTCTTCTCGTACGCCTCGAAGTTGCCCTCGAACCAGAACCACCTGGACGGGTCCTGGTCGTCGCCCTCCCAGGCCAGGATGTGCGTGGCGACCCGGTCCAGGAACATCCGGTCGTGCGAGATGACCACGGCGCAGCCGGGGAACTCCAGCAGGGCGTTCTCCAGGCTGGACAGCGTCTCCACGTCCAGGTCGTTCGTCGGCTCGTCGAGCAGGATGACGTTGCCGCCGATCTTCAGGGTCAACGCCAGGTTCAGCCGGTTGCGCTCACCACCGGAGAGCACCTTCGTCGGCTTCTGCTGGTCCGGGCCCTTGAAGCCGAACGCGGCGATGTACGCCCGCGACGGCATCTCGACCTTGCCGACCATCAGGTAGTCAAGCCCGTCGGAGACGACCTCCCAGACGGTCTTGTCACCGTTGAGGCCCTCGCGGTTCTGGTCGACGTACGACAGCGAGACCGTCTCACCGACCCGGACCGACCCGCTGGTCGGCTCCTCCAGCCCGACGATGGTCTTGAACAGCGTGGTCTTGCCGACGCCGTTGGGGCCGATGATGCCGACGATGCCGTTGCGGGGCAGCGAGAACGACAGGTTGTCGATGAGCAGCCGGTCGCCGAACCCCTTGCTGAGGTTGTTCGCCTCGATCACCGTGCTGCCCAGGCGCGGGCCCGGCGGAATCTGGATCTCCTCGAAGTCGAGCTTGCGGGTCTTCTCCGCCTCGGTGGCCATCTCGTCGTACCGGTCCAGGCGGGCCTTGGACTTGGTCTGCCGGGCCTTGGCGTTGGAGCGGACCCACTCCAGCTCCTCGGTGAGGCGCTTCTTCATCTTGGCGTCGCGGCGGCCCTCGACGGCCAGTCGGGCGGCCTTCTTCTCCAGGTAGGTGGAGTAGTTGCCCTCGTACGGGTAGGTCCGGCCACGGTCCAGTTCGAGGATCCAGTTGGCCACGTTGTCGAGGAAGTACCGGTCGTGGGTGATCGCCATGACGGTGCCGGCGTACTTGGCCAGGTGCTGCTCCAGCCAGGAGACGCTCTCCGCGTCCAGGTGGTTGGTGGGCTCGTCGAGCAGCAGCAGGTCGGGCGCCTCCAGCAGCAGCTTGCAGAGCGCGACCCGGCGACGCTCACCACCGGAGAGCTGGGTCACGTCGGCGTCCGGCGGCGGGCAGCGCAGCGCGTCCATTGCCAGTTCGAGCTTGGAGTCGACGTCCCAGGCGTCGAGGTGGTCCAGCTCCTCCTGGAGCTTGCCCATCTCCTCCATCAGCTCGTCGGAGTAGTCGGTGGCCATCTGCTCGGCGATCTTGTTGAACCGCTCCAGCTTGGCTTTGGTCTCGGCGACCGCCTCCTCGACGTTGCCGAGCACGGTCTTGGCCTCGTTGAGCGGGGGCTCCTGGGCGAGCATGCCGACGGTGTAGCCGGGCATGAGCCGGGCCTCGCCGTTGCTCGGCTTGTCCAGGCCTGCCATGATCTTGAGAAGGCTCGACTTACCGGCGCCGTTCGGACCGAGCACACCGATCTTGGCCCCCGGCAGGAAGCTCAACGTCACGTTGTCGAGCACGACCTTGTCGCCGTGCGCCTTGCGGGCCTTTTCCAGGACGTAGATGTACTGGGCCACGGTGCGGGCTACCTCCGTCGGTTGCTGTCGCTGATCGGCGGCACGGGCGCGGGCTGTGAGGACCGCCCACCGCCGCCGGCCGGGAGCCGGCCGCGCGCACGCCATCGTCAATCCTGACAGGTACGGCGCGCTTCGCCCACATCACCCCACCCCAGGAGTACGCGGGCGAGCCTCCTTGCCGAGCATGGTATTACTCGCTAGCGTCCTTGGTATGACCAAGAAGATCGCCATCAGCGTGCCGGATGACGTGGCAGAGCGGCTGGCCGCCGAGCCCAACGTGTCCGCCTTCGTGACGGAGAGCATCCGCCAACGAATGGCCGGTGAGCGAACACGGCGGACCCTGGAGCAGCTCGGCTTCAAAATCACCGACGAAGGGCTCGCGGAGGCCGGGCGCAAGTTGGATCAGGCGCGCCAGGCGATAACTCCCGAGTTGCGCGCCAAGGCCGCCGCGCTGCTGAACGAGGCGTCGCGGGGACGGATGCAGGTCTGTGACTGACGCGGGACTCGTACTCGACACGACCGCACTGTTGGCCTACTCCGAAGGAGAACCGGCTGTTGGCGTCCAGATCGCCAAGGTTGCCTACCGCCGGGAGTCCGTGATCATTCCGGCCATGTGCCTGACAGCCGCGTATCGCCGGGTGTCTAGCGACGGCTGGCCGCTGCTTGACATCGTCTCCGATCTCGAAGCCGTACTTGTCACGCCGGTCGATCACAACATGTGCCCCATCCTGGGGGGCTGGTCCCGCCTCCTGGGCAGCATCGACCTCGCCCAGGTTGCGATCGAAGCGGCAGCCCGAGCGGTCGTTCCGATCATGACGGATCGGCGGGAGCTGCTCGGCGAGGTACTGCCGAAGGAATGGCCGATCATCGACCTCTGAGGCACTGGCTGTCGACAAGATCACCTCCCGGATTTTGAGGAGCACGAGGCGGGTAGGAGACTCCGGCACTAGGCACAAGACGCCGCAGCTACGCTCAGTACGCTGATCGCGGTGGACCCGTCAGTACCCGGAGGTGGCCGATCGTGACCGTCCGTAGCTCCTTTGTCGTAGTGGCGAACCGTCTGCCGGTCGACGAGGTGAGCACCCCCGAGGGCCGGCAGTGGCGACGCAGCCCTGGCGGGCTGGTCACCGCGTTGCACCCAGTGCTCGCCGAACACCAGGGCACGTGGGTCGGCTGGGCCGGTGGCACCGGTGCCGCCCCCGAGCCGTTCGACCTGGAGGGGATCCGGCTGCACCCGGTCCCGCTGAGCGCTGAGGAGTTGGAGCGCTACTACGAGGGCCAGTCCAACGCGACGATCTGGCCGCTCTACCACGACGCGGTCGAGACGCCCGCCTACAAGCGCCGCTGGCGGGAGGCGTACCGCCTGGTCAACGCCCGGTTCGCGGAGGCCGCCGCCGACGTCGCGGCCGAGGGTGCGACGGTCTGGGTGCAGGATTACCAGCTTCAGCTGGTCCCCGCGATGCTCCGTGAGCTGCGCCCGGACCTACGGATCGGGTTCTTCCTGCACATCCCGTTCCCGCCGATCGAGCTGTTCATGCAGATGCCGTTCCGCACCGAGATCCTGCGCGGTCTACTCGGTGCCGACCTGGTCGGCTTCCAGCAGCGGCTGGCCGCGCAGAACTTCGTCCGGCTGGCCCGGCACCTGCTCGGACTGCGCTACGAAGGGCAGATGATCCAGGTCGACGGTCGGCAGGTGAAGGCGGGCGCCTTCCCCATCTCGATCGACACCCAGGAGATGGAGCGGATGGCCGCCGACCCGGCGATCCAGGCTCGGGCCAAGCAGATCCGTGCCGAGTTGGGCGACCCGAAGACGATAATCCTGGGCGTGGACCGGTTGGATTACACAAAGGGCATCGAGTTGCGACTCAAGGCCTTCCGGGAGTTGCTTGCTGACGGAAAGTTGACAGTTCCCGACGCGGTTATGGTGCAGGTGGCCACACCCAGCCGCGAGCGGGTCGAGCACTACCAGGCACTTCGAGTCAAGGTCGAACGTGAGGTTGGCCGGATTAATGGTGAATTCGGCCGGGTCGGCGTGCCGGCCGTGCATTACCTGCATCAGTCGTACAGTCGCAGTGAACTGGCCGCGATGTACGTTGCCGCCGACGTGATGATGGTGACACCGCTACGCGACGGCATGAACCTGGTAGCCAAGGAGTACGTGGCGTCCCGCGCCGATCAGGGTGGCGCGCTCGTGCTCAGTGAGTTCGCCGGCGCCGCAACGGAGCTGCGCCAGGCCTTTCTATGTAACCCGCACGACCCGGACGCGGTAAAGGATGCCCTGCTCCGGGCCGTGCACGTGGAGAAAACCGAGGCACGCCGCCGGATGCGGACAATGCAACGTCACCTGCGTACCCACGACGTGGGCCACTGGGCCAAGTCTTTCCTCTCCGAACTCGGAGTCCCCGAGGCGGAGGCCGAGTGAACACGACAGTCAATGATGGGGCGGCCATGGCCACCGGGGTGATGGACCCCGAGCTGCGCGCCGCCATCGGCCGGATCGCCCGGGTCCCCCAACTCCTGGTCGCCTGCGACTACGACGGCACACTGGCGCCGATCGTGGAGGATCCCAGCACAGCCGTCCCGCTGCCCGAGTCGGTGGCCGCGGTCCGCGCGCTCGCCGCGCTGCCGCAGACCACAGTGGCTGTCGTCTCCGGCCGGGCGCTGCGCGACCTGGCCGCGCTGTCCCGACTGCCCAGCGAGGTGCACCTCGTCGGCAGCCACGGCTCCGAGTTCGACATCGGTTTCGTCGAGCGACTCTCGCCCGAGCTGGTCGCGGTGCGCCAGCGGGTGCGCAACGCGCTGCGCGAGATCGCCGCCAACCACCAGGGCATCCGGCTGGAACGCAAGCCGGCCAGCGTCGCCATGCACACCCGAGGGGTCGACCCGCAGGTCGCCGCCGCCGCCATCGAGGCGGTCCGCAACGGCCCGGCGACCTTCGACGGCGTCACGGTGACCCAGGGCAAGGAGGTCATCGAGCTCTCCGTCGTGGCCACCCACAAGGGCACCGCACTCGACCAGCTGCGGACCCAGCTCGCCTCCAGCGCGGTGCTGTTCATCGGCGACGACATCACCGACGAGAACGGGTTCGCGCACCTGCACGGCCCCGACCTCGGCATCAAGATCGGCCCCGGGGACACCCAGGCCGGTTTCCGGGTCGCCGACCCGCTGGAGGCCGCCCGCGCGCTGGCGCTGCTGCTGGAGACCCGTCGACACTGGCTGTTCGGTGAGCGGGCGGTGCCGATCGAGCGCCACTCCATGCTGGCCAACGGCCGTACCGTCGCGCTGCTCACCCCCGAGGCCAAGGTGAGCTGGCTCTGCCACCCCAAGCCGGACTCGGCGGCGATCTTCGCCGACCTGGTGGGTGGCAGCCCGGCCGGTCACTTCAGCGTCGCCCCGGAACGCGGCGGCATCCCGCTGGGCCAGCGCTACCGCTCCGGCACGATGACAGTGGAGACCCGGTGGTCCGGGCTCACCGTCACCGACTGGCTGGACAAGCCGGCCCGGGAGACCACTCCGGACGACAGCCCCGCGGTCATCACCGGCGACTCGACCCTGATCCGGGTGCTCACCGGCAGCGGCAAGGCCCGGGTGGAGTTCGCGCCGAGGCCCGAGTTCGGGCAGGTCGCCGTGCAGTTGCAGCCACTCGGCGACGGCCTGCTGGTGCTCGGCTCCAACGAACCGGTGGCGCTCTACGCCCCCGGCGTGCAGTGGGAGGTCGGCAACGACGGCGGGTACGAGACCGCCAAGGCGATCGTCGACCTGTCCGCCGCCGGTGGACAGGTAGTGCTTGAGCTGCGCTTCGGCACGCACAGCCTGGAGCACCACCGGGTGCCGATCCACGAGCGGCAGGCCGCCGCCGAACAGCCGTGGAAGGACTGGGTGGCCTCGCTGCGGCTGCCGTCCACCGCCCGTGACCTGGTCGCGCGCAGCGCCCTCACCCTGCGCGGGCTCTGTCACGAGGCCACCGGCTCGATCCTGGCCGCGGCGACCACCTCGCTCCCCGAGGAGCTGGGTGGCGTCCGCAACTGGGACTACCGCTACTGCTGGCTGCGCGACGCCGCGCTGACCGCCCGCGCACTTGTCGACCTCGGCTCCGTCGAGGAGGCCGAGGCGCTGCTGCGCTGGGTGGACGGCTGCATCGAGCGCACCGGCGGGCACCCGGAACGGCTGCACCCGCTCTACACCATCGACGGGTACGAGCTGGGCGCCGAAGCGGTGATCGACACGCTGCCCGGGTACGCCGGCTCCCGGCCGGTCCGGGTCGGCAACCTCGCCAACCACCAGCTCCAGCTCGACGTGTTCGGTCCGATCGCCGACCTGATCGCGGCCGTCGCCGACGCCCGCGGTTCGGTTCGCGAGGACGAGTGGCGGGTTCTGGAAAACATGGTCGAGGCGGTCCGCCGCCGTTGGCACGAGCCCGACCACGGCATCTGGGAGGCCCGGCTGCCACCCCGGCACCACGTCTTCTCCAAGGTGATGTGCTGGATGACAGTCGACCGGGCGCTGCACGTGATGCGCGAGCACGGCGGCGAGGACCGGCCGGAGTGGAAGGACCTGCGCGACCGGATCGGCGCCAACGTCCTGGAGCAGGGCTGGCACTCCGACGTCGAGGCGTACAGCGTCGCGTACGGGGACGAGGACATGGACGCCTCGTCACTCTGGATCGGGCTGTCCGGCCTGCTCCCGGGTGACGACCCGCGCTTCCTGTCCACAGTCCTGCGCATCGAGGCCGACCTGCGCAGCGGTCCGGTCGTCTACCGCTACCACTGGGACGACGGCCTGCCCGGCCGCGAGGGCGGCTTCCACATCTGCACGGCGTGGCTGATCGAGGCGTACCTGCGCACCGGCCGCCGCACCGACGCCGAGGAGCTGTTCGCCCAGATGGTGCTCACCGCCGGCCCGACCGGGCTGCTCCCCGAGCAGTACGACCCGCTCGCCGAGCGCGGGCTGGGCAACCACCCGCAGGCGTACAGCCACCTGGGTCTGATCCGCTGTGCCCTCCTGCTCGACAACATGCTCAAGCAGTAATCGGGCAACGAACCACGACGGGCCGGAGCAGGCTGCTCCGGCCCGTCCTCCGTGCCAGCCCCCCTCCCCGGTCGATCATGGACTTGTGGTGCCCGTTGTGCGGATGATCGCGGCATTTGTCCACCACCACAACTCCATGATCGACCCGGGGGGTGCGGCGGACCACGGGCACCCGCTCGACAGGGCTGGGGCCTCGCCGCGCTCCGTCGCCTCAGCCGTCGAGCGCCTCCACCACGTCGCCCACCACGACGACTGCGGGCGGGCGCAGGTCGGCGGCGAGCAGGTCGGTGGCCACCGCGCCGAGCGTGGACCGCAGCACCCGCTGGGTGCCCGTGGTGGCCTCCTGAACGACGGCGGCCGGCGTCTGCGGTGACCGACCGTGGGCGATCAGGGTGGCCGTGATGGCGGCGAGGTTCTTGAGCCCCATCAGGATCACCAGGGTGCCGTGCAGGCCGGCGAGGGCGTCCCAGCGCACCAGTGAGGCCGGAGCGTCGGGTGCCAGGTGCCCGGAGACCACAGTGAACTCGTGCGCCACCCCCCGATGGGTGACCGGGATGCCAGCGGCGGCCGGCGCGGCGATGGAGCTGGTCACCCCGGGCACCACTGTCACCGGAACGCCGGCCGACGCGCAGGCCAGCAACTCCTCGCCGCCGCGGCCGAAGACGTACGGATCACCGCCCTTGAGCCGTACCACGAAGGCACCGGCCAGGGCCCTGTCGACCAGGATCTGGTTGATCTCCTCCTGGGCGCGGGACGGTCCATAGGGGATCTTCGAGGCGTCCACCAGCTCGACGTCCGGGCGCAGCTCGTCGAGGAGCAGCCCGGGCACCAGCCGGTCGGCGACCACCACGTCGGCCTCGGTGAGCAGCCGCCAACCCTTCACGGTGATCAGCTCCGGGTCACCCGGCCCCGCCCCGACAAGCGCCACCCGCCCGGCCCGCCGCCCACCGGCCGCACCGGCCGATCCGGCCGCGCCGGCCACACCGGCCGCACCGGCCGCGTCGGTCGTGCCGGTCGTGCCGGTCGACTGGCTCGGCGTCGGAGCGACTCCGTCCGGTGCCAGGCGGACCGCCAGGAGGTCGCGGATCGCGTCACGGACGGTCATCGCCCGGCGGGGGTCGCCGCCGCCGAGCACCGCCACGGTGACCGGGCCGTGCCGGGTCACCGCCGGGGTCCAGGCGGTGGCGGCCGTGCGGTCGTCGGCCCGGACGCAGAAGATCCGCCGCTCGGCGGCGACGGCGCTCACCGAGGCCGCCGCTATCGGGTCGTCGATCGCCACCTGGACCAGCCAGGCGCCGTCCAGGTCCTCGGGCAGGAACCGGCGCGGCACCCAGTGCAGCCGACCCGCGTCGACCCGGGCACGCAGTGCCGGGGTCAGCTCCGGGGAGACCAGCAGGACGTCCGCACCGGCGTCCAGCAGCGCGGGTACGCGCCGGGTGGCGACCGCGCCGCCGCCCACCACGACCACCCGCCGCCCGTGCAGCCGCAGACCGAGGGGGTACGGATTGGAGGTCACGCCGCACCACCGGGGCGGAGGGTTCGTTCGCCGCGTGTGGTCACTTCTCGGCCACCCCGGCGGAGTCGAACGTCGCCACCTCGTGCAGCACCCGGACCGCGCCGGTGACCACGGGCAACGCCAGCAGCGCGCCGGTGCCCTCGCCGAGGCGCAACCCCAGGTCGATGAGCGGGTCGAGGCCGAGGTGGCGCAGCGCCACAGTGGCACCGGGCTCGGCCGAGCGGTGGCCGGCGACCATGGCGCCTACCGCGTCCGGGGCGAACGCGGCGGCGGCGAGCGCGGCCGAGACCGCGATCACGCCGTCCAGCAGCACCGGTGTGCGGCGCGCCGCGGCCCCCAGGATCAGCCCGGCCAGGGCGGCGTGCTCCAGGCCACCGACGGCGGCCAGCACCCCCAGCGGGTCGGCCGGGTCGGGGGTGTGCCGGGCCAGCGCGGCCCGTACCACCGCCACCTTGTGCGCGTACGTCGGGTCGTCGACCCCGGTGCCCCGACCGGTGGCGTCAAGCGCGTCGACGCCGGTGAACGCGGCGATCAGCGCGGCGGCCGGGGTGGTGTTGCCGATACCCATGTCCCCGGTGAGCAGGATGCCCGCCCCGGCGTCGATCAACTCGTCGGCGATCCGGATGCCGGTCTGCACCGCCGCCAGCGTCTCGTCCCGGGTCAGCGCGGCGGTCACCGTGAGGTCCCGGGTGCCCCGACGGACGGACGCGACAACCAGCCGGGGCAAAGCCGGGTCGAGCACGGCCGGGTCGAGCACGGCCGCGTCGGCGACGGCCGGGTCGACGACGGCCGGGTCGACGACGGCCGGGTCGGCGGGCAGCGGGGTCGCCACGCCGACGTCGACAACTGTGACCGACGCGCCGGCCTGCCGGGCGAACGCGTTGACCACCGCTCCACCGGCCAGGAAGTTGCCGATCATCTGCGCGGTGACCTCCTGCGGCCAGGGGCTCACCCCCTGGGCGTGCACCCCGTGGTCACCGGCGAAGATCGCCACTGCGGCCGGCTCGGGCAGCGGTGGTGGGCAGGCTCCGGCCAGGCCGGCGAGGCGTACCGAAAGCTCCTCCAACGCACCCAGCGAGCCCGCCGGCTTGGTCAGCCGACCGTGCAGCTCGCGGGCGGCGGCCATGGCCGCTTCGTCCGCCGGGCGGATCGCCGCGATCGTGGTCTCCAGCATCATGCCTCCATGGTCTCGCGCAGCACGTCGATGAACGCGTCTGAGGTGTTTCGGTCGCGTACCGCCACCCGCAGCCAGTCCGGCCCGAGACCGGGGAAGGTGTCGCCCCGGCGGACCGCCCAGCCGCGCTCGCGCAGGGCGGCGCGGATCTCACTCGCGCCCGGCAGGTGCAGCAGGACGAACGCACTCGCGGGACGGCCGACGACGCGTACCCCGGGCAGGTTTTCCAGGCGGGCGACCAGGTGATCGCGGTCGGCGGCGAGATCGGCGGCGATGGCGCGCTCGGCCCGGACGGCGACGTCTGTGGCGCAGGCCGACGCGGCGGCGAGCGCGGGCGTGGAGACGGCCCAGAGCGGCTGGACGGCGGCCAGCCGGGCCAGCAGGTCCGCGGCGCCGAGCAGGTAGCCGATCCGCAGCCCGGCCAGGCCCCAGGTCTTCGTGAGGCTGCGCACCACGAGCAGCCCGGGCAGGTCGCCGCGTTCGGCAAGTGACTCCGGTTCGCCGGGGTGCCCGGCGGCCATTGTGGTGTCGGCGAACGCCTCGTCGACCACGAGCACCCGGCCGGGGCGGGCCAGCGCGGCCACCGTCCGCGCGGGGTGCAGCACCGACGTCGGGTTCGTGGGGTTGCCGATCATCACCAGGTCGGCGTCGGCGGGCACCCGGGACGGGTCGAGCCGGAAGTCGGCGGCGGCGTCGAGCAGCACCCGCTCGACCCGGTGCCCGGCGGCCCGCAGCGCGGCCTCCGGCTCGGTGAACTGGGGGTGCACCACCACCGGCCGGCGCACCCCGCGCAACGCCTGGGCGATCAGCACGAAGCCCTCGGCGGCGCCGGCGGTGAGCAGCACCTCGTTCGGGTGACGGTGGTGTCGGGCGGCGACCGCCGCCCGGGCCGGCGCCGGGTCCGGGTAGCGGGCCAGGTCGGTCAGGGTGGCCGCGACCGGTTCGGCCAGCCAGGCGGGCGGACGCGCCCGGCGGACGTTGACGGCGAGGTCGATCAGGCCGTCGCCGACCTCGACGTCACCGTGGTGCGCCAGGTCGGGCTCGATGGCGGCGATCGGCTCGGGCATGTTCGCGATCCTGCCGGGAAGGCGGCCGTTGGGACAGACGATCTCGGCGTAAGCCACGTCACCACTCGTCGGTTTATGAGTTCTTCTCAGGTACGAATCGGAAATGTCATAACTTGGCCATGTGAGTAACCGACCCCTTACTGCCGCTGGTCGACTCGTCCCTCTCCTGCGCGCCGGCCTGATCGCCGGCATCGTGATCGCCGCCGTCGCGTACCCACTCGTCGCCCTCACCGGGATCGGCGCGAAGGCCACCGCGCACGCCGTGGAGCAGAAGACCAAGATCCTGACCACCGCCCTGCCCGCCGAGACCTCGTACGTGTACGCGCCGGACGGCAAGACCGTGCTGACCATGTTCTACGAGGAGTACCGGCAGTACACGAAGCTGTCGGACATGTCGCCGAACATCCAGCAGGCGATCGTCGCCGCCGAGGACAACCGCTTCTACCAGCACCACGGCGTCGACCCGAAGGGCGTCGCCCGCGCCTTCGTGTCGAACGCCCGCTCCGGGGGCTCCCAGGGCGCGTCGACCCTGACCATGCAGTACGTCCGGATGGCCCTGCGGGACAGCGCGACCACCCCCAAGGAGGTGCAGGAGGCCACCCAGCAGACCAGCCTGCGCAAGGTCAAGGAGATGCGGATGGCGCTGGACCTGGAGAAGGAGCTGAGCAAGGAGCAGATCCTGGAGCGCTACCTCAACTCCGCGTACTTCGGGCACCGGGCGTACGGCATCTACGCGGCCAGCGAGATCTTCTTCTCCAAGACCCCGAAGGACCTCACCCCGGTCGAGGCCGCCACCCTCGCCGGGCTGGTGAAGTCCCCGTCGGAGTACGACCCGGCCGACTCCGACCAGAAGGAGGCCACCGGGCGGCGGGACTACGTGCTGGACCGGATGAGCCAGCTCGGGTACCTCTCCCCCGACTCGGCCGCCGCCGCCAAGTCCGAGCCGATCCGGCTGAAGCTGACCACCCCGCCACACGACTGTGCCGCGGTGACGGAGAAGTACAACAGCTGGGGCTTCGCCTGCGACTACCTGAAGAACTGGTGGAGCGCGCAGCCCGCCTTCGGCGCGACCCCGCTGGAACGGATGGACAAGCTGCGCCGGGGCGGCTACCGGATCGTGCTCAGCCTCGACCCGAAGATCCAGGCGGCGGCCGAAAAGAACGTCGGCAGCAAGGAGGCCACCGGCAGCCCGTTCGCCAACGGGATCGTGGTCTCCGAGCCGGGCACCGGCCGGGTGAAGGCGATGGCGGTGAACCGGACGTACTCACTCGACCTCAGCGAGAACCCGCCGAGTTCCAACCCCGAGGCCGGGCCGAAGGTGAAGGCCAACTACCCGAACACGGTGGCGCCGCTGCTCGGCGGCGGTGACCTGGCCGGCTACCAGGCCGGGTCGACGTTCAAGATGTTCCCGATGCTTGCCGCGCTGGACTCGGGGATGACGCTCTCCACCTCGTTCAACGCCCCCTACCGCTACAAGTCGGCAGTCTACGACGGTTGGGCGCCCTCCAACGCCAGCGCCGCCATGACCGGCCAGCAGACCATGTGGTCCGGCTTCGGCAAGTCGGTGAACACGTACTTCGTGTGGCTGGAGGAGAAGGTCGGCGCGGACCGGGCGGTCCGGTTGGCCGAGCAGCTCGGGCTGCGGTGGCGCACCGACGTCGACCGGGAACAGGCGTCCCCGACAAAGGTGAAGAAGTGGGGCGCGTTCACCCTGGGCGTCTCCGACGCCACGCCGCTGGAGATGGCGAACGCCTACGCCGCCATCGCCGCCGACGGCCGCTACTGCGAGGCGATCCCGGTGCAATCGATCATGAATCGGGACGGCACGCCCGCCACGTACGCCACCCCCGGTGGCATCCATCGTGAGGTGGCCAAGCCCCGCTGCCGGCAGGTGGTCAGCGCGGACGCCGCTCGGGCGGCCACCGACGCCGCCCGCTGCCCGACCGGAGACACCCCGGCGCGCGGTAGCTGCGGCGGCTGGTCCACCGCCGACAGCGTGCGGGGCACTGTCGGACGCCCGGTGGCCGGCAAGACCGGCACCACCGACAGCACCCGGTCCGCCTGGTTCGTCGGCTACACCCCGGAACTGGCAGCGGCGAGCTTCATCTCCGACCCGGACAACCCGTTCAACGCAGTGGGTGACGGGCAGTCCCAGATCCCGATCAAGGCGGTCTCGGAAACCCTCCGCGACGGGCTGAAGGGCACACCGACCCGCCAGTTCACCCCACCGTCGGACGCGATCGTCGGCTGACCCGGGCGGTGCGTACCGCCCTCCGCGGGATCAGACCGGCACCCCGCCGGACTCCGCGGGCACCGCCGCACTCGTCGGGTCGGCCGCCGCGGCGACCAACCGGGCCGCCGTGGCCGGATGACCGGCCCAGTGCAGGGTGAGCTGCGAGGCGTGCACGTTGCGCCAGACGAAACCCTCCGGCGTGCCGCCCTCCCAGCTCCACGCCGGGCGCTGACCAGCGCGCGGGGTGAGCACCGCACGGTGCGCCTTGTGGCCGACAAGCACCGTGCCGTGGGCGGCGACCACGCTGTCGGTCTGGGCGGTCGCCTCCCGGTAGCCCGCCACCAGGCCGTCCCGGCTGACCCCCACCGCGTCGAGGACCCCGCACATCGGCAGCCCGTCCAACTCGCGGGCCAACCAGAGCAGGCCGGCGCCCTCGGCGATCACCGGACGCCCGGTCCGCGCCAACTCGGCCACCGCTATGCAGAGCCGGCGGTTGGCCGACAACTGCTCGGCGTACGCCTCGGGCAACGCGCCCCCGACGACAAGCGCGCGGGTGCCGACCGGCAGTGCCTCGTCGCGCAGCGGGTCGACGGTCACGACCTCGGCGCCGGCGGCCCGCAGCAGCTCGGCGGTCTCCGGGTGGCTGAAGCTGCCGCCCGGCCCACCGGCAAGTGCCACGAGCGGGCGGTCCGCCGGGGCGGTGAACCCGCCGAGGGCCTCCTCGGCAGACCAGGCCGGAGCCGGCATCGGCGGGGCCGAGCGGGCCAGGCCGAGAAGTCGTTCCAGATCCACTGTGGCGGCGACGGCCTCACCCAACCGGCGAACAGCTCGGACGGCGTCGGCCGACCCGTCGACCACCGGCGCCACACCGTGCCGCCGCGACGGCAGCACCGCCGGCAGGTCGTGCCGACGCAGCGCACCGTAGACCGGCACCCCCACGTCGTCCAACGCCTCACGCAGCATGCCCTCGTGTCGCGAGGAGGCCAACCGGTTGAGGATCACCCCGCCGAGCCACAACTGCTCGTCGTACGAGCGGAAACCATGCACCAGGGCCGCCACCGACTGACCCATCGCTGCCACATCGACGACGAGCACCACCGGGCTGCGCAGCGCGGCTGCCGCGGCGGCGGTGGACTCCTGCTCGGGGCGGCCACCGACCGAGTCGTACAGCCCCATGCTGCCCTGCACCACGGCCAGCCCGGCTCCGGCCGCGCCGTGCGCCACCAGCGGGGCGAGCCGGTCGGTGCCGACCAGCCGGGGATCGATCACCCGACCCGGCCGGCCGGCGGCCAGCCCGAGGTACGCGGCGTCGACATGGTCCGGACCGAGTTTGAACCCGGCGACGTCGACCCCACGCTCAGCCAGGGCGGCGAGCAGCCCGATCGCCAGCGCGTTCTTACCGTGCCCGGAGGACGGCGCGCTGAGCACCAGGCGCGGCACGACGGTCATCATCGACTCCTCGCGAGCGGCGGCGGGTACGCGACGGGGACGACCGGGGCCGATCCGTCGGCGTGACGATACCCGGCCGGCTGCCGACGCGAGCACCGCCAACCGGGGCCGGCGGCCCGCTCCCGGCCCGGTCCAGGTCAGTGGCGCCGGTCATACGGGTAGCCTCGTGCTGTGTACCGGTTCCTGCTGAGCCCACGCTGGCTGGGCGCTCTCGCGCTCACCCTGGTCGCCGCCGCCGTGATGGTGTTCCTCGGCAACTGGCAGCTGGACCGCTACCGGGGGCGTACCGAGGTCAACGAGCGGATCGACGCGGGCCAGCGGATGGCCCCCACGCCGCTGGCCGACGCCCTGCGAGCCCCCACCGGCGGCGCGGGGACGGTCGGCCCGGCGCCGGCCGAGGAGAAGGTCTGGACCCGGGTCACCGTCACCGGCCGGTACGACCCGACGAACACCGTGCTGGTCCGGGGCCGGACGGTGGACAGCCGGGTCGGCTTCGAGGTGCTCACCCCGCTGGTGCTCGCGGACGGCACGGCGCTGCTCGTGGATCGGGGTTGGATCCCGCCGGCACCGGGTGGGGCGACCGCCCAGCCGGCGGTGCCCGCCGTGCCGACCGGCGACGTGACGGTGATCGGCCGGGTGCACGAGACCGAGAGCGGCGCGGGCGCTGTGGCGCGGCGCGACGGGCGGCTGGAGATTCGGCGGATTGGTGTGTCGCGCCTCGCCGGCGAGCTGCCCTACCCCGTCTACGGCGCCTACCTGCTGCTCGACGAGCAGACCCCGGCCGCCGATCCGGTGTTCAAGGCGGTGCCCGTGGGGCACGCCAACAACTGGCAGAACTTCGGCTACGTGGTGCAGTGGTGGCTGTTCGCGGTGATGTCCCTGTTCGGCTACGGCTGGGTGGCCCGCCGGGAGGCCCGCCGGGCCGCCGGGATCGGCGTCACCGCGGCCCCGCTGGACCGGGCCGCCGAACCGACGCCGAGCGCGAGCGCCTGACCGAGACCCGGGGTCGGCGTCCCAAACAGACACTCGGGGGCATGCGGGACGACAGGGCAGCCGGTAGCCTGCGCCACGTGACGATCCCGTGTTGGAGGTCTCGGTGAATTCGGATCCCACGGCCGCGCAGCCTGAGCCGGTGACCCAACCGCAGCGGCCAATCGATCCATGGACCGCCGCTTCGTCGACCGAGCAGCTGCCGACCACCCCGTCGACGACACCCTTCCCGAGCGTGCCTCCGCAGGCCACACCGCCTCCAGCACCGCCGTTCCCAGCGCAGGCAGCACCGCAGTTCTCGGCGCCGCCAGCACCGCAGTTCTCCGGCCCGCCCGCGCAGCACTCGGCGCTGCCCGGCGGGGCGTGGCCGGCGGCGGGACCGTACCCTCCGTCGCCGGTCTCCGCACACCCGGCACCGCTCGCGTTCGGCGGGCCGGAGGTGGTCGCGGTGCAGATCGGCGAGATCGCGGTGTGCCCGCCGGTCATCCGCACGCCCGCCGGAGTGCTGCCGTTGGCCGGTGCCAGCTGGCACGTGACCGACTACTGGCAGAGCGAGGAGAAGGTGGCGACCTGGGCGCTGGTCTGCGCGATCGTCGGCTTCTTCTGCCTGACCTTGTTCAGCCTGCTCTTCCTGCTGATCAAGGAGACCCGACACCACGGCACCGTGCAGGTGATGGTCACCAACGGCCATCAGCAGTACGTAGCCCGGATCCCGGTCAGCGACCAGGGCCAGGTGCAGCACATCAACAACCAGGTCAACTACGCCCGGTCGTTGTCTGGCAGGTGACCCGGCCGGTCAGCCGGCAACCCGGCCGGCGTGGATGGCCCGCACGGCGTCGATGGTGTCCGCCTCGGCGGCGGACTTGTCGTCGCGGTACCGCACCACCCGGGCGAACCGCAGCGCCATCCCCCCGGGATAACGCGAGCTGGTCTGCACCCCGTCGAAGGCGATCTCCACCACCTGCTCGGGGCGGACCCGCACCACCCAGTCGCCGCGCTCCACGGCGAGGTCGAGGAAACGCTCGGTCTGCCAGCGCAACAACTCGTCGGTGAGCCCCTTGAACGTCTTGCCGAGCATGACGAAGCCACCCGTGTGCGGGTCACGCGCACCCAGATGCAGGTTGGACAGCCAGCCCTTGCGCCGGCCACTGCCCCACTCGACGGCGAGCACCACCAGGTCCAGGGTGTGCCGGGGTTTGACCTTGACCCAGGCGGCACCACGCCGACCAGCGTCGTAGGGGGCGTCCGGTGCCTTGACCACGACGCCCTCCTGCCCGGCGTCCAGTGCGGCGGCGAACGCGGCGGCGGCCTGCTCCGGACCGTCGACCTCCATCCGCCCGACCAGCAGCGACGAATCCACCGCACCGGCGAGGGCGGCCCACCGCTCGCGGCCGGGCAGGTCGATCAGATCCTGCCCGTCGAGGTGCAGCAGGTCGAAGAAGTACGGAGTGAGCACCGTCGCGCCGGTGCTGGCTGCCGCCGCGAGCACCGCCGGGGCGACCGGGGTGCGCCCGGTGGTGCTCGGGGTGGTGCGTCGGGCGGCCCGGCTCGACGTCTGCTGGAACGGAAGTGGACGCCCCGTCTGGTCCAGGCCGATCGCCTCGCCGTCGAGCACCAACTCCCGCCCCGGCAGGGCCCGGACCGCGGCGACCACTTCGGGCACCCGGCCGGTGATCTCGTCGAGGCTGCGGGTGAAGACGGCGATGTCCGCCCCGGACCGGTGCACCTGGATGCGGATGCCGTCGAGCTTCACGTCGACCACCGCCGGGGTGCCCGTCGCGGCCAGCGCCTCGTCGACCGAGGGGGCGCTCTGCGCGAGCATCGGCGCCAACGGTCGACCGACCCGCAGGCCGAAGCCGGCCAACTCGGCCGCGCCACCGGCCAGCGCGGCCACCGCCACGGCGCGCAGGTCGCCGGCGAGCAGCAACGCCCGGCGGACCGCCGCCACCGGCACGTCGGCGGCCCGCGCCACCGCGTCGGCGAGCAGCCCGGCCTGGGCGCCCTGCCGCAGCTCACCGCCGAACAGACCGGTGAGCAGACGCTGCTCCTCGGCCGTCGCCGCGGCGTAGAGGGCACCGAGCAGCGCTCGGCGCCGAGCCTGCGAACCCGGGCCGTGCACAGCGGCGAGCTGCTCGATGGCCGCGTCGACGGCGGCCACGGTGAGCGTCGGCTCGGCGGCCGGCGGCGGCAGGTCACGGAGGCTCGCATAGCCCACGCCGGTCTGCCGTTGGCGCAGCTCACCCGCGAGGTAGCCGGCGCCCGGCTCGACCTCGGCCGGGTCGAGCCGGCGCAACGCGTCAGCGAGCAGCTCCACCTTGGCCCGCCGGCCGCTTGTGGCGCCGACGGCCGCGGACGTCGCTGCCAGGTCGAGGAACCGCACGTCGCCCATCCTGCCAGTCACCTCCGACACCGCCCGGGCATTGCCGTGCCCGGGCGGTGTCGGCAGGGTGCCGCCCGCTTCCGCGGACGACGGATCAGGGCCTGTTTCATGAGGGCGGTCGAGCCGAGGCGGAGTCCGGGCGGCGATCCGGCAAGGCGCGGTTTCGTCCGGATACCGGTGTCGTATCCGGACGAAACCGCAACGCCGCCGGGCGTCGTCCGGGACCGCCGCAGGCCGGCCAGTCCTCATGAAGCAGGCCCTAAGCTGAGATGGGCTCCTCGATGCGCAACCCCCGCGCGCGGACCTCGCCGGCGACCCGGGAGAGCACCGAGTCGAGGGCGACCAGAGCAGCGGAGAGCTCACCGAGCTGTTCGTTGAGCGTGTCCTCGGACCACGCGGAGACGTCGACATCTCCCAGTGCGCTGACAGCGGCCCCCAACCGGGCCATCACCTCGTTCGTACTCATGTACGAAAGGCTATAACAACCGCCCGCCCGACACGCCGTTAACTCCCAGATCAGGCCCGAAATCGCCGCCGTTCCGACACCTAACTGGCCGCGGCGGCCACCTTGCCCAGCAGCAGCGCCTCGGCGAGACAGACCTTGGCGAACTCACCCAGGTGCAGGCTCTCGTTCGGGCCGTGCGCCCGGGCGTGCGGGTCCTCCACACCGGTCACCAGGATCGCCGCCTTCGGGAACATCTCCTGGAAGGTGGCGATGAACGGAATCGAGCCGCCGACACCGATGTCCACCGGGTCGGTGCCGTCCCAGGCGGTCCGGAAGGCCGACCGGGCAGCGTCGAACATCGGCCCGGACGCGTCGATCACGCACGGGTTGCCGTCGTGCTCGAAACTGACGGTCACCTGGGCGCCCCACGGGGCGTGCTGCTCCAGGTGCGCACGCACCGCCGCGTACGCCCGCTTGGGGTCGTCGCCCGGGGCGAGCCGGATGCTGAGCTTCGCCTTCGCGGCCGGGACCAGGGCATTCGGTGCCTCGCCGGTGGCCGGGGCGTCGATCCCGAGCACTGCCAGCGCCGGCTTGGTCCAGAGTCGGTCGGTGATCCGGCCGGTGCCGATGAACTGCACGCCCTCGGCCAACCCGGCCTCGGCCCGGACCCGGTCCTGCGGATAGTCGACCGTGGCGCCCTCCCGGCCGACCAGCCCGGCCACCGCCACGTCACCGGCGTCGTCGTGCAGCGTCGCCAGCAACCGGACCAGCGCGGTGAGCGCGTCCGGCACCACGCCACCGAACATGCCGCTGTGCACCGCGTGGTCAAGCGTGCGCACCTCGACGAAGCAGTTGACGATGCCGCGCAGCGAGGTGGTCAACGCCGGTACGCCGATGTCCCAGTTGCCGGAGTCGGCGATCACTATGACATCCGAGGCGATCTTGTCGCGGTGCTCGGCGAGCAGCCGCTCGAGCGAGTCGGAGCCGTACTCCTCCTCACCCTCGATGAAGAGCACCACGCCCACCGGCAGCGCGTCCCCGTACGCCCGCAGTGCCGCGACGTGCGCCATGATGCCGGCCTTGTCGTCGGCAGCACCCCGGGCGTAGAGCCGACCGTCCCGTTCCACCGGCTCGAACGGGTCGGACTCCCACAGCGACCGGTCGCCGACCGGCTGCACGTCGTGGTGGGCGTAGAGCATGACGGTCGGGGCACCGGGCGGAGCGGCCCGCCGGCCGATCACCGCCGGCTGGCCGCCGGAACGCACGATGTCGACGTCGAGGCCGCAGCCGCGCAGCAACTCGGCGACCGCCTCGGCGGAGCGTTCCACGTGCGAGTGGTCGAAACCCTCGAAGGCGATGCCGGGGATGCGGACGAGGCGTTCCAGGTCGGCGCGTACGCCGGGCATCTCCCGCTCGACGGCGGCCCGCACCTCGGACTCGGACATGATCGGTGAGGTCATGACCGGCATCGTATGCCGGCCTTACCGGGGCGTGCCCGCGGAGCCCGTACCGGCACCGTCGTCCGCCGGGCCGGCACCCGGGGCGGCCCGACCGGCACGCTGTGCGCGGCCCGCCGCCTCGGTGGCGGCAGCCACCTTGATCTCCTCGCAGACACGTGTCGAGCCGTCGTCGTCGCGGCCTTCTCGCACCGTGCCGTTGCCTTTTCGCACCGTGCCGTTGCCGTTGACGGCCGTCCACCGCCCGCTCAGCGGAGGCGCACGTAATAGCGGTCCGCGTCGTGCGGCAGCGTCGGCGCGCCATCCACCAGCAGGTCCACCCGGGCGGCCGTGTCGTCGGCGGCGAAGTGCGCCCGCTCCCCGGTGTGCCAGCGCCGCAGCTCGGGCAGGATCTCCGACCCGTCCCGGGCAACCGCGCGGGCCAGCCGCAACGACGCGGGCGCGGTGACGAACACCGCCAGGGTCAACTCCGGCCGGACCACCGCGCGGGCGGCGCTGACCCCCTCCACCACCAGCACCGGCGCCACCGGCACGGGCACCGGCCGGGCCAGGAAACGCCGCCGCACCCAGCTGTAGCGCCGGTAGGCACCGGGTTTCCCCTGGCGCAGCGGGGCGAGCACCTCCTCGTCGAGCCGGGGCCAGAAGGTGACCTGATCGTCCCAACCGTCAAGCAGATCGTCGGTGTGCACCACGGGCGGGCGGGCGCCGCCGAGCCGAGCCGCCAGGGCATCCGCGAGGTGCGCGGCGAACCGGCTCTTACCCGCGCCGCTCGGCCCGTCCACCGCGACGAGCCGGGTCCGCCCCAACCGCGCCGGGCCCGCGAGCACCCGACGAGCCAACTCGGCGTACGCCTCGACAACCACCACGGCCGGCATTCAGCACAGCCTCGCCCGGCGCATTACCGAAGTATGCCGCCCGACAGCAGTCCAGTGATGATCGGCTCCAGATCATCGATGTCGCGGTATCCCGATGGCGGGACACCGCGGTGTTCGTGCAGCCGAGTGGATCACGCGGCAACGGCTGTCGACGACGGCCGTGCCGACACGTCCGGTTGACCAACCTGGCCGGGTGCCGTCACGTCCGGGGGAATTGGGGCGGCGACGGGTGACGGGCGGCCCGTTCGCCGCCCGGGGCGCTACCAAATCGGCATGATCGGGTGGTGCTCCGAGACGTGATGAGCCCCGGCATCGACGCCCTACTCGAACAGGCCCGCGCCGGGCTGCACCGACTGACTCCGCAGCAGACCGTCGAGGCGGTCCGCGGCGGCGCGCTGCTTGTCGACACCCGCACCGACCTGCAACGCCGTGAACAGGGCGACCTGCCGGGTGCGGTAGTCATCGACCGGACCGTGCTGGAATGGCGGCTTGATCCGGCCAGCGCCTGGCGGATCCCGGAAGCCACCGGATACGACCGGGAGATCGTGCTGGTGTGCCGACAGGGCTACAGCTCCAGCCTCGCCGCCGCCAGCCTGCAGACCCTTGGTCTACGCCGGGCCACCGACATGATCGGCGGTGTGGACGCCTGGCTCGCCGCCGGTCTGCCCACCAGTGATCGGCCCGCCGACATCCGCCCCTGACTCCGTCCATCCGGACAAGGCCCCACGACCCAGACCCCAGACCCAAGACCCCGGACACCGACACCGACACCGACACCGACACCGACACCGACACCGACACCGACACCGACGATGCACGGCGACAACCGCGCCGGATGCTGAAACGCCGCGCACTTTCCCTGAAACTGCTGCCTCCCGGCCTGGTGAGGCAGCAGTTTCAGGGAAAGTGCGCGGATCATGGACCGATTCGTCAGGTGGCCGGTTCAAGATCGTGCTCGATCCAGGAAAGAGGCCCCTCCCCTCGGCCACGAGGCCACTACAACAAGGATCGAGCACGATCACCCCTCGATGCCCGCCCACACTCCGCATCGGACGGCGGGCCGGGCCGGGTGGGACGGCAGACCGTCACGACAGTGGGGAGCCGAGCAGCCCGGACGAGGGGCCGGGCAGCACGGTGGCGGGCCGGGCCGGGCCGGGCAGCACTGTGGCGGGCCGAGTGGGACGGCAGACCGTCAGGACGGTGGCGGGCCGGGTGGGATGAACGGGAGGCCGGCGGGTGGGCCGGATTCGATGAGCCGCCAGAGGGCGGCGGTGTCCAGGTGCTCCTCGACCAGGTCACCGAGCAGGTCGAGGGAACGCTCCCGGGCGGCGGCGAAGCTGGTCGTCGGCGCGACCCGGAACCCGCTGCGCCCGGCCAGGCGCGCCGCCTCGGTGAGGAACCACCTGCGGAACCCGTCGGATTCGAACGCCCCGTGCCAGTGGGTGCCGTGCACCGGACCGGACACCGCTCCCTCGCCGACACCGTCGTCGCCGGTCAGCAACGGGGCCAGGGTGGGGTCGGTGTGCGAGACGAACCCGTGGTGGATCTCGTAACCGCGCACCGCGACGTCGCCGTGGGCGGTGCCCACCGACTGCCGGACGGTCTTGCGCGGATCGAAGGTGATCTCGATGGGCAGCAGGCCAAGCCCTGGCACGCTGCCCCGCCGGCTCTCGACGGTGTCGTGAATGGCGCGGCCGAGCATCTGGAAACCACCGCAGAGGCCGAGCAGGGGCTTGCCGGCCGCCACGTGCGTGGTCACCGCGTCGGCGAGGCCCGTCTCGCGCAGCCAGGCCAGGTCGGCGACGGTGGACTTGGAGCCGGGCAGGACGACCAGGTCGGCGGCGGCCAACTCGGTCGGCTCGATGGTGAGCCGGACGCGAACGCCCGGCTCGGTGGCCAGCGCCTCCACGTCTGTGGCGTTGCTGATCCGGGGTAGCCGGACGACCGCCACGTCCAACCATTCGGTGCCGTGCGGCGCCGCGGGGCGGCCCAGCACCCGGCCGTAGGCGAGGGAGTCCTCCGCGTCGAGCCACAGGTCCAGTGCCCAGGGCAGCACCCCGAACGTGGGGCGACCAGTGACGTGACCCAGCATGTCCAGCCCTGGCTGGAGCAGCCCGCGGTCACCGCGGAACTTGTTGATCACGAAGCCGGCGACCAGCGCCTGGTCGGCCCGGTCCAGGAGGGCCACGGTGCCGAACATCGAGGCGAAGACGCCACCACGGTCGATGTCGCCGACCACGATGGTGGGCAGGTTGGCGTGCCGGGCCAGCCCCATGTTGACGTAGTCACCGGCCCGCAGGTTGATCTCCGCAGGGCTGCCGGCGCCCTCGCAGATCACCGCGTCGTACGTGTCGCGCAGTTCGGCGAGTGCCGCGTACGCGGTCTCGGCGAGCCGGGGGCGCAGGTGCCGGAAGGTGCCCGCGGTGATCGTGTCGACCGCCTCGCCGAGCAGCACCACCTGACTGGCCAGGTCGCTGCCCGGCTTGAGCAGGACCGGGTTGAACCGCAGGTCAGGCGCGAGGCCGCAGGCGGCGGCCTGCATGGCCTGGGCCCGTCCGATCTCGCCGCCGCGCCCGTCCGGCCCGACGACCACCGCCGAGTTGTTCGACATGTTCTGTGCCTTGTACGGCGCCACCTTCACGCCCTGCCGGTACAGCCAGCGGCAGATGCCGGCGGTGAGCACGCTCTTGCCGGCGTCGGAGGTCGTGCCGGCGACAAGCAGCCCGCCGCTCACCGCCCGTTCGCCTGTCGCGACCAGCCGGCCGCACCGAGCCCCTGCCCACGGCGGCCCAGGGCAGCGAGCCCGTGCCCACCGCGACCCAGGGCAGCGGACCCGTGGCGACCAACGGCACCGAGGCCACGGCGACCAACGGCACCAACCAGGCGGCCGAGGGTCACCGGGTAGGCGGCGGCCAGCCCCACCGCGGCCAGCCCGACCGCGCCGGAGATCCGGGCGGCCCGCTTGAGGTGACGGGCCTCCGGGCGGGGACCGTCGCCGAGGAACGGCCGCACCTCGGAGCGACCGAAGTAGACGTTGCGACCGCCGAGGCGGACGCCGAGCGCGCCGGCCATCGCCGCCTCGCACTGGCCGGCGTTGGGGCTCGGGTGGTCGTTGCGGTCACGCCGCCAGACCTGCCAGGCCCGTTGCCGATCCCCGTTGGCGATCGGCGCGACGGCGATGGTGAGCAGCCCGGTCATCCTCGCCGGCACCAGGTTGAGGAGATCGTCCAACCGCGCGGCCGGTGTGCCGAACCGGGCGTAGCGCGCCGACCGGTGCCCGACCATCGCGTCGAGGGTGTTTGCCGCCCGGTAGCCCAGCAGGCCGGGCAGGCCGGCGACCGCACCCCAGACCAGGGGGGCGACGACCGCGTCGGAGGTGTTCTCGGCGACCGACTCGACGGTGGCGCGGGCCAACTCCGACTCACCCAGCGTCGACGGGTCCCGCCCGCAGAGGTGGCCGAGGCGTCGTCGGGCAGCGGGCAGGTCACCGTCACGCAGCGTCCGACCCATGGCGGTGGCTTCGTGGCGCAGGGTGCGGCCACCCAGCACCGTCCACGTGCCGGCGGCCACCAGCGCCGCCCGGGTCAGCGGCCGATGCCGGGTGGCTGCGGCGGCGACCGCCCCGAGCAGCACCGGCCCGCCCACGGCCAGCGCGGTGAACGCCGCGCCCGCCGTGCGGTCCGGGCGGTAGAGACGGCGCTCCAGCGCGCCCGCGGCCTGCCCGAAGCCGGCCACCGGGTGCCATCGGCGCGGATCACCGAGCAGCCTGTCCAGGGCGTACCCGGCCAGCAGCCCCACCGCGTTCGCCACCGGCGCGCTCCGTCGCACGTGCACCACCTCCAAGCCGGCCAGCCTAGACGAGCGTCCCGGAAACCACGCCGACCCACGGCGCGCTCGGGCTACCAGTGCCTCGCACCGGGCCCTTGCCGACGCCCCTGGGCTGCTGTCACGCGGGGTGACGACGCTTGCCGCGCCGCCACCCCGCCCCCGTCGTGCCCGGCCGCGTCGGCCGCCCCGCCGTGGCACCGGCGATCAGCACCGGGCCCCGATCGCCCGGTCGCCGCCCGATCCGCGAACGTCGAGCCGCCGCGAACGTTCGATCGTTGAGCCGAGCGGTCAGGCCGGCTGCGGGACCCGGCCCCGACCACGCCGCCCCCGGCCCGTCGGCACCGGCTCTTGCGGCCCGTCGTCGGGCACCGGCTCCAACTCGTCGTCCAGGTCGGCGTCGTTGCCGTTGTCATCCCCCTCGGGCGGACGCCCCGACTCGACGTCGAAACCGGTCGGGGCGTCG
The DNA here is from genome assembly GCF_040649135.1 of Micromonospora sp. NPDC049047. Classification (NCBI taxonomy): domain Bacteria; kingdom Bacillati; phylum Actinomycetota; class Actinomycetes; order Micromonosporales; family Micromonosporaceae; genus Micromonospora; species Micromonospora sp. NPDC049047. The sequence goes on from NZ_JBEZEY010000029.1 coordinate 68,788, forward strand.
CCCGGCCCGATCTCCCCACTGGTCGGGGGAACCCCGCCGGACGGGGAGAAATCGTCGGACGAGGAGAAGTCGCCGATCGCGGGGCCCTCGCCGGCCATCGGGTCGTCGACGAACGGGCTGGTCCGCAGCGCGGCGTAGTCGGGCAGCTCGAAGTCGTCGTCAAGCGAGCGGTCGACCGGCAGCGCGGGCTCGTGCCCGGCCGGCACCGGCTCGGTGGGCTCGCCGTGCACCCGGCTCTCGGCCTCGGCGTCCTCCACCGTACTCGTGGTCAAGCTCGGTCGGTTGCGCAGGAACCGGGCCCGGCCCCGGGACAGGTCGTGGCCGACGGCAACCGCTTCCAACTCGTAGAGGGTGCGGTGGTTGCCGGCGTCGTCGGTCCAGTCGCGGGTGTAGAGCCGCCCGCACACGACCACCGGATCGCCGACCATCACGGAGGCCGCCACGCCCTCGGCGAGCTTGCGCCAGCAGTTGACGCGTACGCGGAGCGAATTGCCGTCGACCCACCGACCGCTGTCGCGGTCGAGTCGACGGGCGGTGGAGGCGACCTTGAAGTTGGCCACCAGCGTGTTGCTCTGGCTGGTGCGCCGCCATTCCGGAGCAGTCAGCACATTGCCGACTATTGTTACATAAGTGTCGAACATCGTCCCTCCAGGGGGATCGGGGCCTGCCAGCGCGAGTCGACTCGATACCGAGCCTCGGTGCTGTGGGCGGGCATCACCAGCGCCCGACCCCAACCTGTGGACGACGAACCCGCCTGTGGACAACGCCCTGATCACGCCCTGGTGTGGTACGGCCAACCCGGCCGGCCGGGCGTCAGCGGTTTCCGAGACCAACCACTTTGGGTAAGCACTTGATCAACGCACCACCGACAGCTCCACGTCGACGAGAGGTCAGCGCCATGATGATCACCAGAATCGGCTCCGCGATCGCTTCCGAGGTTCGGCGATGAGCGCCGCGGCGAACCCGGCCACCGTCGCAGAGTGCCTGCGGGTGGGCGCCGGGTTCTCGCAGGGCGACCGCAACTGGATCGCCGAGCAGTTCGCCACGCTCGACGCCCGGTTGGCGAGCTTCCACGCCGACGCCACCGAGCTGGAGGTGTCGGTGAAGGACCGGGAAGCGCGTGGTCAGAAGGTCACCCTGGAGTGCTGGATCGCCGGCCGGCAGAAGATCGTCACCACCTCCGCCGAGGAGGACCTGCACGCCGCGCTCAACGACGTCCGCGACGACCTGCGCCGCCGGCTCAACGACGCCAAGACCCGCCAGGAGCCCCGGCACAACAAGCACCTGCGCGACCTCCCGCAGCCCCAGGGCGAGCTGAACCCCACCGACGACCAGGAGCAGCTGCCCACCGCCGACCCGAGCCGCGCCGACGCGGAAACAGCCTGACCCTGACCCCCTCCGAGTCGATCATGGAATTGTGGCGGGCATTAGATCCACGAATACCCCTTTTGTAGACCACCACAACTCCATGATCGACCGGGGAGGCCGGGCGGCCGGGCGGGGGCGGGGCTACCGTCGGGTAGGTGGGGCGGCGTAGCGTCGCGGGCGTGGAACCGGACGTGTTGGGGCCGCCGTACGAGCGGCAGACGATCGACCTGGGCACCGACGACGAAGGACCGGTCGTCGCGACACTGGTCCGGCGAAGGGCCGAGCGCCCCACCGGCCGGGCCGTTCTCTACGTACACGGGTTCGTCGACTACTTCTTCCAGACCCACCTGGCCGACTTCTTCGCCGAGCGCGGCTGGGATTTCTACGCGCTCGACCTGCGCAAATACGGTCGCAGTCTGCTCCCGGGCCAGACCCCCAACTTTTGCCGCGACATCAGCGACTACTTTCCCGAGCTGGACTCCGCCGCCGAGATCATTCGCACGGACGACGGGCACGACACCCTGCTGGCGATGGGCCACTCCACCGGCGGTCTGATCCTCTCGCTCTGGGCGGACGCCCGCCGCGACACCGGCACCGTCGACGGCCTGGTGCTCAACAGCCCCTTCTTCGACCTGAACGCCCCCTGGGCGGTCCGTCGACCCCTCGCGGCCGCCGCCTCCCGACTGGGCCGCAGGGCGCCGCACCGCATCCTGCCGTTCGGCCTGGGCACTGTGTACGGCGAGAGCATCCACTCCGACCACCGCGGCGAGTGGACCTATGACCTGGCCTGGAAGCCGCTCGCCGGGTTCCCGGTCCGGGCCGGCTGGCTGAACGCGATCCGCACCGGCCAACGCCGGTTGCGCGCCGGTCTGGACATCCAGGTGCCGGTGCTGCTGGCCTGCTCGACCCGCTCCTTCCGAGGCACGAAGTGGCATGACAACGCGACACTGGCCGACGCCGTGCTGGACGTCGAGCACATGGTCCGGTACGCGCCCCGCCTCGGCCGCCACGTCACACTGGCCCGTTTCGACGGCGGGCTGCACGACCTCACGCTCTCCGGCCCGGCCGTCCGCAGGAAGGTCTTCGACGAGGTCGGCCGCTGGGCCGAGGCGTTCCTCGCCGCCGGCCCCACCGCGCCCGCCGACCCGGTCACCACCAACCCCGCACCGACAGACACGGCGGCGGCAGGCGCGGCGACAACCGGCGGCTGACCGATCCGAAGACCGACGCGGCTCGCCGCTCAGACGTCGCCGGACGCCGCCGGGAGGACCGCACGGATCCGGTCGAAGGTCACCACCGGGTGCGCCCCGACGCCGGGCAGCACCAGACCCAGGCAGTACGGCGACAACTCCCCCGTGGCGTCGGGCTGGACGACGAAGACCGGGGCACCCACGTACCCCTGCGGCAGTTCGGTGGTGATCTGGACGGCGTCCCCGTCGCGGACCACCCGCTCGATCGCGACCTCCAACGGGCGCGACCCGTCTTCGCGTACCCCGTGGGCAAGCACGAAAGCGGAACCGGCGTGGGCGGTGAGACGGGCGACCACCTCGGGCCCGGCGGCGATCCCCGCCGGCACCGGCTGGACCCGCCACCGCCAGCCGCCGTCCCCGGCGTACCGGTGCAGACCCGCGGTCGGCAGCACCGCCACGCCGTCGGGCGGGAACCGGGACCAGCCGGGCACGATCTCGACCGCGGGGACGACGGCCGGGGCGACCCCGGCCGGCTCGGTCACGCTCGCCCGCAGCCCCAGCTCACCACCCGGCGTGCCGACCAGGTCGGCCGCCGTCAGCAGCGACTCCCCCACCGGGTCCTCGCCACCCCGAAAGAAGAACGCGGTGCCGAAGTCGTCGCCCGACCGGTACGGCAGGATGGCACGACCGACGATCTGGCACAGCTCGTAGGCGACGTCGCTCTCGACGTCGGGATCCAGCAGCACCAGCCAAAGGTACGGTTCGGAGCCAGGCCGGTTCGGGGGAACCCGGATGCCCGCCACGCGGTCAACGTGAGACCCTGCTCGGCAACGTGGACGCGGGCACCCTTTTCGCCGCCGGACAGTTGGGCGGCGGTACCCTCTGGGCGCGACATTCACGCCACACGCGCCCGTAGCTCAGCGGATAGAGCAGGGGACTTCTAATCCCAAGGCCGCAGGTTCGAATCCTGCCGGGCGCACCCACATCACCGCAGGTCAGCGGCTTGCCGCTCCCGCCCGCCGGGGTCAGGGGCACTGCGCGTCGGCACGCCAGAGGGTGCCGAGCGGGTCCGGTGCGGCCTTTTCAGTCGTCGCACACCGTGTCGGCGTAACGGGCGAAGCCCTCGAGCGTGTGGAACGTGGCGACGTATCCGCCGTTCTCCTCGCCCTCCCACCGCTTGGTGAGGATCACGGCGGAGCCGGACCGGCCGCGCAACTCGCTGATCCGGAACGGGAAGTCTTCCACCGGCCCGCCACCGCTGTTCCACGAGCGCAGGTCGTAGACCTTGTCGTCGTCCAGCGTGGGCGGTGCCAGCTTCGTCTGCCAGCCGGTCGCCGGGTTGAGCAGCACGACTTCCTCCGCGGTGCGGGCGCGGTGGCCGGGATCCCGATCGAGCTCAATCACCTTCTCGGTGACCCCGCCGTCTCCATCGCCGAGGTAGAGGGTGATGTCGGCACTCCCCTTGCCCCGGCACCAGTCGAACACTCCCACCAGCTGACCGTCGGCGTCCAGCCGTACCCCGACCGCGCCCTCGGTGACTGGGCTGCATCCGGTCAGCCCGGCAAGCACCAACGCGCAGATCAGTCCCAGTGTCCCCGCCCGTCGCATCCCTTCAGCGTGAGCACCGACGGTCACCAGATGGTCACGACGGGGGGACGGCTTGACGGCATCGAGGATGAACAGGGACTCCAGCCCTGCCGTAGCGCTGCTAGCGTCGTCGGGTGTCGATGTTCCGCACCCCTCAGGTGATCCTCTTTACTGAGGACGTGCCGCGCGCCGCCGAGTTCTACGCCGGTCTTGGTTTCACCGAGACCTTCCGGGTGCCGACCGAAGGCGTGCCGATCCACATTGACGTCATGCTGGACGGCTACAAGATCGGCATCGCCTCGGTGGCCTCCACACGGGACGATCACGGGCTCGACCCCGTGTCCCGGGGCCAGCGGGCGGCGGTGATCCTGTGGACCGATGACACCGCCGGCGCGTACGCCGGACTGACGGCGAAGGGCGCCCCCGCGCTGGCCGCGCCGCACCGGTGGCTCGATCATCTGCTGATCGCCTGGACGGCTGACCCGGACGGCAACCCGATCCAGATCGTCCAGCGGCTCTGACCCGTGCCCGAACACGCCGACCCGATCAGCGCCTGACATCAGACCGGATCCAGCGATGGCCATCTCTTGCACCGCCCGCCCGCGCGTACGTGAGCGGACGCGGCGATGGTGTGCCCCATGATGATCGCGTGGAGTTGGAGCGCTATCGGGGTGAGCTGCTGGCCTACTGCTACCGGATGCTGGGCTCGTTCCATGATGCCGAGGATCTGGTGCAGGAGACGATGTTGCGGGCATGGAAGGCCCTCGACCGGTACGACCCCAGTCGGGCGTCCGTGCGGACCTGGCTGTACCGGATCGCCACCAACGCGTGCCTGACCGCGCTGGAGGGGCGGGCGCGACGGCCGCTGCCGTCCGGGTTGGGCGCGCCGAGCGACGATCCCGGCGCGCCGCTCACCCCGGCGCTCGACATCCCCTGGCTGCAGCCGTTTCCCGATGGGCGGATCGAGCAGGAGGCGCGAGCCGGCCTGCGGCTCGCGCTGATCGCGGCGATGCAGATCCTGCCCGCGCGTCAGCGGGCCGTACTCCTGCTTCGCGACGTACTCGACTTCAGCGCCGCCGAGGTCGCCGCGCTGTTGGCGACGACGGTCCCGGCGGTGAACAGCACGCTCCAGCGGGCCCGCGCCGCCCTGGCCGACGTGGGGGATCTCGACGAGGTCACCGAGCCTGACGATCCGCGGGTACGCGCGGTGATCCAGCGGTACGCGCGAGCGTTCGAGGCGGCCGACGTCAGCGGGCTCGTGCGGTTGCTCACCGACGACGCTGTCCTGGAGATGCCGCCCGTGCCGTTGTGGTACCGAGGCAACAGCGACTACGGGCGGTTCATGGACCGGGTGTTCCAGATGCGCGGGACGCGCTGGCGGGTCACACACCTGACCGCCAACGGGCAACCCGCGCTCGCCGCCTACGCGCCGGAGCCCGGCGGCGGACACCGGCTGCACACGCTGCAGGTCCTCAGCGTCGACGACGGCCGGGTCGCGCGCAACGTCGTGTTCGCTGACCCTGCCGTATGGGAGGCATTCGACCTGCCCCGACAGATTCCTGGTGACTAGTTTCGTCGACCGCGATGAGTCCGGGGGGAGCCGCAGGTATGTACCGGTGACCATCGACGGAGAGGGACACCATCGTGAGCGTCATCGTCATACAGTTCATCACCCTGGACGGCATCGTGTCTGACCCGGATGGCTCCGGTGGCACGCCGACCGGCGGCTGGGCGTTCCGGCACGGCCCCGAGACCGTCGCCGGAGACAAGTTCCGGCTCGGCAGCGCACTGGACGACGGCGTCCTGCTGCTCGGCCGCACGACCTGGCAGCTCTTCTCGCGGCTGTGGCCAGGACGCGACGACCCGTTCTCCGTCCGGATGAACACCATCCCCAAGCTGGTCGCTTCCCGCACCCTGACCGACGCCTCGGCGTGGACGAACTCGCAGGTCATCAACGGCAACCTCGCCGACACCGTGAAACACGAACAACGCGATGTGATCATCACTGGCAGCCTGCGCGTCGTGCACACGCTGATGGCCGAAGACCTCATCGACGAGTACCGGCTCCTGACCTTCCCCACCATCCTCGGCACCGAGGAGCGGCTCTTTCCCGCCGGCGGTCCACCCACGTACCTGGAATGCCTGTCGGCCGAGCAGGTCGGCGCCGCTGTCCTCAGCCGGTACGGGAGGCCGGCCCGATGACCCGATCGCCCGTTGGTCGGCTGGACGGCCGACGGGGAGTGCTCAGCCCTGCTGGTAGCGCTCGTTGCGTCGAAGGGCCTCTTCGAGTTGGTCCTCAAGGATGAGGATCCGGCAGGCCGAGGCGATGTCGGTGCCCTGGTCGCACATCTCCCGGGCGCGCGCGGCAAGGCGCAGTTGATAGCGGGAGTAGCGGCGGTGCCCGCCACTGGAGCGCTGCGGGTCGATCAGTTTGGCGTCGCCGAGCCTACGGAGGAAGTCCTGCGAGCAGCCGATGATCTCGGCGGCACGGCCCATGGTGTAGGCGGGGTAGTCCTCGTCGTCGAGCATGTCGTCGGATTGGGTCAATGAAACCTCCGTCACGAGGGCCCCGGTGCTCGGAAGCACCGGGGCCCAAGGGTTGTGGGTCAGGAACACCATCTGCCGACGGATCGTCGGCTTGTCTTGTCCGCACCGGCCGTCGACGACGGAGTCGGGTGCGAGGATCGCATAAGCGTGACCGGAGACCACCTTTCGTTCGATGGAAACTGCGGTGTCCGCGCCCAGCCCAGGACTGCGGCTGACGGCGGGCGATCCAACGGTGTTGCGCCCTCCCTTGCCTCTGATTTCCTCTGTCGTTCCTCGTGCTGTCCGTCGGTGTCGGAGCCCCACGCGACTTCCTGGCCCTGACACGTACGACGAACCCTGCCTCGGGTGCAGCCCTGAACGTGCGTTGGCCGCACCCGTACCTGTTGCGAGCGGGCCCTCGTTTCTGGCCTCGCTCCTTCGCCCTCGGGTGGGGCGGTCACGTCAGCGTCTTTACGTGCTCCGTCTTTGACCTCAGGAACGTTAGCTCACGGCCGGCAGAAAATCTATTGCTTCGGACAAAGATTTTCTCTGCCGGCGTGAGGAGGCCCGGCGGCCTGCGGCCGGGACCGCCGCCGGTCGGTCGGGCACACGCCGCGCAGCCGACGAGAAACACCCGGCGGGTGTCTACGGGCCGGTTGACCCACGGCGTTAATAGGGCGTGACGTTCGAGGAGTACGCCTTCGCTCGCACTTCAGCGCTGATCCGGCTCGCCCGGCTGCTGACCGACGACGAGCACCGAGCTGAGGATCTCGTTCAGGAGGTTCTCGCCCGGGCCTACGCCCGGTGGGGGCGCATCTCCCGGACGGATCAGCCGGACGCCTACGTCCGTCGGATGCTCGTCAACGCGCAGCACTCGTGGTGGCGTCGTCGCAGCAGCCGGGAGGTCTCGGTCGCCGCGGTGACGGACCGGGTCGGCACTGCGGACGAGGCCGCAACTGTCGCCGAACGCGACGCGTTGTGGCGACTCGTCCGTGAGCTGCCGACCCGTCAGCGCACCGTGATCGTTCTGCGCTACTACGAGGATCTGGACGACGCCATGATCGCCGAAATCATGTCGTGTTCGGCAGGCACCGTTCGCACCCACGCGAAGCGTGCGCTGGCCGCGCTGCGGAAGCGGCAGGAAGCCACGATCCCCGCCCGGACAGGAGGGTTCTGATGTTCAGCGACCTCGATCAGCAGCTCGCCGCCACGCTCAACAGGCGTGCGGGTGGCGACATCGACCCGACACCGATAGTGGAACAGGCACGTCAGCGGGGTCGGCAGCTCCGACGCCGTCACCGCGGGTTCGTGGCCGGGGGCGTGGCAGCGGCGTGTCTCGCTCTCGCCGCGGTGGTGGCGCTGCCAATCGGCGGGGGCGCCGATAAGCCGATCATGCCGGCCGCGGCGCTCCTGCTGCCCGAAGCGTCCGGGCAGGCCGGCGCCACCGCACGCCCGGAGGACGTCGGCGTCGACCCTGACCTTGTGCACTTCTCGGTCGATTCCCTGGTGGACGGCGCCGAGTACGCGACCTGGCGCGCCGGGCGCGGCATCGAGAGCGTCGAGCTTCGGGGGCCGACCGGTCAGGCCCGGTTCGCGCTTGCCCGCACCGTGACGTCGCTGGACGATCTACAGCAGACGTTGCCCTCGATTGGACGGCCGCAGGCCCACACCGACGTGCGCGTCGGTGACCGGCCCGGGGTCGCCTGGTTCGATCCGTCCGGCGACCAGAAGCTCTGGTTCGTGCGCTGGCAACCCGCCGACGGGCTCTGGGCCCAACTGGACACGTACGCCGCCAGCCGTGACGAGGCGACAGCCATGACGAGCCGGGTCCGGTTCGACGCGGCCCACCGCTGTGTCGTGCCGTTCCGCCTGGAGTCGATGCCTCCCGGCGGACGGCTGCTCGAATGCTCGGTCACCCTCGGCCGGTCGGGGCATGGCTCCTTCGTCGAAGGCTCACTCGTCGTCGGTGACGACGCCGGTCGCTGGCTCACCGTCCGGGCCCAACCCGCTCCGAACGGCTACGACGTCGGATCCGGCGATCTCGTCGCGGGCCCGTATCGGGCGCGTCGGCAGGGGAGCGACGTCCTGCAGATGGTCGCCGCGCCCTGCGTCGTCGAGGCGTTCCTCAGGGGTTGGGGGAAAGGCTACGGTGAGTCGGACGGGCTGGTGGTCCTCGGCGGTTACCAGCCGATCCGCGACCTGGATCGCCCCGACACCTGGTGACGCCGCCGCGGCGGGTGACCCGAACAGGTCGGCGGACGCCAGGGATCGGCACTGCTTGGCCTGGGCACCCGCCCGTCGACGGGGGTGCGCCGGCCCCACAGATCGGAGCGTCTCAGCCACGTTCGTGGTCGAGGAGCAGAGGAGCCACCCCGGTGATCCGCAGCACCCGCAGGGTGACTCCGGTGGCGCCTCGGATCGAGAAGCGGGAACCGACCCGATCCGCCCGGTCACGCGCCAGCAGGAGGGCGTGCACACCTGCCGCGCTGAAGAAGCTGATGCCGGTGAGGTCGCAGCAGACTTCGGGATGGCTGTCGATCGCGTTGCACAGTGCCGTCGCCAGGCGCGGCGCGGTGTCCATGTCGACATAGCCGACCGGGGCGACGACCATCCGGTCGGCGGAGATGGTCGCGGTCAGGTCCGTGGGCTCGGTGAAGCGAGTCACCTGAAACGACAACTCGGCCGAGTCAGCCGCATGGTGGGTGCCGAGTGGCGCTGGGGCGACAGGCCCAGGGCTGACTGCCGCAGTGGGACGCGTGAAATGCGGTTGGAAAAGTGATTGACGCTCGATCATAGGCTCGTGCCCCCTGTCATGATCCGTAACAGGATGGGCGCGTGGCTTGACCCGAACTCCACGGTAATGGGACCGACCGCCGACCGCCAGTCGACTCGTACGCCCGGTGGCGGACCGGCCGGACCTACGCCTGCCGGACCGTCACCACGGGCGGCACACCCGTTGTCGAGCGGTCACGGTAGGTATCCCACCTCGCCGCGATCACGCTTGGGGCTCGACGGCCGGGCGGCCCTCTCGACCAGCGCGGCGGCGACGTCGCGCAGTTTGCGGTTGGCGTCCTGGGACACCTTGGCGAGGACCGCGAACGCCTCGTCCGGGGTGCAGCGCCGCTCGCCCATGATGATGCCCTTGGCCTGCTCGATGACCGCCCGGTTGACCATCGCCTCATGCATCTGCCGGGCCAGGTTCGCGGTGCTGTCGTAGAGCTGGGCGTTGGACAGGGCGACCGCTGCGTACGCGGCAAACGTCTCCAGCACCGTCACGGTCTCGGCGTCGAAGGCCTCGGGTGTGTGCGCGTAGACGTTGAGCGCTCCGACGACAGCTTCCTGGATCGGCAGGCCGATGGACAGTGAACTGCCCAGGCCCTGCTGCCGCGCGCGGTCGGCCCACTCGGACCACCGGTCCTCGCTTGCGACATCGGGCACGGACAGGACGTCACCGCTGGCCGCGGCGTCCAGGCACGGACCGCGGCCCTCGGCGTACTGCCGATCGTCCGTCTCACGGGCCAGCTCGCTGGTGAAGGCCGCCGTGTGTCCGACCCCACCGCGGATCAACGTGACCGACACCTCCACCGGCATGGGCAGGACGCGTTTCGCGAGTTCGGCGACGCGCTGCAGAACCTCGTCGAGACTGACCTCGGAGAGCTTGATGCTCCCGAGTTCGGCGAAGGCGGCGGCGGGGTCGGTCGGTCGGCGGGGCATGTGCACCAGATCCTCGGTGCCGGCGCGCCCGCCGGGCAGCGGAGCCGATGGGCGCGCGGATGGCAGCGCGCCTGGCGCACTGCTGCACAGATCCTCGGACAGATCTGGAACCCGCGCCGATTTCTTGACGCCGGCTCGCCTCGCCCCGTCCAGGAGCATCGGCTACAGAATTTTCACCCTACTCCCTGGCCGCGAAGCGTCCCCCCTACCGCTGGCAGACGGCGGGTGCCGCCTGCCGAATCCGGTGCGCCGGCTCAGACGGGCCCCAGCAGGGCGGCCAGCGCCTCGTCGCCCTGGCCGAGCTGCCCACCGCCTGTCGACGCCGCGACCAGGAAGCGTCGACAGCCGTCGAGTTCCACGTACCGGTCGGGGCCGGCGGTGCCGTCCAGTGGGCGCAGCACCGCGAAACGGGACGCCGGCGTGGTGCAGTCGGCCACCGCGCGACGGTTGGCAAGCGCCCGCAGCACGCCCGCCTGACGCTCGGTCGGCAGTTGCCCGCCGTACACGAAATCGCCTGCCGGTTTGCCGCCACCCCGCTCCGCCGGGGGCACCTCGTAGACGCAGAGGCGCAGCGGCCCGGCGGCCGGCGAGGTGGCCGGCGCGGGTGGCCCGGGTCGGCCGTTGTTTGTCTCCACCCACACCAGGTCCGTCCACCGCTGCGCGCATCCGGCGGCCTCGGCAGCCGGGCCCTCGACCTGCCCGACGACGCGGCTGGCCACGACTGTCGTCGGCAACTCGGCAAGTGCGGTCCGCACCTCCGCGCGCGGTTTGCCGCAGGTGTCCGTCGGCAGGTACGGCCGCAGCCAGCGGCCCCGGTCGTCGAGCAGGGCCAGCCACGGTGGCACGACCATCTCCAGGCTGCAGGCCATCCCCCTGTCGGATTCCTGATCGGGCAGACGCAGCGCGGCGAGCAGCGGCGCGATCTGTGCGGCGCGCCGCTCGGTGGCGACCTGGTCCCGTCCTCCGCCGGGGCGCGGTTTGAGCTCCCGCCCGCAGAGCACTGCCGCGACCGGGGTGAACGCGGCGTCGACGCGCCCGACCGTCGGTTCGACTCCGGTCGGTGTCGGCGCTCCCGTTCTCGGCACGGACACGATCGCGCCGGCCTGCGGTGCCGCCTCGGCGCAGGAGGTCCACGTCTCGACGATCTGGGCCGGGCCGGGCTCGCCGCCCCCACCCGGCCCGCTGCCCGTGCCACCGCAGCCACCCAGCGCCACGCCGAGCAGTGCCACAGTCAGTGCCGTTCGACCCGAGCGCATCCGGCTCACCACCTTTCCACCCGAGGATGGGACGGGCGACGGGCGCGCCCGGTTCCAACCGGACGGTCGGGGCGCCAGGCCGTCGGGCGTGACCCGAGCGACCGGGGGACGCCGGGCAGACCCGCGACGCCCGCCGGCACCTTGGCGCGCTGCTGGTCAGGGGGTACGACGAGGCGGTCGACAGCCATGCCGGCGACCTCGGTTTCGAGTCGCTGGAGGACACCGGCCGCACCCTATGACGCATCGGCGACACTGCACGTACAGTGGGTTACGCTCACCGCCGCGCATGTTATTCTCCGATGTCGATCTCTGCCGCGCGGACCCCTACCGGGTCGTTGTCGGAAGGACACCTCCCGATGCCGGCCGTTGCCTCCCCCGCCGTGTCGCCCACGCTGGACAACCCGGCCGGTGGCGCGTTGGGCCTCATCTTCACCACCATCCCGGCGTTGCTGCGTCTGACCTGCGGAGTGGTCGGTGGGGCGGTGGCCCTGTCGGTGCAGGCCGACCCGGTCGAACCAGCCGTGTTGCTGCCCGTCGTGGCCACGCTCACCGGTTGGTCCATCTGGTACGCCTACCGCGCGATACGCCACGGGATCACCCCGCACCTGGTCGCCGCCGACGTCGCGCTCACCGCGCTGGCCTGCCTCCTCATCCCCGTGCTCGTCGCACCCGGTGTGCTGCCCGGCGAGGGCAGTTGGATCGCCGTGCTGGCCAGCACCACGGTGATCAACACACAGGCCACCGCCCCGGCGCGCTTGTCGATCCCGGCCGGGCTGCTCCTCACCGCCACGTACGCCACTGGCGCACAGGCGGCCGGCAGCCCCACCGAGGCTCGGGCGCACGCGGCCACTCTGCTTGTGCAGACCGCCTGCACGGCGATGATGGCGGCGGTGATGCGTCGACGCATCGGTCGGGCCGACCGCGCGTTCGTCGAGCATCAGCGGCTGACCCGGGAGGCGCTAGTCGCCCGCGCCGCCCGCGACGCCGAACGCCAGCAGAACCGCGACCTGCACGACACTGTGCTCGGCAGCCTCACCATGGTGGGGCTCGGCGCGGTGGCGGGGTCCTCGGCCAGCTTCCGGGACCGGTGCGCCGGCGACCTGCGTACCCTCGTCGCACTCACCGACGTCGACCCGGTGGCCGGCGACGGCCCGGTGCCGCTCGACGCGCGGTTGCGGGCGGCGGCCGGCCGGCTGCCCGAGCTCTCCCCGCAGCTGGACCTGGCACCGGCCGCGGTTCCGGCCGGGGTGGCCGACGCGATAGGTGAGAGCGCCTACGCGGCGCTGTCCAACGTGGCACGTCACGCGCCGGGCGCGGGTGTCGCGCTGCGGCTGAGCCGCGACGCGATCGGCGTCGTGGTCGAGGTCAGCGACGACGGCCCCGGCTTCGACCCGGCGACCGTGCCTCCCCACCGGTACGGGTTGCGCGAGTCGATCCACGGCCGGATGGAATCGGTAGGCGGGCGGGCCGACGTGCGATCGGCACCCGGAGCCGGCACCCGGATCCGACTGGAGTGGCCCGGTGTCGGCTGATCTCGACGCACCAGCACCGCACACCGGCCCTCCGGAGGCAGCGGAGCACCCCCGGGTCCCCACCCCCCGGGAGCCGGCATCCGTGGCAGGGCTCGCCGCGCCGGCCGCCGTGGCGCAGGCGTCCGACCGGGGTGCCCGGATCGCCGCCGTGGCCATCGCGCTGGCCTGGCACGTCGCGATCGGGCTGCCCGCGGTGCTGGCCGTCCGCACGGAGTTCACCGCGCCGACCGTGGTGCTCGGTGCCTGGGCGGTGGTCGCGGTGGCCGGCGCGGTGGCCGGGGTGCGGCTGCTGCGCGGCTCGCCGCTGCCGCCGTGGCCGCTGGCCGGGCTGCTGCTGGCCGTCGACGTGGCGGTCTTCGCCGCGGTCGGCGAGGGACAACTGTTCACCGCCGCGAACTGGGTCTGGAGCACGCTCGGCTGGTTCTTCGTGCTGGCACTGTGGGGCCGGCGGGTGGTGGGGCTTGTCGCGCTGCTGAGCACGCACGCGGCCATCGCGCTCGTCGCGGTGCTCGGGCACGGCCCCGACCCGGCCGACGTGGCACGCTACGTGATGTACGTCTACGGCACGTTCTCACTCCCGGTGGCGGTGTTCGTGGGCAGCGCGACGATCGTCAGCCTGGCTCGTGAGCGGGCCGCCGTCTCCGCCGCCGGTCACACGATGGCGGCGGAGCGCGATGCCGCCGAACGTGGCCTCCAGGAGCGCCGGGAGCGGCTCGCCCTGGTCAGCTCGGCGGCCGGGCGCGTGCTCGGGGAGTTGGCCGCCGGCCAGGCCGACCCGGACGACCCGGAGGTGCAGCGTCGCTGCGTGTTGGCCGCCGCCCGGCTGCGCCGACTGATCGCCGAGTCCGACGACGTGCCCGACCCGCTGCTGCACGAGTTGCGGGCCGCCGCCGACCTGGCCGAACGCAACGGCCTACCGATCGACCTGGTCACCATCGGCACGCCGCCGCCGCTGCCGGTGGAGATCCGACGCCGGCTGGCCGACCCGCTTACCGGCGTCCTCGCCGACGCCCGGGACTGGGCCCGGCTGACAGTGGTGTCGGGGCCGGACGAGGTGGTGGTCAGCCTTGTCACACCGGACCGGGAGGGCCCGGACGCCACCGGCCCACCCCCCGGTGAGCACGACGACGGTCCGGTGCAGCACCTCTACGAACGGGACGGAAGCATCAGATGGGCGCAGACCCAGTGGCGGCGGTGACCGGTGACCGGCCGATCGGGGTGGCGATCGTCGACGACCACCCGGTGGTGGTCGAGGGGGTCCGCGCCTGGCTCGCCACCGAGCCGCGGCTGACCGTACTGGCCACCGGGGACGACCCGGACGAGGTGCTGCGGACGGCACCGGACGCCGACGTCGTCCTGCTCGACCTGCGGCTGCACGGACGGATGGCGCTTGACAAGCTGGCCGAGCTCAGCGCCGCCGGGCGGCGGGTGGTGGTCTACTCGGAGCACACCGACCCGCCGACCATGCTCGCGGCGCTGGACGCCGGGGCGGTGGCGTTCCTGGCCAAGCACGAGGGTCGGGAGCACTGCGTGGCGACAGTGTTGGCTGCCGCCAGCGACCGCCCGTACGTGCCACCCGCGCTGGCCGGGGCGATGGTCGGCGACCCACGGCCGGACCGGCCGATGCTGTCCGACAAGGAGCGTGAGGCGCTGCTGCTCTGGTTCCAGTCGATGTCCAAGGCCTCGGTGGCCCGCCGGATGCAGATCAGCGAACACACCGTGAAGCAGTACGTCGACCGGGCCCGGATCAAGTACACCCGGGCGGGGCGGCCAGCGGCCACCAAGTCGGCGCTGCTCGCCCGGGCGATCGAGGACGGCCTCGTCCGCCCGGAGGAGATTGGCATCTACCGGTCACACGCGACGCACGACCGGCCGACCCCCTAACGGGCGTCATGACAGCGCCGCTGGCATCCGGCAGGCTGCCTACATAAGCCAGCTGACCGGAAGGTCGTGACGATGCACGCCGACACGTCCCCCTTCTTCATCGGGCCCCACCGGTTCGACGCTCCGGACGATGATGCGGGGCCAACCCTGGATCGCCACTACAACCTGCGCCCCGCACCCGGTGAGCGGGTGCTCGGGCGGCACCGGCTGCTGGTCGCGGGCTACCTGCTCGGGCCGACCGAGGCGCGGCGTCGCTGGCAGCTGCCCGGACCGGTCTCGGTGACCGTCACCGACCAGCGGATCTGTTGGGTGGGCAGCGGCGCGCAGCTGTCGCTGGTCGGCGGCGACACGCCCCGGGTCCGGCCAACCGCCCGGCTGAACGGCCTGATGAGCGGCCAGATCCGCTGGCAGTGGCCGTCCCGGTTGGAGTTGCCGGCCGCCGAGCGGGACACTCCGCCGCAGTTGTTGATCGTCTGCGACGCGTTGCGCACCATCCAGCAGCCGGCGCTGGCCCTGGGCGGGCCGTCCGCCGCGGTGGTGGCGCTGGCCCAGCAGGTCCGCCGGGCGGTGGCCGAGTTCCGGCTCACCCGCCCCCAACTTGTCGACCTCTCGGCCCAGGAACGCGACGTGCTGCTGCTGCGGGCCGGCCCCAGTCTGCTGGCCGGGGACGCCCGGGTCACGCTGCCCGGGTCGCTGCCTGTGGAGTTCCACTCCCGGGACGACTACTATCGCTCAGGGCCGGAGCCGACCCCGTGGAGCGGGCTCGCAGGCGGCGCAGCATCCGGGCATCGGTGAAGCCGACGGCCCGGGCGGCGGACTCCACAGTCGCGCCGTGCCCGATCAGGTGCTCGGCCCGCTCCACCCGCAGCCGCTGCTGGTAGCCGAGCGGGGTGAGCCCGGTCATCGCGCGGAACAGCCGGGTGAGCGTGCGTTCGGCAACGCCCCCGGCGGCGGCCAGGTCGGCCAGTGGCAGTGGCTCGGCGTACCGGGCGTCGATCAGGTCCTGCACCCGGTGCACCGAGTCGGACAGGTGGGAACGGTGCCGCATCAGCGCGCTCGCCTGCTGCTCGTGCCCGTTGCGGCGGGCGTGGACGACCAGGGTCCGGGCGATCTCCGCCGCCACCGCCGGGCCGTGCCGGGTGGCCATCAGATGCAGCGCCACGTCGATTCCACTGGCGATGCCGGCCGAGGTGACCACCCGGTCGTCGACCACGTACAGCACGTCGCGGACGACCCGGGCCGCCGGGTAACGGCGGGCCAGGTCGTCCTGCACCTCGTGATGGGTGGTGCACCGCCGGCCGTCGAGCAGCCCGGCCCGGCCCAGGGCGTACGCGCCGGAGCAGACGCTTGCCACAGTGCCGCCGGCCGCGTGGTGCTCGGCCAGCCGCCGCAGGTCGCCGGGCGACACCGGCCCCTCGGGGCCATGGGCCGCCGGCCGCCAACCCGGCACGATCAGCAGGTCGTCCGGGGTCAGCTCGGGCCACCGGGTGTCGGCGACCAGCGGTACGCCCTGCACGGTGGGCACGTGCTCCCGCTCGGCGACGTAGTGCGACAGATAGTCGTACCCGAGGTCGGCGGCGCTGGAGAAGACCTGGGCCGGTCCGGCGAGGTCCAGCAGGTGCAACTGTGGCACCAGCAGGAACACGACCCGGGTCATCGGGTCAGCTCCGGGTGCCGGCGAGGGTCGCGCCGGTCACCTCGTCGACGGTACGGATGGTCGCGAAGCGGCCGGCCAACGCGTACTCGGTGCGGGTGACGATCTCCTCGTTGGTGAGGGTGCGCGGGTCGGCGAGGATCTCGGCGACGGTGGCGGTCTCCGGCAGGTCCCGGTGCGGGATCGGGAAGGTGAGCGTGGCGTCGGTGACGACAGTCATCCGGTAACCGAGGTCCGCGCCGACCCGGGTGGTGGTCTCCACGCACTGTTCGGTGCGGATGCCGCAGACCGTGATGTCGTGGATGCCGGCCTGGGTGAGTAGCTGTTGGAGGTTAGTGGTGGTGAAGGCGTTGTGCGCGGTCTTGACCAGCGTCGGCTCGTCAGCGGCCGGCACCAGCCCGTCGATCAGCCGCACGTGCCCGACGGCGGGGTCGAACACCCCGCCCGTGCCGGGCTCGGAGTGCAGCACCCAGACCACCAGGTCGCCGCGCTCACGGGCAACGGCGACCAGCCGTTCGACCTGCCGGACCAGGTCGGGGTTGGAGCCGTACGCCCAGATCGGGCGCTGCCGGAAGGATTCCTGGACGTCGATCACGACGAGGGCCGCTCTGCTCATGTCTGAAGATCCTGACCGAACGGCGTCCGCACCGGCAGACATCATCCTGACCGGGTGCGGAACGATCCGGCCAACCCACTGTCAGCGGCTGGTCTCGCGCTGCTCCTCCGCGGCCTCCAGCGCGGCGGCCTCCTCCGGAGTGGGAGCGCTGCCGCCCAGGTGCGCGGGCAACCACCAGGTGTCGTCCGGGCCGGCCGGCGCGTCCGGGTATTCCCGCTGGGCCCGTTCGACGAGCGCGCTGAGCCGGGTGGTCAGCTCGGCGGCCAGCAGGTTCGGGTCCGGGAAGTCCGCCGGGTCGATCGGCTCGCCGATCAGGATGGTGATCGGCGTGTGCCGACGGGTCAGGGTGCGTGGGCGGCCCTTGGTCCAGAGCCGCTGGGTCCCCCACAACGCGACAGGCAACACCGGGACCTTCGCCGAGCGGGCCATCCGGACCGTGCCGCTCTTCAACTCCTTGACGGTGAACGACTGACTGATCGTCGCCTCCGGGAAGACGCCGACGATCTCGCCGCGCTTGAGAGCGGCGACGGCGGTGCGGAACGAGGCGGCGCCGGCGTCCCGGTCCACCGAGATGTGCCGCATCCCGCGCATCAGCGGGCCGGAGATCTTGTGCGTGAAGACCGACTTCTTGGCCATGAACCGAACCAGTCGGCCCGACGCGTTCGCGCCCAGGCCGGCGAAGATGAAGTCGAGGTAGCTGATGTGGTTGCCGGCCAGCACCGCCCCGCCGGTACGAGGTACGTGGTGGGCACCCTCAATGGTGATCTTGAGATCGAGAAGACGGAACATCGTCTTCGCAGCGGCGATAACGGGCGGGTACACGAGCTCCGGCATTGGCAGAATCTACCCTGCCAGGCTGGGTGGCGACCCGGCGGCGGCGTGCCCCGCGCGCCGCCGCCGGGTCGGCCGGCGGGTCCGTCAGTCGGCGAGCTTGTCCAGTTCCAGCCGGCCCCGGGCGAACGCGTCCACCCGACCCCAGCGACCCGGGATGTCGAGCACCTCGATCCGGCCCATGCCCACCGGCAGTCGCGGCTCGACCGACAGGTGACCGTCGTGCGGTTCCAGACCGAGCATGGTCCGCAGCAGCAGCAGCGGGGTGCCTGTCGACCAGGCCTGCGGGCTGCACGCGGTCGGGTACTCCACAGGGAACTTGGTGAGGTCCCGTGGGTAGCCGCCGAACGCCTCCGGCAACCGGCCGTCGAAGTACGTGGCCGCGTCCAGGATGCCGTTGGCGATTGTCGCGGCCTCCTCGGCGAAGCCGTATCGGCGCAGACCCCAGGCGATGAACGAGTTGTCGAACGGCCAGATCGTGCCGTTGTGGTAGCCGATGGGGTTGTACCGGGCCTCCCCCACGGCGAGCGTCCGCACCCCCCAACCGGAGAAGAGCCGCTGCCCCACCAGGTGCTGGGCGATCTTCTCCGCCCGCTCGGGTTCGACGATTCCACTCCACAGCAGGTGGCCGATGTTGGAGCTGAGGATGTCGCACTGGCGGCCGTCCGGGTCCAGGGCCAGGGCGTAGAACTCGCCGTCGTCCACCCACCAGTCCCGGTTGAACCGCTCCTTCAGCGCTGCCGCCTCCCGCTCCAACTGGTCGGCGAACGCCGGGTCGCCCCAGAACTGGCGCGCCATCCGGGCCGCGCGCATCTTCGCGTCGTACGCGTACCCCTGCACCTCGCAGGTGGCACGCGGAAACGGCGGCAGCGTCCCGTCGGCGTAGGAGATGGAGTCCCAGGAGTCCTTCCAGCACTGGTTCTCCAGGCCGGTGTCGGTGTTGCGCCGTTCGTACCAGATGTAGCCGTTGCCGACCAGGTCGGCGTAGTTGTCGATCCACCGCAGCGCCGCGCGGGACTCCTGCTCCAACTCCTTGACGAGCGCGACGTCCCCGGTCCACCGCTCGTACTCGTCGAGCAGCACGACGAACAGCGGCGTCGCGTCCACCGACCCGTAGTACGGCGAGTGCGGCTGCTCCTCGAAGGCCGCGGTTTCGCCGTAGCGCATCTCGTGCAGGATGCGCCCCGGGTCCTCGTCCCGGAAGTCGTCGAAGCGACTGCCCTGCAACGAGGCGAGAATGCGCAGCGTCGTCTTCGACAACTGCGGTGTGAACGGCAGCGTCTGCAGGCAGGTGAGGATGCTGTCCCGACCGAACATGGTCATGAACCAGGGCAGGCCGGCGGCCGGCAGCGTGGCGCCGCCGAGCGACAGGGGCGAGAAGCGCAGCGCGGCCAGGTCGATCAGGCTGCGCCGGTAGGTGCTGGCCACCCGGCCATGCTCACTGTTGACCTTCGGCGCGTCGGCGATCCACCGCTCCAGGTCGTGCTGCAGGGCGAGCCGCTCGGTGCCGTGCACCCGCAGCCCGAACCGCAGGTCCCGGCCACCCGGACCAACCGCGTGCGTCCGGACGTCGATCGAGGCTTCCCACTGCTCGTTGGGTTCCAGATGAACCGTGTACGCGAAACCGTCGCGGTCGTACCGGGCCGGCATCGAGGAGGAGATCACCGTTTCCCGCTGGAAGTTGCCCCGGCGGTAGCCCAGCCGGAGCTGCTCCGGCTCGACCTCGGCGTAGATCTCGCCCTTCTTGTTGAGGATCTCGTCCTTGACCTGGAACAGGTCGGCGAAGTCCGACGCCGCGTCCATCCGGACCTCTAGATCGACAGGCTTTTCGTCGTGGTTGAGGATGGTGAGCTGCTCCCGGAAGCTGCCGCCCACCATCCGCTCGCGGATGATGGACAGCTTCGCGTCCACGTAGTGCGTGGCCATTCCGGGGACGAGGAAGAACCGCGACTCGAAGTACTGCAGATCGTCGTAGGAGAGCGAGTTGAGTCGCTCACCGTTGACGGTCAGCACCCAGGTGGACAGAAACCGGGTGTCGATGGAGAAGAGCCCGGTCGGCTCGCTCGGAGTCGCCTCGATGTCGCCGGTGTCCTCGCAGACGACGAACGTGTTGCCGTCCAGGATCCGGACCGTGTTCGACTGCCCCATCAGAATTCCTCCTCGGCGAAGCGTCGACGGGGCCCGCGGGCGTCCGGCGAACTCGGGAAGATCCGCTCCACCTGCACCACCAGCCGGGCGTCACCGGTCACCGTCATGTCTCCACGCAACAGTGCGGCGAGGCCGTGTTCCCGACCCGAGGCGATGTCGTCGAAGAGGACGGGGCTGGCACCAATCACCGTGTCGGCCTCTCGATCCTCCTGGCTCACGTCGAGCCGCCCGTGGTCGATACTCAGCAGCCAGTGCCGGGTCTGCGCCCCCTCGTGCAGGTCGATACGCAGGGTCCCGGAGGTCTTCGCCAGCAGGGGTTCGTACCCCCGCCGGTCCAGGTCCTCGAAGAACCTCGTGGTCGCGTCCACCTCGAGTCAACTCCTCCCAGTTGCCGGGCCCGGGATCCCACACCGCACTCGCGTCGCGCGGCCGGCCGGCGTTGCACGTCCCCGCACGGGTCCCCGCCGGCCCTCCGGTCAATCTCGCCCGGATCGGGTGAGCTGCGGCGGCGTCCCGGCAGCGCAGCGCCGGCCCGCCCCGCGAGGGGAGAGCCGGCGCGCGCCCGCGGCGGACGGTCAGTTGTTCGGGTCGTCGGCGCTGATGTCCGCGAGCACCGACTGCGGTTCCCGCTCGACCGCGAGGTCGCCCATCGAGATCAGGCCGACCAGGCGCCCGTCGTCGATCACCGGAAGCCGGCGTACGGCGTACGTGCGCATCAGGTCCGCGGCGGCCACCGCGTCGTCGTACTGGCTCACCGTGATCACGTCACGGGTGGTTATCTGGTTCAGCCGCGTCGAACCCGCGTCCATGTTCTCCGCGACACCCCGGACCGTGATGTCCCGGTCCGTGACGATGCCGACCACGTTGTCGCCGTCGGTCACCACCACGTCACCGATCGCACTGTCGCGCATCTCCTGCGCGGCCGCGATGAGTGTGTCGTTGCCGTCCATCGTCACCAACCGGGTCGTCATGAACTCTCCGACCGTTGTCATGGTGCTCCCCTCTCGGTGTCGGCACGGCCCGTCTACCCGCCGCTCGGCAGGGGGTAACGCCGGCCTCCCCGCCACTACCGACGCGCTGCCACCCGCCGTGCCGCTGCTGCCGGGCCGGTCGGGCCGGGGCAGGTCGGTCGGCTGGGCCGGCGCGGGCCGGCGGGCCGGGGCGGTCGGGGCGGGGCGGGTCGACCACCGGCCCACCCGGCCGAGGCGGACGCAGGTCGGCTCCGCCGCTTATGGTGAACCGATGACCGGCGCGGAGGAGTTGCGGAGTTTGATCGCCGACAACGGTTGGCTGACCCGGGCGCTGACCGTGGTGCGTGACTCCGGCCTGCCGGACGCCTGGATCGGCGCGGGTGTTCTCCGCGACCTGGTCTGGGGCGAGCGCTACGGCGACGGGTTCGACCCGACCACAGTCCACGACGTGGACGTGGTCTTCTTCGACCCGGCGAGGCTGAGCCGCGACGACGACCAGCGGGCCACCGCCCGACTGGTGACGGCATGGCCCGAACCGCCGTGGCAGGCCCGCAACCAGGCGGCGGTACACACCTGGTACGCGGCGAAGTTCGGCGGCGACCCGATCGAGCCGTACCGCAGTGTGGCCGAGGCGGTAGCCACCTGGCCGGAGTACGCGACAGCGGTGGCCGTACGGCTGGGCTCGGCAGACGAGCTGGAGATCTGCGCGCCGTACGGTCTGACGGATCTGTTGGACGGGATCTGGCGGCACAACCCGACCCGGGTGGACGTGGGCCGGTCCCGGCAACGGTTGGCCCGGCACCGGCCGGCGCACCGCTGGCCCGGCGTGACAGTGATCGAGCCGGGCTGACTCGGCCGGGTCAGCGGCGGGGCGCCAGCCCGTAGACGCGCTGCACGTGCAGACGCAGCACCAGCCGCCGGTCGTCGACCATGGCCTGGCGGTATTCGTCCCAGTCCGGGTGCTCGCCGCTCAGCGTCCGGTACAGGTCCACCAGTTCCTCGACTGTGGCATCGTCGGGTTCGGTGGCGGGCGGGGTCAGCTCGGCGCGCCCCTCGACCACCGCGTACGCCCAGCCGTCCTCGCTGCTGACGTGGAAGCTGGCCCGCGGGTCCCGGCGCAGGTTGGCGGTCTTGGCCCGCCCGTCGGTGACGGAGACCCGGATCAGCCCGGCGTCCCTGTCGAACGAGTAGACCACTGTGGACAGCTGCGGTCGTCCGTCCCGCCTGATCGTTGCCAGCACGCCCATCGAGCGGCCGGCGATCAGATCGGTAAGCGCCTGCTGGGTGCGGTCGTCCGGCACGGTTCCTCCAGGTGGACGTCGGCTTTGTCCATCCAAGCATGCCCGGCCGACCGCCGCCCGGAACGCGACCGAGCCCCCGCCGCTGACCGGCGAGGGCTCGGGTGACGCGACGGTCAGCGACGTTCGGCGGCGACCAGCTCGGCGAGCTGCACCGCGTTGAGGGCGGCACCCTTGCGCAGGTTGTCGTTGGAGCAGAACAGTGCCAGCCCGTACTCGGCGGTCTCGTCGGCGCGGATCCGGCCGACGTAGGTCGGGTCCTGGCCGGCGGCCTGCAGCGGCGTCGGCACGTCGGTGAGTGCCACCCCGGGCGCGTCGGTCAGCAGCTCGTGGGCCCGCTGCGGGGTGAGCGGCCGGGCGAACCGGGCGTTGATCTGAAGGGAGTGCCCGGTGAAGACCGGCACCCGGACGCAGGTCCCGGACACCTTCAGGTCAGGAATTTCCAGGATCTTGCGGGTCTCGTTGCGGAGCTTCTGCTCCTCGTCGGTCTCGAACGAGCCGTCGTCCACTATCGAACCGGCAAGCGGCAGGACGTTGAAGGCGATCGGCTCGGCGAACGAGCGCGGCGCGGGGAACTCCACGGCCGAGCCGTCGAAGGCCAGCGCGGTGGCGTGCTCGGCGACCTTGCGGACCTGCTCGTCCAGCTCGGCGACGCCGGCCAGCCCGGCACCGGACACCGCCTGGTACGTGGAGACGACAAGGCCGACAAGCCCCGCCTCGGCGTGCAGCGGGCGCAGCACCGGCATCGCGGCCATCGTGGTGCAGTTCGGGTTGGCGATGATGCCCTTCGGGCGGTCGGTGGCCGCCTGGGGGTTGACCTCGGCGACCACGAGCGGCACCTGGGGATCCATCCGGAACGCCGAGGAGTTGTCGATCACCACGGCGCCGGCCTCGGCGACCCGGGGCGCCAACTCCCGTGCCGTGCCCTTACCTGCCGAAAAGAGCACGATGTCCAGCCCGGCGTAGTCCGCGGTCGCGGCGTCCTCCACGGTCACCTCGCCGTCGCGCCACGGCAGCGCACGCCCGGCGGACCGCGCCGAGGCGAACAACCGCACCTGCTCCGCCGGGAACTTCCGCTCCGCCAGCACCTGCCGCATCACGCCACCGACCTGGCCGGTGGCCCCCACAATGCCGATCCTCATGCCCGCGAGGCTACCCAGCCCACCCCCGAACACGGGAACCGTTTCCCACCCCCCGGGTCCCGCATCACACCCCCAAACCCCACCCCACCCCTCCCACCCCGCCCCCCGCCCTCCCCCTCCCACCTCCCACCCGCCCCCGCCCACCCGCCCGCCTCCCGGTTGATCATGAAGTTATTGCCACGACACGCCGAGGCAGGTGACAACAACTTCATGATCAACGGCGAAGGGCGGGGCCGGCCGAAGGGCGGGGCCGGCCGAAGGGCGGGGTGGGCCGGGTGGGGTGGGTCGGGATGGGGTCAGGGGAGGATGGTGCCTAGGTTTGCGGCCGTCAGGTCGTCGCGGATGACCGCGGCGTCGCCTTCGATGACCAGGGTCAGTGCGTCCGGGTGCAGGTGGGTGGCCGCCGCCGCGGAGACCTGGTCCACGTCCGCCGCCAGCAGCGACTCGCGCAGCCGGGCGTGGTAGTCGTCCGGCAGGTCGTGCACCACAAGCGTGGTGAGCGCGGACGCGATCGCCCGAGGGCTCTGCAACTCGACCGAGAGCTGCCCGGCCCGCCAGGACCGGGCCACCGCCAGCTCGTCCTCGGTCACCCCGGTGGCCTGGGTACGGCTGATCTCACCCACCGCCTCGACCAGGGCCGGCACGGTGACCGCGGTCTGCACGCCGGAGCTGACCCCGAACCGACCGAAGCGGCGCGACGAGGCGAAGTCGCCCCGGACGCCGTAGGTGTAGCCGTGCACCTCGCGCAGCAGGTGGTTGAGGCGGGAGGTGAACGCCCCACCGAGGACCGTGCCGGCGAGCGTCATCGGCACGTGGTCGGGATGCGCCCGGTGCGGCGACGGGTGGCCCAGCCGCAGCGTGGACTGCACCGAGCCGGGCCGATCCACCAGGATGATCCGCCGCCCGTCGTGCAGCGGCACCTCGATCGGCCCGCCCCGCTCGGCCGGGCCGCCACCGGTGCCGGCGAACGCCGCGGCGGCCAGTGCGTCAAGGTCGATCCGGTCCAGGTCACCGGCGACGACCAGGGTGCCGGGGCGCAGGAACCACTCGGAGTGGAAGACCGTGACGTCCTCCACGTCCAGCCCGGCGACCGACTCCGGGTCGCCGTGCATCGGCCGACCCCAACGGTGCTGGGCGCCGAACAGGTCACCGCGCAGCGCGGCGTCGGCGCGGGGGCCCGGGTTGGCCCAGTCCATCCGCAGCGCTGTCGCCTCGTCGTCCCGGACCCGGCGGACGTCGGCCGGGTCCAACCTCGGCGTACGGACCGCTTCGGCGAGCAACTCCACGGCGGCGCTGAGCCGGTCCACCGGGATCACCACGCTGGCCTGGAACGAGTCCCAGTCCAGCCCGGTCGACAACGCGGTGCCCAGCCCTTCGACGGCGAGCGCGTACGCGGCGGCGTCCCGCTGCGCGGTCCCCTCTTCGAGGGCCTTGGCCAACACCCCGGACAGGCCCTCCTTGCCGACCGGCTCCTGGCCCGCGCCCACGTCGAGCAGCAACAGGGCCACGGCGAGGTTCTGCCCCGGCAGGTGCGCGGCGACGACCTGACCACCGGCCGCGGTGCGACGGACCACCGGCGGGAACCGGTACGGGCGGGCGGCACCCGGGCCGGGACGGTCGGCGATAAGCGTCATGGGGTCTCCTCGGGCAGGTAGGTCAGCAGCACCCGGTCGGTGGCGAGCACCTCGGCGGCGGCCTCGGCGATCTGCTCGGCGGTGACGGCGAGCAGACCCGGCAACTGGTCGGCGATGCGGGCCGGGTCACCGAACTGCGTGGCGTACCGGCCGAGCAGGTCCGCGCGGCCATCCACCGTGGACAGTTGACGCCACCACCCGGTGCTGAGCATCGCCTTGGCCCGATCCAGCTCGGCGGCGGTGACCGGCACGGTGGCCAACTCGTCGACCACCTCGGCCAAGCCCTCGGCCAGCCGCTCGGCGCCCACTCCGGCGCGGGCGGTGGCGGTGGCGATGAGCGGCGCCGGTGCGTGCGCCAGATCCACCCCGTACGCCCCGACCAGGTCCGGCTGGGCGATCCGTTCACCGTCGGCGAGTCGCTGGTAGAGCCGGCTGCCCCGCCCACTGCCGAGGACTGTGGCGAGCACGGTGACCACGTGGTACTCCGGGCTGCCGAACGGGTAGGTCCGGTGGGCGATGTACACCCGCGGCGCCGGCACGTCGGCGCGTACCGACTCGACAGCCGTCTGCCCGGTCGCCGCGACGGTGCGGCCGTCCGGGGCGGCCGGGATGTCGTCGCGTGCCGGCAGCGCGCCGAAATACTTGTCGGCGAGCGCGAACACGTCGGACGCGGTGGCGTCGCCGGCCACGGTGAGCACCGCGTTGTTCGGTGCGTAGTAGGTCTGGTGGAACGCCTGGAAGGTGGCGAGGTCGGCGGCGTTCAGGTCGGCCATCGAGCCGATCGTCGCGTGGTGGTACGGGTGTCCCGGCGGGTAGAGCAGCGGCAGCAACCGCAGCCAGGCGTCGCCGTACGGAACGTTCTCGTACCGCTGCCGGCGCTCGTTCTTGACCACGTCCCGCTGGTTGTCGAGCGTCTCCTGGGTGAGCGCGGGCACCAGCCCGCCCATCCGGTCGGCCTCCAACCAGAGCGCCAACTCCAGGTGCTCGGCCGGAACCGTCTCGAAGTAGTTGGTCCGGTCCGGGTTGGTGGTGGCGTTGAGCGAGCCGCCGGAGCCCTGGATCAACTTCATGTGCTCGGTCTTCGCCACGTTCACCGAGCCCTCGAACATCAGGTGCTCGAAGAGGTGGGCGAAGCCGGTCTGCCCGGTCGGCTCGTGCCGGGAGCCGACGTCATACCAGAGATTGACGGCCACCGCGGGTGCGGTGCGGTCCTCACTCACCACCACGCGTAGGCCGTTGTCCAGTCGGGACGTCTCGATGGGCCAGGGGTAACCGCTGTCGGGCATACCCCGACGCTATCCGATCTCGTGGGCGGAAAGGTGACCTGTGGTGGGTCGGCGAGCCGACCCGGGGCATCGGGACCGCCGTCCGGGGTACCGGAGGGCAATGACAGTCACCCCGCCCCCGTCCCGGTCCGCCGTCGTCGTCGAACGGGCCAGCGCCGCGCTCGGCCGGCTGCGCCACGGCAGGCTGCTGCATCCGGCCGGTCGCTCGTTCGTCGGCGAGGTGATGATCTGGGGTACGCCCGGACCGCCCACCGGGGTCGGCCTGCTTGACGATCCCGGCCGGTACCGGGCCACCGTCCGGCTGTCCAAGGGAACCCCCACGCCCGACGGCTGGCCGGACGTGCTGGGCGTCGCGCTGCGCCTGCACCGCGACGCGGGCCGACCGTTCGACCTGCTGGTCAGCTCCAGCGGCGCGGCCCCGCTACTGCGACACCTGCCGCTGCCCCGACGCTGCTTCACCGGGACGTACAGCACGATCGTGGGTTACCGCGTGGGCCGCCGCCGCATCTGGCTGGCCGCGCTGGCCGACCCCGACTCCGTCGACCTCGGGTGCAGCCTGCCCGCGGTGGCCGCCGCGACCCGGACGGACACGCCGCGCCTGGTGCTCGCTGTCGCGTCCGCCGTCGGGCCGTGGCGGCCGGTGGGGCAGGTAGCGATCGGTGTCCCGCTCAGCGCCGAGCAGGACGCCGCGCTCGCGTTCGACCCGGTGCGGAACCTGCCGTCCGAACTGCGGGCGGCAGGTCCGCTGACCTGGCTGCGGGAGCACACCTACCGGGGGTCCCGCCGGGCGCGGGGCGCCACCGCTCAGTCCGGCGGCTCGACCGCGACCACTGTCTGATCGGAGGTACGACGTTCCAGCACCGTGTCGGGTGCCGCGTTCTGGTCCGCCTCCCGGATGTCCGACTCGGTGAGGATGGCCTCGGCCTGCGCCTCCGGGTCGTCGCTGCCCACGGCGGCCTCCTCCGGCAGGAGGTGGTGGGCGCGGGACTCCACCCGATCCTGATCGCTCTGGTGTTCTGTCATGGCACCCCTGTTACCCCGACCCCGCCCCTGGCACGCGGGCTGTGCCCCGCATCTTGGGACGACGGGCCGGCCGTTCCCGTCCGGTCGGGTACGCTTGCCCCCGTGACACGTTCCTATCGATGGTTTAGGCAGCCGGCTCGCACGCCGGTGACTTCACCATGAACTGACGTCACCACGGACCGAGCCGGCTGGGCAGGAGCTGTCGTTCCTGCCCTTTTGCGTACGAGCAGCCGGCTCGTCCCGGGCACCGGCCCCGGGCACGGTCGGCGGAAGGATGCCCACCGTGACGACCCCGGAGACCGATCGGGTAAGCGATCAGCGGATCGACCGTGTCGTGCCGCTGACCACGCCCGCCCTGCTGCACCACGAGTTACCCCTGGACGCCCCGCTCGCGTCGGCCGTGCTGACCGGTCGCCGAGCGGTGGGCCGGGTGCTGGATCGCGAGGACGACCGTCTGCTGGTGGTGGTCGGCCCCTGCTCGGTGCATGACCCGGCCGCCGCCCTCGACTACGCGCGGCGTCTCCGCACGGCAGCCGACCGGCTGGCCGACGACCTGTTGATCGTCATGCGGGTCTACTTCGAGAAGCCGCGCTCCACCGTCGGCTGGAAGGGCCTGATCAACGACCCGGGTCTGGACGGCAGCGGGGACGTCAACACCGGTCTGCGGCTGGCCCGGGCGCTGCTGCTCGACGTGCTGCGGGTCGGTCTGCCGGTGGGCTGCGAGTTCCTCGACCCGATCACGCCGCAGTACATCGCGGACACGGTGGCCTGGGGCGCGATCGGGGCCCGCACCGTGGAGAGTCAGGTGCACCGCCAGCTCGCCTCTGGTCTGTCCATGCCGATCGGCATGAAGAACCGCCCGGACGGCAGCATCGGCACCGCCGTGGACGCGATCCGCGCCGCCGGGGTGCCGCATGTGTTCCCCGGCATCGACTTCTCCGGCACCCCCGCGATCATGCACACCCGGGGCAACACCGACGGCCATCTGGTGCTGCGCGGCGGGGGTGGCCGACCCAACTACGACGCCGATTCGGTTGCCGGAGCGCTCGACCTGCTCCGCGCCGCCGAGCTGCCGGAGCGGCTGGTGATCGACGCCAGTCACGCCAACAGCGGCAAGGATCACCGCAACCAGCCGCGGGTGGCCGCCGACGTGGCCGCCCAACTGGCCGCCGGCCAGCGCGGGATCACCGGCGTGATGCTGGAGTCGTTCCTGCTGCCCGGCCGGCAGGATCTCGACCCGACCCGGGAGCTGGAGTACGGCCGGTCGGTCACCGACGCCTGCCTCGGCTGGGACGACACCGTCGAGGTGCTCGACCACCTGGCCACCGCGGTGCGGGCGCGCCGGGCCACCCTGCCGGCGGTGGTGTGACCGTCGACACCGCGGGGCACGGAACACGGGCGGGGGTAGCCTCGTTGACAGGGGTGTCGGTGTGTCCAGTGTCCCCGGGCCTCACCTAAATTGCCCTCGCGGAATACCGTTCGGCTGGAGCCGCGTCGTGCCACTCGCCGAGAGGCGACCTGCACACCGACACCAGCGCCGCCCCCGGAGTCGACCCGGTGACCACCTCGGGTCCGGTGTCCACCCCGATGAACACGTCCACC